>NZ_JBEXAE010000024.1:0-464 GCF_040566695.1 Sediminicola arcticus | reverse complement strand
AACGCAGACGACACCAATATTGATTATACAGATGAGGATGGGAATGTTACCCAATTGAATTTGTCTGCGATTGTTGACAACCTGGAGACATTGACCACCATTGTGGCTAATGTAGACGGTACGTTAACCTATACCGATGAGGACGGAAGTCCAACCATCATCGATATCTCTAATCTGGAGACGTTGACCAGCATCGCTTTGAACGCAGACGACACCAATATTGATTATACAGATGAGGATGGGAATGTTACCCAATTGAATTTATCTGCGATTGTTGACAATTTGGAGACATTGACCACCATTGTGGCTAATGTAGACGGTACGTTAACCTATACCGATGAGGACGGAAGTCCAACCATCATCGATATCTCTAATCTGGAGACGTTGACCAGCATCGCTTTGAACGCAGACGACACCAATATTGATTATACAGATGAGGATGGGAATGTTACCCAATTGAATTT
>NZ_JBEXAE010000023.1:0-507 GCF_040566695.1 Sediminicola arcticus | reverse complement strand
TAGATCTCGTTTTCAAGTTGTTGTGAGCAGAAGTAGCTGGTTCTTTCATAAATCAGTACTTATGAATAAATATAATGAAACTTTCGGAGTCGATATCAGTAAAGATGTCTTTGATTGCTTTGGTAGTAAAAGTGGCCATGTGCAAATGAAGAATGATGAAACAGGATTCAAGAAGCTATTGAAACAATTACCTGCCAATAGTCTTTTAGTGATGGAAGCTACGGGGTATTACCATTATCGTCTGGCGCAGTTTCTTTATAAAAATGGGATTACGGTATCTGTTGTAAATCCCTTATCCGTAAAGCGTTTTATACAGATGAAATTAGCCAAGGTAAAGACCGATAAGAGCGATGCGAAGGCGATATGTGAATATGCCGTAATAAACGAAGTACCTCTTTATACTGCCCTTACCGATGTGCAGAGTGAGTGTTTACAGCTCTTTCGGTTACTTGACAGTTATTTAAAGAAACGAACGGCCACCAAGAACAAGATGCACGGCGAAGAGGT
>NZ_JBEXAE010000022.1:0-525 GCF_040566695.1 Sediminicola arcticus | reverse complement strand
TCCCGTTACCACATTGATGCCTGCTCCAGTAACTATTGTCTCCGAACCATCAGCAGCGGCAACTGAAAGATCGAAATCATTTCCACTAGGTGTCAATGTCACCGAACCATCCGTAGAGGTCAAGGCTTGTATTTCGTTGGTTGAGTCGGCATCCGCATCGTCCAATGTGGCAACACTAACTACATAAGGTGTAGCTATAGATCCATCCCCTGCAACGGTTACGTTGGATCCCGCATTAACTTTTGTTTCCGTACCATCTGCAGAAGGCAGGGTTACAGTATTACCATCAAGTATACTTAAGTCGTTTCCTACTATGCTCAATGTTTGATCATCTGTATCCGTTGCTGCCGCTAATGCCGCAAGAGAAACAGACAAAACTGCTCCCTCTGAATCTTCCAATTCCAAGTCAGAACCATTAATTTCTAATCTAGTGTTCGTGGTATTCGTATCGGCTGCCGCCAATACCGCAGTGAAATCCACCGTTTGCGTTCCTCCATCCTCTAAGGTCAAGGTAAGTACATCGGT
>NZ_JBEXAE010000021.1:0-597 GCF_040566695.1 Sediminicola arcticus | reverse complement strand
CTTTGAGCTTTTTTTATTCGATCTATCTTCATATTTATCTAGGCAATATTGAAACGTAAGTTTCATCATATGGTCTACCAGATTTTGCAATAGCAAAAGACTGTTTGAGTAGTTTGTTAGCAACTGCTATCAATGCTAGTTTCTTACTCTTTCCTTTGTTCACGATTCGCTCATAAACTTCCTTGCAAGACTTGTTTTGCTTACAAGCATTAAAGGAACATAGAAATAATAAATTCCGAAGCTTTTTATTACCGACCTTACTTATTCGTGCACGACCTCTTAAGCTGCTCCCTGACTCGCGTATCGTTGGGGTTATACCAACATAACTACAAAGCTGTGATGCCGTTTCGAACTACTTGAAACCATCGGTACTTACTATCAAAAAAAGAGCCGTCCTGATTCCGATGCCTGAAATACTATTAAGTAAGGTCAACTGATGTTGTTTCTCTTGTTTTACCAAAGACAAAATCTTTGATTCGATAGCTGCTACCTCCTTATTAAGCTGCTTCTTGTTACGTATCAAAGAACGATAAACAAACTTTGAGGGTAACCCTAGCACCTCTTCGCCGTGCATCTTGTTCTTGGTGGCCGTTCGTT
>NZ_JBEXAE010000020.1:0-1168 GCF_040566695.1 Sediminicola arcticus | reverse complement strand
GTCAAGGTAAGTACATCGGTTGTATTGTCAAGGCTGAATGTCGTGATCTGCTGGTCGTCCGTATTGTCCAAAAAGGAAGTCAGGTCTACCGTACCCCCATCTTCCAAGGTCAATATATTACCTGCTGCCAAGGTCAACTGCTGATTGTCCGCAGCGGCAAGTACCGTGCTGAAATCCACCGTTTGCGTTCCTCCATCCTCTAAGGTCAAGGTAAGTACATCGGTTGTATTGTCAAGGCTGAATGTCGTGATCTGCTGGTTATCCGTGTTGTCCAAAAATGATGTCAGGTCTACCATACCCCCATCTTCAAGGGTCAATATATTGCCTGCTGCCAAGGTCAAAGCCTGGTCATCGGTAGAAATATATCCTGACAGATCCACTGTGGTATCTACACCAGTACCATTCCCAAGGGTCAAAATATTCCCCGATAGACTTATTTGCTGATTGTCAATATTATCCAAATATGGGCTAAGGTCCACCGTACCCCCATCTTCCAAGGTCAAAATATTTCCAGCCAAGCTCAGCGCCTGGTTGTCCGTACCATTATTGTTCAAAGAGGAAAGATCCACAGTCTGTGTATTCCCATCCTCCAAGGTAATCGTCAATATATTTGAGGCATCCATGCTGAAGTCCGTCACTATCTGATCATCCGTATTGTCCAAGTATGATGCTAGGTCCACATTGTTGCCATCTTCTATGCTCAAGATATCCCCAACAAGGTTAAGGTTTTGGTCGTCTGTACCTAATGAGGACAATGGAACAGATAATGTACTATTCGCATCCGTGATCTCAAGGTTTGCTCCGTTCACTGCAAAGGCCGTGTTTACTTCATTAGTGATGCTGCCATCTACTTCCGTAGCCGTGATTATATAAGGATCTGCTGTTGTTCCTGTTCCCATTACCACATTGATGCCTGCTCCAGTAACTATTGTCTCCGAACCATCGGCAGCCGCAACAGAAAGATCGTAATCATTTCCACTTGGGGTCAAGGTCACAGAACCATCCGCAGAAGTCAAAGTCTGAATCTCATTAGTAGTATCCGTATCGTTATCAGCCGCGTTACTTGCCGCCAATTCATCTAATGCACCTTGTACATCTGTTGATATTAATCCGGAAGTTGGGGTATAAGGATTAGAATTTGCCCTTGTATCAATAACCTGTGGCGTAC
>NZ_JBEXAE010000019.1:0-1220 GCF_040566695.1 Sediminicola arcticus | reverse complement strand
TCCCCATCTGTAAGACAGTTTAAAGATATTTATTATTAATTATGATGCCATTTTTTTAGTGTTATAAATTTGATCGGGCGGTACTTTTCCTATCTCTGTATGCCTTCTTTTGGTATTGTAGAATTCAATATATTCCCTTACCATTTGATAGAGATCCAGTCCCCCGTTCGGAGGATTAAGATATATCTTTTCATATTTGATCGACTTCCAGAAACGCTCGATGTAAATGTTATCCAAAGCTCTTCCCTTACCGTCCATGGATATTTGGATGTTATGTCCTTTAAGTACATCAATATATTGGGTACTGGTGTATTGAGACCCTTGATCGGAATTATGTATCTCCGGTGCCCCGTATTTGGCAATTGTGTCCTCTAAGAGTTCTATGCACCACTCTTTGTCCATTGAATTTGAAATACTCCAATTAAGTATTTTTCTACTGTGTACATCGATTATGGCATTCATGTACATAAAGCCCCGCAACATAGGAATATAAGTGATATCGGTCTGCCAGAGCTGATCGGGGCGTTCTATTTTAAGGTCCTTTAGCAGATAAGGATACTTGTAGCTCTTGGGATCCCTGATCGTGGTCCTAGGCTTTCTATAGATGGCCTGTAGGCCCATGAGTTTATATAAACGCCTTATCCTTTTAACGTTTACACGATACCCAAGGTCAAGGTTCAGATAATCGGTCATCCGTTCCGCCCCATAGTAGGGGTGTTCCAAAAAGTACTCATCCATTGCCTTCATGAGTCTTAGGTTCAACGGGCTCTCGCTCCTGGGCCTATAATAAAGACCGGAGCGATGGATATTAAGCAACTTGCATTGTTGGACAAGACTTAGCCTTGGATGGGACCTTAACACCTTTTGTCTTCTTTCGGTAGTACTCATTTGCCCAAGGCTTTCTTTAAAAAATCGTTCTCGACCTGTAACTGACCGATTTTATTGTAAAGCGGCCCGGTCCCGGAATCGGAATCTTCTTTTTCCGGTTTGGACCCGAAGGCCAGATCTGCATTTTCCAAAAACTCCCGTTTCCAACTTGATATTTGTGTAGGATGTAGTTCGAATTTGGCAGCGAGCTCTTGCAGGCTGCTCTGCTCCTTTAACGCCTCAATAGACACTTTGGCCTTGAACGATGCACTGAATTTTCTTCTTGATTTCTTCATATTTGACAGGGTTAAATTACAACTTAACTTGCTGTCCTAAAATTGGGGAGTATTATA
>NZ_JBEXAE010000018.1:0-1470 GCF_040566695.1 Sediminicola arcticus | reverse complement strand
GCTCGTATGTTTGTTTCTAAGTTTGAAGATAAGATATTTAGTATAACAAAAGGGTTGATAAAGAAGAGTGATTTCGAGGTTCGGCTAGATACTTTATAAAGATATCGTTTCATAGGTTTCATACTCTTCCCAAGCTAATGCTTTAAAGCATTAGCTTGGATAATTAATAATAAGCTTAAATAGAAGTGATATCGAGTTCTCGGCTAGATACACAAAAAGTGATATCGTTTCATAGAAATCCGGCCCTTCTATAATTTTCTTAGAATCTGAACAGTACCTAGATCCTATAGCACAGAGATCGAATCAAATGCGAGCAAAGGTGATAAAGAGAATTTCAGCTTTAAAAAATAGGATATGGAAAAGCGTTTAAAACAAAGTTTAGGTATTGATGTTTCAAAATTGAAGTTATCATTGTCTTTAGGTTTTCTTACAGGTAAACTAGAGAAAGAGTTTATCTCACATGAAGATGTTTCCAATGATTTGTTTGGCTACAAAACGCTTTTAAAATGGCTAAAGAAATTAGTTGATAGCAGTGTAGATTTTTTGATAGTGATGGAAGCTACGGGAGTGTACCACCAAGGCATAGCCCATTATTTACATTCTAAGGGCTATGCTGTTTGTGTGATGCAATCAGGTAGAGTAAAGCGCTATGCGCAAAGTTTAGATCAACGTTCAAAGACCGATGCTCTAGACAGTAGAATGCTGAGCATGCTTGGTTTGGAACGGACTATTCGTCTTTGGCATCCACCCAGTGAGGAGTTGCAGCAATTGAAAGGATTAAGCAGGGAGCGCAGTTCTTTGTTGAAAGATAGAACAACAGAAAACAATCGCCAAGGAGCAATCGATTCAGGAGTTTAAAAAAATTTTAAAGCTGTAAAAAGGCATAAGAACAGATTAAAGCTTCTCAATGCTCAGATAGCGATTATAGAACAAGAGATGCAAGAACTGATATCTGAAAACGAAGAGCTCAAACGGAAAATTGACTTTCTAACGAATATACCGGGTATTTCATTTAAGTCTGCAGCTACGGTAGTAGGAGAGACCTTAGGATTTGAATCTATAGTTAATACAAAACAACTGGCCAGCTATGCAGGTTATGATATCATATTAAGAGAGTCTGGCAATTTTAAGGGCAAAACCAGAATTAGTAAAAGAGGGAACAGTCACATCAGAGCTGCTTTACACATGCCCTCAATGACTTGCGTGCGTTGTAATCCAACATTGAAACAATTCTATAATAGACTTAAACCGAATAAAGCAAAGCCATTGGTAGCCTTAATTGCAGTTCAAAGAAAGTTGTTGATATTGATGTACACCTTGTGGAAGAATGAAGAAGTTTACGATGCGAAGTTTGAAACAAAAAAGCAGCAAAAGCATGAAGCTCTTGCTGCGCGGGATAACAAATTGATTGCTCAATTTGTTTCCTAATATTTTAAAGAAAAAACTTGTTTTTTAACACAGTACCTATGA
>NZ_JBEXAE010000017.1:0-3412 GCF_040566695.1 Sediminicola arcticus | reverse complement strand
GTTCCATTAGTTCCGTTTGTACCTGCTGCTCCAGTATCACCTTTATCTCCGGTTGTACCGTTTATTCCAATCGTACCGTTAATGCCATCTAGGCCCTTGGCACCTGTTACACCTTGTATTCCTGTAGCTCCAGTATCCCCTTTTGCACCAGTTGAACCGTTAATGCCATCTAGACCCTTGGTACCTGTTACACCTTGTATTCCTTGGGCTCCGGTATCCCCTTTTGCTCCGGTCTCTCCTTTGGCACCTGTTGCTCCTTGTGTTCCAGTGTCTCCTTTTGCGCCTTTTAAATTTGGGGTTGTGAAATTTGTTCCGTCTGTATAATTGAAGGTAAAGGTCCCATTGCCGTTATCGACTGTAGATTGTATGCCAACACCACCAGTGGTCGAAGAACCACCCTTACAGAGATTATACCATTTTGTTCCGCTGTAGAAGAAAATACATTGTGCATCCGTGTTGTAGACCATTGCCCCGCGGAGCGGTGCTATATTTTCCATCTGGGTATTAGAAACTCGGGTAAGCACAAATGCCTTTGTAGTGCTTTCCAATTCAATAATGGAAGCTGCATTTATGCTATTTGGGTTTTCTCCAATTTTTACCTGTGCCGTTAGGCAATTGGCTCCAATAAAAAGCAGGAAAAATAGGAATTTTTTAAACTTGTTCATAAATTCAGAATGGACGTTATGCTCTATGATGTTCAAAAATAGGGTGAAGCAAGCCTATGACTAACTTAATGTTGCGAAGTGGGGTAAATATGTTGTGAAATAAACAGGTTGCTCGAAATAACGTTATATTCGGTATTATAGCGAGCGAGATATCTGTAGGATTTTACCTTCTTAGGTATAAAAACCCTTGATATTCAGTTCCCAAATCGTTTAAAGTGGCTAGGTAAAAATAGACTCCAGCGGGCAGTCCATTTTTTTTACCAAACACGACATTTCCCATATTTGAAAATCCTCTAAATTCATTCGTATAATTTATCTTATCGAACACTTTTAGGCCAAATCGGTCGAAAATTTGAATACGGTTATTGGGCGATTGTTCCAATTCTGAAATGACTAGGGCGTCATTAAGTCCATCATTGTTGGGCGTGAGGTAATAGTTGTCTAACGTTAAAATTTCGGTTGGGATAGCTAAGCTGGCGAAGGTTATGGCTGCATAGTCATCGGGGATAAATTCGTTGGAAGAAACAAACCCATCGGATAGATCGCCACCCTGGGCTACCGCTCCAAGATCTACCCATTGGTCCCCGACCTTAGACCACCCAGCAATACCCACCTTATAGGCGGCATCGGTTATCCCTGAGATGTTGCTGTCTTGATTCCAACTAATGGTAATGGTAGAGGGCACGTTCCCTGTTAAATGCCAAAATTCTGTAGTGCTCACCACATCTACATCCCTAGTTTTTCTAGTGGTGTTAAAACTGGTAGCAAAGGTACTGGGGTTATTGGGGTCTTCAAAAAAATAGGCGCATTTTGCCAGCGTATTTATAGCATTGGAGTTGAGGATCAAAGGGCGTACTTGTTGGGCGTTGCCCACGGGAAAACTAAAGAACTGTTTGTTGGTAATGGCGGCATACCCATCTACTTTGGTAGCATCTGAAATGCTAAAATAATCCCCATTTTGGATAAAATTTAAATAAATATCCTCTAAATTTCTCGGCGTAATTACATCCCCGCTGACAAAGTTGGCGTCATTGGTGAGGGCCATGGAAGTGTTCAGAAAAACCCCTCTATCATTAAAAAACTCTATATCATAAAAGATGGGCATAAAGGCCCCAGAAACAGTAATGGCCCTATTCCCGTAAAACCCTGCCAACCCCAAATTTTGGTCAAAAGACGCATCATTAATGAGGTTGGTGTGAAACCCAATCGCTCCATCTTGGTGTATGCGGATATTCCCGCTGTTATATAGGGCGGTTTGGGCTTGGGCAACCAAGCTTAGGAGGAGAAATGATATGAAAAGGAGTCCTTTCATAGCTAGTTGTTGATTTGTTGCCAGTCAGTACCGTCACTTTGAAGTTGAGTTACACCTGCATCTAGTGTTGTCTTAGTATTTCCAAAAGAATCTATATATTCATCTAATATTGCAAATGTGACTGAGAAATCGGGAGTTGGTGGAGTTGATACTGGATTTGATGCTGGATTTTTAATAATATAAATGCGTCCCACACAACTATCTGCAGCAGGTAGATCAATTTCCAAAGTTGCTCCAATTATAAGTGTATGGTGCGTTTCATTTAAAGAAGTATCCGCGAATATTGAAGTTATTGAAGTTGCAAAAGAACCTGCTGTATGTAGTGTTGATGTTGGTGCCACAATACCTATACCAACTTGACCATTGGTGAAACCAAGATTTTGTCCGTTTATATCATAAGTTCGATCAACAGCTGCTGTTTGGGTTAAATTAGAATTACCTAAATCCTGATCTATTGATAATGCTAATTCATCTATTGCACCTTGTACATTAGTTGATATTAGTCCTGAAGTTGGGGTATAAGGATTAGAATTTGCCCTTGTATCAATAACCTGTGGCGTACCTATTTCATCAGTAATGGTATAGGTGCCATTGGCATTATCCACTACTGTGGACCTCTTTGCATCAAATAATGTAACAGTACCATTTTCACTGGTATGAGTGAAGGTACCATCTCCATTATCCGTAAGGGTTGTAATTGTCTCATCTATATCTGTTACAGTTCCTGCCGCATCAGTTACCGTTGCAATTCGATTACCGGCAATCACGTTGGATATGTTGACACCATTGGTATTAATAATCACATCACTACTATCGTTATTGGTAAAAGTGTAAGTGCCATCCAAATTATCGATGATATCGGACTTATTCACTTTTTGGGTGGTACCATCTTCATTTACATAGGTTATTGTACCATCCCCAGTATCAGAAATATTGGTTATCGTTTCCGAAATGGTCACAGAAGCTACATTCAAGTATAAGCCTCCGTCTGCACCAACCGTAATGTCGTTATTCGCATCATTACTAACCAAATC
This sequence comes from Sediminicola arcticus, assembly GCF_040566695.1. NCBI lineage: Bacteria > Pseudomonadati > Bacteroidota > Flavobacteriia > Flavobacteriales > Flavobacteriaceae > Sediminicola > Sediminicola arcticus. Next base: position 401 of record NZ_JBEXAE010000017.1, on the reverse strand, counting down.
AATAGTTTGATTGGCACCAACTTCATCGGTATAGGTAATGGTTCCATCTCCATTATTAAGAATAGAGGTTAAGGTCTCCAAGTTTTTTATATCAATGGTCGTAGCGGTTCCAGTCTCATCCGTATAAGTAAAAGTGCTTCCTGGGTTAGCCACCATAGTAGTTAATGTCTCCAAGTTTTCTACTAAAGGGGTAAGATCTATTAGGTTAACTGTACCATCCTCATCTATAAATTGGAGATTGGTGTTGTCCGAATTCAAGGCGACACTGGTCAAGGTCTCTAAGTTTGCAATATCTATAATCGTAGGAGCTCCATTTTCATCTGTAAACGTGAAAGTACCATCGGTGTTAGCCACAATGGTGGTCAATGTCTCCAAATTGTCAACAATCGCAGACAAATTCA
>NZ_JBEXAE010000016.1:0-5611 GCF_040566695.1 Sediminicola arcticus | reverse complement strand
TTCTCCAAAAAAAGGCGGCGACCTACTCTCCCACTTGGTATAGCAGTACCATCGGCGCAGATGGGCTTAACTTCCCTGTTCGGAATGGAAAGGGGTGGGCCCCATCGCCAGAGCCACCTTAAGTTTTAAGTGCACGCTCTTGTTTGTGCACTGTTGCGATGTTTCGCGCAACGAATATCGTTAACATAAAGGGACAGGGTGCGTCCTTAAAAAAGGACGCCACGGTAATACAATTCACGGGGCGCGGTTGCGCAAGTCTACGGGCAATTAGTACCACTCGGCTACGACATTGCTGCCCTTACACCTATGGCCTATCAACGTGGTCATCTCCCACGGCCCTTTAAAGAAATCCCATCTTGTGGCGGGTTTCGCGCTTATATGCTTTCAGCGCTTATCCCATCCCGACTTAGCTACCCAGCAATGCTCCTGGCGGAACAACTGGTGCACCAGAGGTCGGTCCAACTCGGTCCTCTCGTACTAGAGTCAGATCCACTCAAATTTCTAACGCCCGCAGTAGATAGAGACCGAACTGTCTCACGACGTTCTGAACCCAGCTCGCGTGCCACTTTAATGGGCGAACAGCCCAACCCTTGGGACCTTCTCCAGCCCCAGGATGTGACGAGCCGACATCGAGGTGCCAAACCCCCCCGTCGATATGAGCTCTTGGGGGAGATCAGCCTGTTATCCCCGGCGTACCTTTTATCCTTTGAGCGATGGCCCTTCCATGCGGAACCACCGGATCACTATGCTCTTGTTTCCAACCTGTTCGGCCTGTATGCCTCTCAGTCAAGCACCCTTGTGCCATTGCACTCTACACACGATTGCCAACCGTATTGAGGGTACCTTTAGAAGCCTCCGTTACTCTTTTGGAGGCGACCACCCCAGTCAAACTACCCACCACGCACTGTTCTCCCAATAGGGAGTTAGGCCCCGAATAAGCAAAGGCTGGTATTTCAACAATGGCTCCACAACGCCTGGCGACGCCGCTTCACAGCCTCCCAGCTATCCTACACATTACTTACCCAGGGTCAATACGAAGCTATAGTAAAGGTGCACGGGGTCTTTTCGTCCCACTGCGGGTAATCGGCATCTTCACCGATACTACAATTTCACCGAGCTCATGGTTGAGACAGTGTCCAGATCGTTGCACCATTCGTGCAGGTCGGAACTTACCCGACAAGGAATTTCGCTACCTTAGGACCGTTATAGTTACGGCCGCCGTTTACTGGGGCTTCAATTCAATGCTTCTCCGAAGATGACATCTCCTCTTAACCTTCCAGCACCGGGCAGGTGTCAGGCCCTATACTTCATCTTTCGATTTTGCAGAGCCCTGTGTTTTTGATAAACAGTCGCCTGGACCTCTTCACTGCGGCCCCCCCAGAGGGGGGCGACCCTTCTCCCGAAGTTACGGGTCTATTTTGCCTAGTTCCTTAACCATGAATCTCTCGAGCGCCTTAGAATACTCATCCCAACCACCTGTGTCGGTTTACGGTACGGGCTGCTTCACTTGGTTTTCTCGGAGGATGTTATGCTGGATTATCACCTTGGCCGAGGCCTCGGTGTACTATCGGGGTGTCACCACTCCCTTCAACGTACTATTCCGTCAGTACGCACCAACGCCACATCCCCGTCACTTTTATTGTGAGCAGGTACCAGAATATTAACTGGTTGTCCATCCACTACCCCCTTCGGGTTCGCGTTAGGTCCCGACTGACCCCCAGCTGATTAGCATAGCTGGGGAAACCTTGGTCTTTCGGCGTGCGGGTTTCTCGCCCGCATTATCGTTACTTATGCCTACATTTTCGTTTGTAGCTCCTCCAGCATCCCTTACAGAACACCTTCAGCGGCACTACAATGCTCCCCTACCCCTCTAATAAATTAGAAGTCACAGCTTCGGTGATATACTTATGCCCGATTATTATCCATGCAAGATCGCTCGACCAGTGAGCTGTTACGCACTCTTTAAATGAATGGCTGCTTCCAAGCCAACATCCTGGCTGTCAATGCAATCTCACCGCGTTTTATCAACTTAGTATATACTTGGGGACCTTAGCTGGTGATCTGGGTTCTTTCCCTCTCGGACATGGACCTTAGCACCCATGCCCTCACTGCTGACCATCATTTTATAGCATTCGGAGTTTGTCAGGAATTGGTAGGCGGTGAAGCCCCCGCATCCAATCAGTAGCTCTACCTCTATAAAACTATATGTCAACGCTGCACCTAAATGCATTTCGGGGAGTACGAGCTATTTCCGAGTTTGATTGGCCTTTCACCCCTACCCACAGGTCATCCCAAGACTTTTCAACGTCAACGGGTTCGGTCCTCCACTATGTGTTACCACAGCTTCAACCTGCCCATGGGTAGATCACACGGTTTCGCGTCTACCACTGCTAACTAAAGCGCCCTATTCAGACTCGCTTTCGCTACGGCTCCGGACCTGAAGTCCTTAACCTTGCTAGCAACGGTAACTCGTAGGCTCATTATGCAAAAGGCACGCCGTCACAGCTTGCGCCGCTCCGACCGCTTGTAGGCGTATGGTTTCAGGATCTATTTCACTCCGTTATTCACGGTTCTTTTCACCTTTCCCTCACGGTACTGGTTCACTATCGGTCTCTCAGGAGTATTTAGCCTTGGCGGATGGTCCCGCCAGATTCACGCAAGGTTTCACGTGCCCCGCGCTACTCAGGATACCACTATCGGTAACGGTCTTTACCTGTAAGGGGCTATCACCCTCTACGGCCAAGCTTTCCAACTTGTTCCAGTTCATTACGCACCAAATATTGTGGTCCTACAACCCCGATATTGCCGAAACAACATCGGTTTGGGCTAATCCGCTTTCGCTCGCCACTACTAACGGAATCACTATTGTTTTCTCCTCCTCCGGGTACTTAGATGTTTCAGTTCCCCGGGTTTACCCCTGTTGCCAGGTGACATGTCTTCAACATGCCGGGTTGCCCCATTCGGATACCTGCGGATCACATCGTGTGTGCCAATCCCCGCAGCTTTTCGCAGCTTATCGCGTCCTTCATCGCCTCTGAGAGCCTAGGCATCCCCCATACGCCCTTATTTAACTTGTCGCACCTGCATTGTCCGAAGACAATGCGTGCACCCTCGTAATATTATTCGTATTAATTTCCATGACGTACAATCATCCCTGGTGGTATGATTTGTACGCACTTTGTCCCAATATGTCAATGAACGTTTCGGCGAGGATACTAAGTGATATATTTGATAACATCCCTAATACCGTCTTGTGCCGTTGTGGAGAATATCGGAGTCGAACCGATGACCTCCTGCGTGCAAGGCAGGCGCTCTAGCCAGCTGAGCTAATCCCCCAGTTAGTTGATCGTTGTTCGTTGTTCGCTGCTAGTAAACTATCAACCATCAACCAAGAACCAACAACTAGTTTGTCTCAACTTCTAAAATTTCCTTCAATTTGTCAATCAATGAACGTTTTTTCTAAAACAACCAATAACCAATTCCTTAATTATAAAGCCGCCTTAGGCAGTAGTCTCAGGCAGACTCGAACTGCCGACCTCTACATTATCAGTGTAGCGCTCTAACCAGCTGAGCTATGAGACTCTCACATTGCGAGCCCGTAGACTCTCTCACTATTTTATATGACTATATTAATAAGACAGCAATAAATTAAATAATAACTTAATAATACAAGGACTAAATTCTTCTTCGTATATCGTCGAGATGCTTTTCTCTAGAAAGGAGGTGTTCCAGCCGCACCTTCCGGTACGGCTACCTTGTTACGACTTAGCCCTAGTTACCGATTTTGCCCTAGGCCGCTCCTTGCGGTGACGGACTTCAGGCACTCCCGGCTTCCATGGCTTGACGGGCGGTGTGTACAAGGCCCGGGAACGTATTCACCGGATCATGGCTGATATCCGATTACTAGCGATTCCAGCTTCACGGAGTCGAGTTGCAGACTCCGATCCGAACTGTGACCGGTTTTATAGATTCGCTCCCTGTCGCCAGGTGGCTGCTCTCTGTACCGGCCATTGTAGCACGTGTGTGGCCCAGGACGTAAGGGCCGTGATGATTTGACGTCATCCCCACCTTCCTCACGGTTTGCACCGGCAGTCTGGCTAGAGTTCCCGACATTACTCGCTGGCAACTAACCACAGGGGTTGCGCTCGTTATAGGACTTAACCTGACACCTCACGGCACGAGCTGACGACAACCATGCAGCACCTTGTGATCTGCCCGAAGGAAACTCTATCTCTAAAGCTGTCAGACCACATTTAAGCCCTGGTAAGGTTCCTCGCGTATCATCGAATTAAACCACATGCTCCACCGCTTGTGCGGGCCCCCGTCAATTCCTTTGAGTTTCATTCTTGCGAACGTACTCCCCAGGTGGGATACTTATCACTTTCGCTGGGCCGCTCAGACCGAAGTCCGAACAGCTAGTATCCATCGTTTACGGCGTGGACTACCAGGGTATCTAATCCTGTTCGCTCCCCACGCTTTCGTCCATCAGCGTCAGTATATGGTTAGTGACCTGCCTTCGCAATCGGTATTCTATGTAATATCTATGCATTTCACCGCTACACTACATATTCTAGCCACTTCACCATAACTCAAGACTACCAGTATCAAAGGCAATTCTACAGTTGAGCTGCAGACTTTCACCCCTGACTTAATAGTCCGCCTACGGACCCTTTAAACCCAATGATTCCGGATAACGCTTGGATCCTCCGTATTACCGCGGCTGCTGGCACGGAGTTAGCCGATCCTTATTCTTACGGTACCGTCACCAGACTACACGTAGTCCTTATTCTTCCCGTATAAAAGCAGTTTACAATCCATAGGACCGTCTTCCTGCACGCGGCATGGCTGGATCAGACTTTCGTCCATTGTCCAATATTCCTCACTGCTGCCTCCCGTAGGAGTCTGGTCCGTGTCTCAGTACCAGTGTGGGGGATCTCCCTCTCAGGACCCCTACCCATCGTAGCCTTGGTGTGCCGTTACCACACCAACTAGCTAATGGGACGCATACTCATCTTATGCCGTAACCTTTAATCAAAAAACGATGCCGTCTCTCGATACTATGAGGTCTTAATCCAAATTTCTCTGGGCTATCCCTCAGCATAAGGTAGATTGTATACGCGTTGCGCACCCGTGCGCCGGTCGTCGGCGGTGCAAGCACCCCGTTACCCCTCGACTTGCATGTGTTAGGCCTGCCGCTAGCGTTCATCCTGAGCCAGGATCAAACTCTTCATCGTTGTTTTGTAAATATTATTACATCTTCAAACCATAAACTGTCCGAACCTAGCCCTTCGTATTATTTAAGCTAATCTTATTCAATTTCTTTATCCAATTACCGTCTCCAGTAATTGAACGCTGTCTTACAATATGTCAATGAACTTTTATATTCTCGTTTTGTCTTGTCGCTCTGTCTCCCAAAGCGGGTGCAAATATACAACCCTTTTTGATCCCCGCAAATAAAAAATGAAAAAGTTTCTTCTTTTTAAATCCGATGCTCCAAAACTTCCAATGAACTCAGCCCTAAGGCCGATCTCCCCTGCACAGCATACGCTGTTTCGGGCTGCAAACCTACAACCTTTCCACAATTCAACAACGCTTTTTTTTGCCTTTTTTT
>NZ_JBEXAE010000015.1:0-8629 GCF_040566695.1 Sediminicola arcticus | reverse complement strand
TTTTTTAATCTTTTCTTTTGCCATTCCCGAATAGCTTATAATACAAGGATTTACGTGTGGAAATAAATTGATATTTTTCTTGGGGCAAGGATTGAGCTCCTTGCCTGAGCTCTTTGCCTAAACCACTATTGGTTGGCCATTTTGACAAAATTCGGCAGATTGGACCATTCCTTCTCGCTAAAAAGATTGTAAAAGCGAGTAGCGAAAGCCTGATTCTACCCTTTCCTGGTAGAAGCCCCTATATAATTTAGGAGAAGAAATTCCAAACTAGACCAAAACGGATCACAAAATCCCTATACGGATAGTTTGGGGCCGAATAGAAGTTGAAGCCAGAGAAGGAAGAATTAAAATGTTCTGCCTTTAAAAAGATCCTAGTCTGTTTTACTTTAGCATTTATAAAAAAATCTAACATAGGATACCCTCCAAGTTCTTCACGATTCTGAATATAGAACTCTCCCAATAAGGGATTATAAGCGTCCATATTATACGCGGTAAAATACTTAAAGGTAACTCCAGTTTGAAGGTGCATGGCCCTATCAAATACATCTTTTGAAAAATACAAGGTGTTCCTGGTCACCAATTGAGGCACATTGAGTACATTGTTTGTCTGATCAACCTGTTGGTACATCAGCGTATTGTTCAAAGCAAAGTTCCCCAACTTAAACTCCTTACTATACTTCACTTTTAAATAACCCACACTATTGCCTTCCTGAAAGGGCCGTACCGCGGCATTTTCCTGCCCTGCATCTACCTGTTCCTGAGAGGCGATTGATGTAAAATACGTGTAATTGTCAATACTATTATATGCTGCAGATAGACTACCCAATAGTTTAGAATCTAACCCCAATAGCAAACCATTAACACGCTCCTTGTCAAACGCCTGATTGTTCTGCCAATTGTAGTTCACATAATCACTCTGATATAGCAGGTAGTTGAAATTAGGCATTTTACTAGAAGAGTTTATAGCAAAAGTAGCCTTAACTCCAGATTTAAGTTGATAGCTGGCAGCTGCGTTTATAATGCTACCTGTTAACTCCCCAGAAACTCCATAATCTATACCCCCATTCAAATTAAATCCACCTATCGTTTTCTCATAATTGGCACCAACGGTAATCTGCTCCCCCTTTAATTGGTTCGCAATCTCCTCCCCTGTGGCTGTAATCAGTCTACTATCAAAAAAGTAATTGTAATTGTAAAGAGCCACATTCCCTTTTAAGATACCCAAAGTTCTATTGCCCAACTCCACATACCCTTGATTGTACATAGTCTTCAGATTTGCTTTATCTGTTATTTCACTCACAAAAGCATCACCAAAAAATGCATCTTGAGTTCCTTGACTAAACTGGTAATATTTGGTCTCATAATTAAACTCATGTCCAAGCGTCAGGTAGTTTGATTTGGTTTTTGAAGTGTCACCCACCTTTTTGAACACATCATATTGATGATCAAAAAAGTATCTTTTCCCTAAAACTTTATTGTTAGCATTGGTAAAATTGACGTCTAACCTTGATCGATCTTTAAATCGATCAACACCAGATTCAAATTGCACTTCCTTATTGGAAAGCCCTCCATTTTCCTCAGCGAGAATATCTTGGGCTGCAATATGAGCCCTAAGCCTATACCTGCCACTTTTGGTTTCATAGGTAGCGGTGGATCTAAAGTTGCCTGATTCGGCCTCCTCAAATTGATACTTCCCCAAAGATCTAAACCCTTTATAGGCTAAGGAAATATTTAGGCGTGGGCTCATATTAAAGGTTAGGAGTGCATCTAACAATTGACCTTGTTCCAAGGTAGTCTTGAACATCAATTCCGTCATAGGCGTGGGCACCCTATAATAGTTGATGTCCTGTACTTCCATATAATTGAAATGTTTTGCTTTTGCGCCAATAGAAGGATACAACGTGTTTGGTTTCATAGTTACCCCCAAGCTATTATAAGGTTGCCCTATGTTAGAAAAGGGCATAAGTTCAAAGTCGTCCTTGCGCAAAAAATTGTACTTGTATTCCTTTTCTATGGAAATTGTAGTATCTAGATAAGTAGTATCCCTAGCGTATGAAATTATCTTGTAGTCTTTAATGCCTATTTTTTCTTCTTCTTTGATCTTGTCCTTACTAAAGGTTTTAAATTTTTGTTCTTTAGTCACTGTAGGCATTTTTTTTACAGAATCATTGACACTAGATTTGTCCTGCGCAAAAAACAAACTTGAATTACATATAAATAGAAGTGCTACTAAATATCTCATTCCAAAAAATTAATTGAGCAAAGGTAATTTTTTTGTTATTAAGGAAATATGAAAAAGTTAGCAATTCCTAGATTGAAATTCACAACCGTTAAACCATGGATATTAATTTTACAGCAATAAAAATTGAAAATATTAGATATTTTGTTGATTTTTACATAAAAAAGCTGAAATGTTAAGAAAATTACTGCTCCTTCTACTATTCGTGGGCATAAATTCCTATGGGCAATTTAATGAAAGTGCACCATGGATGGGAAATATTAAAAAAAATCCTAGTAATACCTCAAAAGCAAATCCATCATCTTATACAATTAATGAGATTTCTGAAGCCTTTCAAGAGTACTGGAAAGACAAGGACCCCAATGTAAAAGGATCAGGGTTTAAACCCTACATGCGCTGGGAAAATTATTGGAAAAATTTTGTCGATTCCCAAGGAAATCTTCCAACATCCACGGAGCTTTGGGAAACTTGGAAGAATAAGAGCAATAGCACAGCCAAAAGCAACGCAATCAGCAATTGGAGTTCATTAGGACCGTTCAGTACTAATGCCTACTCTGGGAGACTTCCAGGCCAGGGACGAGTTAATGCAGTCGCTGTAGATCCAAATAATCCCAATACTTGGTATGTTGGAGCACCAGCCGGAGGAATTTGGAAATCTATCAATGCTGGTTCATCTTGGATTAATTTATTCGATGATTTCCCACAAATAGGGGTGTCCGGTATTGCCATAGACCCTAACAATTCTAATATTATATATATTGCAACAGGAGATGATGATGCTGCAGACTCTTATAGTGTAGGCGTATTCAAGTCCTTGGATGGGGGCAATACTTGGAACGCAACCGGTTTAAACCCCAGCAACACTTCGATAGGTTGGTTAATGAACGAGATCACCATAGATCCAACAAATTCTCAAATTGTTTGGGTTGGCACCAATCAAGGATTATACAAGTCAAATGATGCAGGTATTAATTGGGTTAGAACAAAAACCGGAAACATTAAAGACTTCAAACTAAAACCAAACAATAGCAATACGATTTATGCTGTTTCCAATAATGAATTTTTCAAATCCACAGATGGTGGCGCCACATTCATTACAATAACCAATAATTTACCTACTAGTTCAGGTAGATTTGTATTGGGAGTAACTCCTGCCAATGAAAATGTGGTTTATATATTGAGTGCTAATACAGGTGCAAATGATTTTTCATTTCAAGGAATTTATAAATCCATCAATTCTGGGCAAACATTTACCAAAAGAGCAAATACCACCAATATCATGGAATCTAATCAGGCCTGGTTCGACTTGGCATTGGAGGTTTCGCCTACAGATGAAAATGTTTTGTACACAGGCTGCTTAAACCTTTGGAAAAGCAACAACGGTGGTAATGCCTTTCAAAAATTGAACTCTTGGTTCCAAAATAATCCTGCCTATACACATGCAGATATCCATACCTTAAAAATATTTAATGGAAAATTGTTTTGTGGTAGTGATGGAGGAATTTATGTTTCAGAAAACGGGGGCACCTCATTCAGCGATTATACCAATGGGATTTCTATCAGTCAGTTTTATAGAATTTCTGTAGCTGAAGGAAATGCTTCTAAAATTATTGGAGGGCTGCAAGATAATGGAGGGCACGTCTTAAACAATGGATCTTGGAATACATACCATGGCGGAGATGGAATGGATAATGTAATAGACCCAAATAATCCCAATTTAATCTATGGCTTCACCCAATTTGGAGGATCATTAAACATCTCAACAGATTCAGGGCAGTCTATTGGATTCGTAGGCCCTCCAAGAGACGGTCAAGGAAATAGTATTCAAGGCAACTGGATAACTCCAATGGCTATAAGTTCAAATGGAGATGTTTACGCAGGCTATGATGCCGTGTATAAACTAATAGGGAATAGCTGGCAAAAAATTTCAGGACCTATAGGCAGTGGAAATATTGAAGATATTGAGATAGACCCGAATAATCCCATGATCATTTATGCAGCTGAGAGCGACTTTTTGTTCAAAAGTATTGACGGTGGAGTAACTTTTTCCACTTTGAACAAGTTTGATTCTAACATTTCGGACATTGCAATCAACGGTACAAATAGTAATATTTTATACGCTACTACCTCCAACAGAGTTGGGATCAGTCAAGCCAATCAACAAGCCGTAAGAGGTGTGTTTAAAATAACCGTAAATGGCAATAATGCTATTGAAGAGGACATTACCTATAATTTACCTAAAGATCAAGCATTCTTCGCCATTATCCATCAAGGAAGGAATTCCACTAATCCTATCTATGTTGGCACCAGTTTAGGAGTGTATAGACTGGATGACACTCTAACGGAATGGGAGGATTATTTCACTGGCCTTCCAAATACTGCGGTGGGCGATCTTGAAATTAGTTTGGATGATGAAATAATTACGGCTGCAACTTACGGAAGGGGAATATGGCAATCGCCTATTCCAACTGAAATTCCCTCTAATGACATTAGAATTGTCTCATTAGTTCCCGAAGAAAATAGTGTCCTTTGTGGTGAAATAATGCCATCAATCACAGTAGAAAATAAAGGGGTCAATACTATAAATGAAGTACAAGTAACCTACACTCTAAATGGTACACCTCCACAAAATTTTACCCATGCAATTACATTAAACTTTGGGGAGACTGGTGTTATACCTTTGCCTTCATTAAGCACTACAGGGATAGGTAAAAATACCTTAACTGCTAATGTAACTATAGCAAATGACGCTTTCTCTAACAACAATGAAATGTCTCGTAGTTTCTTTGTGAATAATTTTGGGGTTGGCGATGCCGTTAGCACCTTTGAAACTGAAGATGATTTTCTGATTACCTACAATGATGGTGCCGAAGGCAGTGTTTGGGAAAAAGGTGTCCCTGCGGGAACCTTGCTAAATATAGCTGGATCTGGGAATCAGGCATACGCCACAAATTTAGATGGAAACCATCCGAATAATGTCAAAGGTGTACTCTTGAGTAAATGCTATGAGTTCTCATCCATCTTAGCTCCGGTGCTCAAATTTAAAATGGCCTATGACTTGGAGGTCAATTTTGACATAGTTTATGTTCAATATTCTATTGATGATGGAAAAACATGGGATGTACTAGGGAATAGTAATAGTGGCCCCAATTGGTATACTAGTAGCAGAACCAACGCAGAATCTGGAGAAGCAGATGATTGCCAAAACTGTCCGGGTGCCCAATGGACAGGCACTAATACACAGTTAACGGAATACGCGTATAATTTTGTTGAAAATGCCATAAAGGGCGATACCAATCTCACCAATGAATCCAACATCATATTCAGAATTATTTTCCATGCCGATGCAGGTGTAAATCAAGAGGGAGTGGTTATTGATGATTTTGTAATAGAAGGGTTTCAAGACGATGAAGATGACGATAACGATGGTATTAATGACAATGTGGACAATTGTCCTTTAATTGGTAATGCCAATCAATTGGATACTGATAATGACGGTATTGGAGATGCTTGTGATCCGGATGACGACAACGATGGAATAAATGATGCTGATGATAATTGCCCTCTAATTGCAAATGCAGACCAATTAGATACAGACAATGACGGTATTGGTGATGTTTGTGATAATGATTCTGATAATGATGGAGTTCCTAATGCATCTGACCTCTGTCCGGATACCACAGAAAATGCAGTTATTGATGTTAACGGTTGTGAAATATTCTCCTTGCCAGTGACAAATTTTTCTGTTCTGACCACTGCAGAGTCTTGTATTTCTAGTAACAATGGAACTATTGTAATTACAGCAGTAGCCTCTTATAACTATATAGCTACCCTTACAGCCTCAACAACAACAATTGCGAATCAAAGTTTTGCGACAGCTACTAGCTTCGAGAATCTTACTGCTGACACGTATACAGTATGTATCTCCATTGAAAACCAACCTGACTATCAAAATTGTTTTGAAGTGAGGATAACGGAGCCAGTAGCCCTCTCTGTATCTTCCAAAGTAAATACCTTGGGCAAAGAAATTACACTAAAGCTTTCTGGAGGTAAAATATATACTGTAAGGGTTAATAAAGATATTTACACCACTATTCAAAGTGAAATAACTTTACCACTTACGGAAATAGAAAATAAAATTAGCGTCTCAACGGATCTTAACTGTCAAGGCAGTTTCGAGGAACTTGTTGTTTTAAATAGCGAATTACTTATTTATCCGAACCCCATTGCCAATGGAAATTTGAACATACAACTGGGTAATACTAATACTGGAAATATTAAGGTAGCCCTATTTAGTATTAATGGAAACAAGGTGTACGGCAAAGAACAAGTTGCAGAAAATGGAGCACTACAAATAAACGTGGATGGTCTTGCCAAGGGAGTTTATATCCTTAACATTAAATCAGGCAGTGTGCTAAACACCTATAAAATAATAAAAAAATGAAGAAACTAAAAAACCTTTATCTCCTTTTGTGTTTTACAATTTTGTCATGTGCAGGAGGTGATTCTAATGTTGAAACCCCCAATATTCCAGAACCGGTAGCCTCCCCGTTACAATCTACATTGGTATTTCCCGAAAACAACAAGGAGTGTACTGAGGGAGATATTCAGAGTGACACCCGAAGTATTGTTAATTTTCAATGGAACAATTCAGAGAATACCGACAGTTATGAGATTAATTTAAAAAACTTAAATAACAGCAATTCATCTAAGGCAAATTCTACAAGTAATTCAATTCTTATTACTTTAGAACGAGGAGTACCCTATGAGTGGTTTGTTGTTTCCAAGGCAAATGGCACCAATATCACCGCAAGCAGCACTACGTGGAAATTTTACAACCAGGGTCCTGGAATTGAAAATTATGCTCCCTTTCCGGCTGAAGCCGTTAATCCTAAAAGGGGAGCCAATCTATCGAATGTTGCTAATGTAACTTTGGAATGGATTGGAAGTGATATTGATAATGATATCATTGACTATAAGATTTTATTTGACACCAATGAATCTCCAACAACAGTATTAGGCACAACAACTGAACAGACAATAGAAGCTTCAGTAGCAGCAAGTAGCACCTATTATTGGAGAGTCATTACTACTGATTTTAACACTAATTCGTCCACTTCTGAAATTTTTTCATTCAAAATCAACTAACTATTCCAATGAATTTAATAATTGGAATAGTTTTTGATGTATTTTTATAGAAAATTATCATTAACCTAAAACTATTATAAAATGCGTTTTTTGAGTTTATTTACATTTATTATCCTATTTCAATTTAGTCATGCCCAGAACATTGATTTGCCAACAGAATATTTACAGAATAATACCAGCGGCAAAAATTCAATTCCTGCCAATGTAATTGGATCTCCCTATTTTGATGATTCTTGGAAATTTGGAACGGTCTATATAAATGAAACTAGTTTTAACCGAGAATTACGTTTTAATGCCTTTCTTGACCAAATTGAAATGAAAGAAAAAGGTGAAACAACCAGTCTTTACAAAAGAGATTATATCAGTGCCAAAATAGGTGAACAAAATTATCTCATTGAAGAATATGCAGTAAATAGCGATGCAGTTAGACGAGCTTATTTTATAGAATTAAATAAAGGAAAAGCTCGTTTACTCATTAGAAAGCAAAAAGAACTTTTAGCCGCCCAAGAAGCTGCCTCTTCTTATCAAACTGACAAGCCTCCAAGATTTATAGACAAGGAGGCATATTTCCTTAAAATAGATGACAAACCCGCCATAGAAATCCAATTAAAAGAAAAAGACCTCTTAAAAAACCTAGATAAGCATGATCAATTGAAATCCTTTATAAAGACCAACGAATTAAAACTAAAAACTGAGGAAGAAGTCGTACAGCTCCTAAACTATTTTAGTTCACTATAAATTACAAGCATAAAAAATTAAAACCCCTTTAAAGCATCTGTATGTTTTAAACGGGTTTTTACGTTCTATATAACCTTTGAAGATCTTCTATGAGAAACAATTTCTCACTTTCCTCACAACTTCCTATATCCCAATCTCATATAATAAAGTTAGCCAAAACAGTTTTGAAAGTATAATATATTAAGTACTCCTTTACAATCCAGTAATGAATATAGTCGCTTAATATTTATATAAATAGTAGAAAAAGCCTTACAATTTTATCTTTTGCATTTGTATCAAATCATGCAGGGCCTTAGACTTATTTTGGCCTTTTTATACATATTTAGCCCAATATAAGCGTTTAGCTAGATGTAATACTAACCATTGAAAGTTTAGACCATCCTCACTACATCGTTTTAGCCAATCTCTCGAATACATAGTTTATTAATTATAAAAAACACCAAACTATGCTACTCCCCATCTGTAAGACAGTTTAAAGATATTTATTATTAATTATGATGCCAT
>NZ_JBEXAE010000014.1:0-10679 GCF_040566695.1 Sediminicola arcticus | reverse complement strand
GCCGGATTACCTAGATCCAACCGATGACAATACGGATACAGATGGTGACGGAGTTACGGATACAGATGAAAATACAGATGGGACGGACCCAACAGATCCTTGTGATTTTATTCTTGCAAGTCAAACCGTAACCCCTACGGATGAATGGATTGCTCTAGATTGTGACGGTGATGGAGTAACCAACGGTGATGAAGTTACAGATGGAACAGATCCGTTGAATGGTTGTGATTACAATCCAGAAAGAGTATCTGTTGCCCAAGGTGGGGATTACCTGCTATTGGACTGTGATGGTGACGGGGTGACCAATGGAGATGAAATCATGGATGGGACAAGTCCATTTGATTCTTGTGACTTTTTGCTGGCAAGTCAAACGCTAACTCCATCGGAAGAATGGATAGCTCTTGATTGTGACGGAGATGGAGTAACTAACGGTGATGAAGTTACCGATGGAACAGATCCGTTGGATGGTTGCGATTACAATCCAGAAAGCGTTTCTGTTACCCAAGGTGGGGATTACCTGCTATTGGACTGTGACGGTGACGGGGTGACAAACAGCGATGAAATTACTGATGGTACGGATCCATTAGACTCTTGTGATTTTATTTTATCCAGTCAGACCGTGTTGACATCGGAGGAATGGGAAAATCTAGATTGTGATGGAGACGGGGTGACCAATAGGGATGAACTTATAGATTCAACCGATCCTTTAGATCCATGTGATCTGCTTTTAAGTAGTCAATCTGTGGATACAACAAGCGAGTGGAATAATTTAGATTGCGATAGTGATGGAAATCCAAATGGTACCGATCCAAATCCACTTGTTGCCACAGCTGTTTATGATACTGGATCTACATTGCCCGAAACAGAAGTGATTATAAACATTTTAGCGAACGATGATTATCTTCCGAATAATGATGGAAACAATCTTGGGACCACTACTATTACCAGAATTGGTGGTGATGCAACGGGTACTGTTTCTTTTGATTCTGAAACAGGGGAATTATTTTATACCCCAAATGCTTCTGAAACAGACACGATTATAACAATTATATATGAAGTATGTAATACAGATCCTGATCCAGATGTTTGTGCATCGGCAACAGTTACCATAACTGTTGAGGCTGATGTCATGATCATTGATGCAGTGGATGACAACTATTCAATTGATTTTGTTATAGACAATATAGGGGGTGATATTGAAGGCAGTAATGTATTGGAAAATGACACCTTAAATGGCGAAACAGTTGATTTGGATGATGTAACAATTACTTCTACACCAACCAATGAGTTAAGAGTCAATGAAGATGGTACTGTAAGTGTCATAGATGACAAATTGTCTCCGGGCACCTATTCTATTGAATATACAATTTGCGAAAAAGAAAATTCAACTAATTGTGATACTGCAATTGTAACTGTATCCATAGGCATTTTATCTAGAGGGCCTATCGAAGTAAACCAATTGGTGACGCCCAATAGTGATGGGAAGAATGACTTTTTATTCATCAGAAATGTAGATCTTGCTCTTAATAACTCTATTAAAATTTTCAATAGATGGGGTAAAGCCGTTTACGAGGGGAGAGGTTATAATAACCAGAATAATGTGTTCGATGGAAAATCTAAAGTAAGATCAACTATCGGGGCTGGAGATTACCTGCCAGCTGGGGTTTATTTTTATATATTTGAATATACCTTTGATCAAAAAAATAATAGGGAAAGTGGTTACATTTATATCAGTCAATAATACATCTAATAGGATATGATAAATAAAATAAAGCTATATATACCACTAATTCTATTCTTTGCTATTGTTGAATTAGTTCAAGGACAACAAGACGCACAGTATACCCAATATATGTTCAACACGTTGAGTGTTAATCCCGCATATGCAGGATCCAGGGGACAGTTGAGCATCTCTGGCCTTTATAGGTCACAATGGGTTGGATTGGACGGTGCGCCAACCACACAAACCTTTAATGTGCATTCACCCATTAGAAATAGTAGATTAGGTTATGGTCTTTCCATTGTGAACGATGAGATTGGGAATGGTGTTGTTCAAGAAACGTATCTGGATGCAGTGGTGTCCTACACCATAGAAGTTGCACGCGATGCAAAGTTATCGTTTGGATTAAAGGCAGGTGGAAACTTACTGAATCTCGATTTTAGTGGCTTACGGAATTTTGATTCGGAGGCAACCGATGGGAATAATATTGATAATAAATTCTCCCCTAATTTTGGGGTAGGGGCTTATTATCACACCAATGAGTTCTATTTGGGCCTTTCTGCTCCTAATCTGTTGGAAACCAAACATTTTGATAATTCTAGCGGCGATGCTAACACTACAAATTTTCTAGCCAAAGAAAGGATCAATTTTTATGTGATCACTGGTTATGTGTTCGATGTAAATGCCTTTTTAAAATTTAAACCTGCCTTACTAACCAAGGTCGTGAGTGGCGCTCCTTTGCAAGTAGACATGTCTGCCAATTTTATGCTCAATGACAAATTTACTTTTGGAGCGGCGTATCGTTGGGACGCTGCTGTGAGTGCCCTTGTAGGTTTCCAAATCACAGATCAGTTTATGGTAGGATTAGCCTATGATCGTGAAACTACGGAACTGGGAGGGACTCAATTTAATGACGGAACCTTTGAGGTCTTTTTAAGATTTGAATTGGTAAAATCATTTAGTCGCTTGGTGTCACCCCGTTTCTTTTAATTAGCAGAAAATGATAAAAAAAATACTTTTAGTAATAGTTTTAACTTTTATCGGAGCAAGTGCTTTGTTTGCCCAGGATCGTCAAGTAGAGAAGGCGAACGAAAAGTATGAAGAGTATTCTTTTAGTCTGGCAATAGATATCTATAAAAAAGTGTTAGAAAAGGGGTATGTAACTCCAGATATCCTAAAAAAATTGGGAAATGCCTATTATTTTAAGGCAGATTATACAGAAGCGGCTAAGATTTATAAAAGGCTGGTGGATGAGTTTCCTAACGATCTGGCACCAGAATATTATTTCCGGTATGCCCAAGTGCTTAAATCTCTAGGTAATTATTCAGAATCCGATGTTGAAATGTCAAAATTTACCCAATTGACTTCTGGAGATGAAAGGGCCATTGCTTATAAAAATGAACGTAATTACCTTGAAGAAATAAAAAATAATTCAGGAAGGTATGAATTGAAGGATTTTGATTATAACTCACCTTATGGTGATTTCGCACCTTCTTTTTACAAGCAAGGGTTAATTTTCTCTTCGGATAGGGATACTGGGAATTTAGCTAGATACAGGCATACATGGACCTCTAAAGATTTTTTAGATCTTTATAAAGTCGATGTAGATAGTTCTTCAAATAATAAAGTAGTTAAACTTGACGAAAACATCAATACTAGACTCCATGAGTCTACTTCTACAACTACAAAAGATGGTGGGGTAATTTATTTTACCAGAAATAACCTTTTGGATAGTAAATATGCAAAGGATAAGCAGGGAATCATTAGGTTAAAAATATATAGAGCAAAACTACTTAATGGTGATTGGACAGAGGTAGAAGAATTACCATTTAATAGTGACTCCTACTCTGTGGCACATCCCGCTTTAAGTCCGGATGATAAAACACTTTATTTTGCTTCCGATATGCCTGGATCCCTAGGAGAATCAGATATATTTAAGGTGACCATTAATCAGGATGGCACTTTTAGTACTCCTGAAAATTTAGGAAATACCATAAATACAGAAGCTAGAGAAAATTTTCCTTATGTGAGTGAAAAGGAAATTTTATACTTCTCATCAGACGGACATCCAGGGTTAGGGGGGTTAGATATTTTTGCGACTAAAATTGCATTTGGAGATTTTTCTGGAAAAATTACCAATGTAGGGGAACCTGTGAATAGTACCCTAGATGATTTTACTTATATTTTCGACGAAGAAACAAGAGAGGGTTATTTCGCGTCCAACCGTGAAGGAGGAATGGGGGAAGATGACATTTATGCCTTTAAGGAAATTAAACCCTTGGTATTGGAATGTGTTCAGCAGATTACTGGAACGGTTAGGGATAAAATATCCAATGAGGTATTGGTTGGAGCTACTGTAATGGTGATCAATGAAGAAAATATAGAGGTTTCCAATACCATTACGAACTCCAATGGGGATTATAGTCTGACTGTAGATTGCAACCAAGGAAATTTTGTTAGGGCTTCAATAGAAGGGTATATTCCGGCTGAAGAGTATTTAGGAATATCCGATGGAAAACCAACGATTATTGATTTCTATCTAGAACGTGAAATTGTCACTGCTGGTTTTGGGGACGATTTGGCAAAATTACTTCAATTGAGTACCATCTATTTTGATTTGAACAAGTACAATATCCGAAAAGATGCAGAGGTAGAGATTCAGAAGGTTATTGCAGCTATGGAAAAGTATCCGAGTTTAAGAATTCAAGTGAACTCACATACGGATAGTAGGGGGCCTGACCCATATAATCTATGGTTGTCACAAAGAAGGGCAGAAGCTACGGTAAATTATATGATCGCCCAAGGTTTACCCAAAGACCGACTGATAGGGGAAGGCTTTGGTGAAACAAGGTTGGTAAATGGCTGTGGCAATGTTGTAAAATGCTCTTCTGAAGAGCACCAATTAAACAGAAGGTCGGAGTTTATTATATTAGAGTAACATCGTCTTTTTCCCATAACAAAAAACCAGCCTTTTAAATGCTGGTTTTTTATGTCTGTATTTTTAAGAATACCATTAATAGAAGCTTTCTGCAATTCTATTAAAACTGCTATAAATTTATTAACATGCTTTTAACACGCTTCACAACAAGTTTTTTTCTTTTCAAACTTAAAGGAATATTTTCACCAATTGAGAATATAGTCTTGTAAGTTTTAATTAGTATCATAATTACTGATATAGTAAATTTAAATCTATGTGTTTTAGCCATAAATTAAAACAATTTGTATTAATAGTGTTCCTTCTGCTGTTTGGCCTCCCTTTAATGGCGCAGGTAACTGGCGATTATAGATCCAAAGCCACTGGTAACTGGAGTAGTTCCAGTACCTGGCAGATCTATAATGGATCTTCTTGGGTTAATGCCACCACTTATCCTGGCCAAAACAGTAATGTTGGTACAATAACCATTGGTAGTGGTAATACGGTAACCTTGAATGTGAATATTACTTCTTATACCATAAATAAGCTAATTATTGGAGATCAATCTGGAGGAAACGATAACCTGTCATTGCCAGATAACGGAAGTTTTCAAGTTAATATTATGCAATTATCATTAGAGAGTGATGGTATTCTATCATGGGTTAAGAATGCTGATTTGTATTTGCCTGAGGGTGCGCAGATTTATAATAATGGCGGACAGATTAGAACTGATAAGAATTGTAATGCTTCCCAAAGTATTTATATTGGATCCGAAAGATTTTCAAACTGTAATGGAGGAGGAGGGGTCGATTATTCTTTTGATGAGATAGAATCCGCACTTCCCCCTCCTTCTACTAATGGTGATATTACCGAATGCGAAAATAACCCCATTCAGACCTTAACAGCTTCTGCAACCCCTCCTTCTGGAGCCTATGTAGCGTGGTATGCTGCTTCTAGCGGTGGATCTACTGTTTCTCCTACCTTAAATACTGTGGGAAATGTAACCTATTATGGAGAAAGTGTAGACAATACAGATTCTAATCGAAGAAGTCTATTTAGATCTGCCGTTAAACTAACCATTCGTCCAAGGCCCACCATATCGGTCACCAGTTCTCCTAGTTGTGTTTTTAGACTTGGTTCGCCTACTACCTACCAATTGGAGGTTACGGTCAGCACTGGCAGTGTATCTAGTACTGCCGGTACGGTTACCAATACCTCTGGTAATGTATGGACCATTACCGATGTTCCATCAGGAACAAACATTGTTGTAACGGTAACCGATACCAATGGTTGTACCAATCAACTTTCAGTGACTGCACCTAATTGTTCGTGTCCTGTGGTTAGTGCACCTGCCAGCGGTGGTAATAAGGCCTATTGTATTGGAGATCCCGTGCCGAGCATTACAGCATCGGTAGGTTTGGATGAAACGGTAGACTGGTATAATGCGCCTAGTGGAGGAACATTATTATTAATGGCCAATACAACATATAATCCAACTGCCCCAGGTACTTATTATGCTGAAGCACGGAATACCTCCACCAATTGCCTTAGTGGGGCAAGGACGGCCATAACCGTTACCCGCGATACTCCTTCTACGGCCTCTATTGGGCCAAACCAATCTATTTTTACCGGAGGTAATGCTATTTTTACAGTGACTACAACTAATGCAGATACCTATCAATGGCAGGTCAGTATAGATGGTGGAGTTATCTTTAATACTATTGTGGACGGAACGGAATATGCTGGCGCACAGTCAACTTCCCTGGCCGTAAAGACGGCAGACATAAATAAAAATGGCTTTAGGTATCGGGTTTTGGCCTCAAGATCAGGATCGGGTTGTCCGCCTACAGCTTCGGCTTCGGCATTGTTGACGGTGAAGGTCAAAACAGTAATCACCAACCGAAGGATTACCCATAGGGTGAATAAGAGTTAGTCACATAATTTCTGTCTATAGCCTCATTAATAGATACAAAGTATTGGTTTAACAGTCTGTTGAATCAAATTCAATAAAGATGTCTAAAAGACATCTTACCATTTTACAACTCAATGATCTAACTACTTTAAAAATTTGTACTAATCCAATAGGGATATGAGTAGTCATTTTATATAGGCAAACATTATTTTGTTTAACCTATAAGTTCATTTTTTATTTTGATAAGGTTTTGGGGTTACATTTAAGATAGAGAATATTAAAATAAATTAAATGTAAAATACTGATTTAATGATATTTAATTAAAATAATCTTAAAATTAAATAAAATATCTCCTATATACCCTAAGAAAAGACTAGTTAAGCACTATGAAAACCTACCTATACAACATTTATTGGGTTGGAAGACCTCATAACCCCTACTTTTGAATAGAGTACAAAGAGATGATCTTAAAACAAACATATATTAAGTTTTTGAATCGAAGTATTATTTTTCTAATGCTTATTGTTTTGGGTTCCTTTGTTAACGCTCAGCAAAACCCCGGTGTTGGTGCTAATTTTGGTTTGGAGGCCGATATACTATCGGGTACCACCAATGCAAATACGGATGACTGGTTTACTGGAACCACAGGAATGGGAGTCATCGATCAAAGTCAGTTGACAACCTTCCAATCCCTTATCAATTCTTCTTCAAATACAGCTTTTGATACTAGGATGAGTACAAATAATTTTTCATCCCCGAATGGCTACATATGGTATGCCGCTAGATTTGGCCATGACTATATTAGTCAGGGAAATGGCAATAGGGACAAAACTACCTTTGGTAATGGATCCAAAAATGCCCAAAATCCGAATACCCAATGGAATGTAGGAGAATCTTCCTTGACCTCAAATGTAGATATTGTAGACAGTTATGTGCATATGCGAAGGGATGGTGTGGATACTGGGGATGATCTTTGGGTGAACTTGGGAGTTTCTACCTTAAAGGCGAACGGATCTAGGTTTATAGATTTTGAATTATACGTAAGGGAATTGATTTTGTCTGGCAATAACTTTACCAATGTGGGGCCTAATGAAGGACATACTGCTTGGCAATTTGATGCTTTTGGGAATGTTACCCAAATTGGTGATGTAGTTATAGGTTTTGCTTTTTCGGGTTCTGGTGTCTCCAGTATAGAGGTCCGCGTTTGGGTTTCCCGAGATGATTATACTTTTAATAGGGGTTTTAATTATAGCTCTATAGATGGTCCTTCTAATGGATCGGTCTACGGGTATGCCAATATCAATTTTGTAGGGAATACCTTTAGTAAGGTAAATACGTCAGCTTCAACGGGACCCCCATGGGGCACTTATGCTACAGGACTTACCCCAGCTGTAAATTATGAGCCAGAGGCATTCGCGGAAATTGGCGTTAATTTTACAGGAATTGGTTTTGATCCAAGAACCTTATTTGGACCAGGTTCTGCCTGTGACTCTCCTTTTAGTTCTGTTTTGGTAAAAACAAGATCCTCGGCATCGTTTACTTCTTCTTTATCCGATTTTGCTGGGCCTTATGATTTTTTGGGAGGAGCATCTTCAGGACAATTGGATACTTCTATCCAGGATCCAGGTGCTTTTAGTGGCTGTATTCCTAATGAGACCCTGACATTGGAGGCAAACTTTAATTCTGTGAGTGCAGAATATTACTGGACCTCAATTACGCCAGGAGTAACTTTTCCAGATGGGAGTACTTCAAAAACTGGATTGAATTTGACTTCGGTAGCTATAGATAAACTAGGGGATTATAGGTTGAATATAGCACCTTTGCCCGGTTGTACTCCCGATCCGACAAATGGTACCACGATTACAATTGATTCGGATGGCTTGGTTTCTGTAACGACCCAACCTTCAGATGAAACGGTCTGTGATGGGAATCCAGGGACATTTACTGTGGTAGCGGCCAATGCAGATAAATATCAATGGCAATTAAGTACAGATAATGGGAGTACTTATAGTAATCTATTGGATGGTGGCGTTTATACTGGGGTTACAACATCTACAATTTCCATAAATCCGACCAATACAGGTTTAGAGGTTAATTTATATAGGGTAATGGTCTCTACATCAGCAAACACGTGTCCACCCATAATATCCAATCCTGCCACATTAAATGTAATTGGTCAGGTTAGTATTGGTACACAGCCCGTCGATGTTGAAATTTTTGCGGGTGATACGGGTACTTTCACTGTTACTGCGGTCTATGCCGATAGTTATCAATGGCAAGAAAGTACAGATAACGGAGTGAGTTTTTCTAATATTAATGATGGGGGAGTCTATACGGGTACAAATACGGCAACATTGAATATCACAGGTGCGGATATAGATTATTCAGGATATCAATATCGTGTTGTGGCCTCCAATACTTCAGCTTCCTGTCCATCATCGGAAACATCGTCTATAGCCACATTAACCGTTTTGGTCAAAAATATAATTACGAATAGAAGGATAACCCATAGAGTCAATAAAAATTAAATATGCCTAGTAAAATATCATGGATACGATATTTTACTAAAATTGACAACTATCATTTTTGAGATATCAATACTTTGACGATTGCCATTGTATTAAATCAGTATACAACAATCCCAAAATACCTATCATTTCTATTTTTTACATTTGGAGGGCTAATCTCTTAGGATCACTACTACATAATGATAACAAGGGTCAATAAAATGGGCTACAGCACAGACTTCGCAGAAGGTAAGACCTATTTGGCTACAGTTACAGAAATGGCTGTGGGAGATTTAAATGCTGGATTGTCCATGTATACCGATGTGGACGGCAATACCAATAATACCAATAATTTCAGATTCTCCATTCCATTACCTTTTGGGGCCATGGTAGGGCAAAACATAACCGCTACTATTGCCAATATCACCTCAAAATTTTCTCCACTTTCAGCGATTAAGGTTAGTACTATTATTACTAATAGGAGAATCACCTGTAGAGTGAATAAGAGTTAAATATTTTATTGTAGTATTTAAACTAAGAATATGCTCTGGAATTCTTTAGCTGGATGCTGATGTTGAAGCTAATTATCTCTCAAACAAGATAAGATAAATCGATACCTGAGGGTTATACAATTATTTTAATTGATATAATATGAGCGTGAATTGAATGATAGTCAAGGTATTTTTAAGTTGATATTTGGTTTTTTTTGATTGTAAAATTGGTGGGTAAAAGATCATGATTAAGATTGATTTAAGGTGGAAAGTCAAATGTATTTGGCAACAGTTCTTTTAGCTGAAATGACACATAATCAAGATAAGATGATAATCGGTAAGTCTTGATATTACTGCGGTAATCGACTAAAGACAACCTGAATTTAGTAAATATCAATTCTGGAAACTACACTTTATTGATTATAGACAATACTAATTGGTAGTTACACAACATTTATTTTAACCGCCCTAGCTTCCTGCTAATTTTGTAGGGTGTAATAATATCAATTTGGCATTGAAGCTTTTCTAAGAATTCTTTCCCTGTTCGATGATATTTTAAAAACCAGCTTTATGATGAGGTATGCAAATGACCGAAAGCATAAAAATACTTACAGTAAACCGACAATTATGAGTAAAAGGATTTTATTAATCATTTTCTTGATATCAGGGTTTGCATTTTCGCAAACTACTGTTACCCTTCAGGATCAATGTAATTGTGAGGTACTTAGTGGTACTGCAGTTACTACTCCTGGGGCTACTGCCCCAACGGGTGCGGACATTGGAGATATTTATGTAAATACGAATACGGGTACGATTTATTTTTGGGATGGGAATTCATGGGAACTGACGTCTTCGGATAATCAGCAACTACAGAATTTTAGTTTCAATGCAGGAACTAATCAGCTGACCTTGGTTTTGGAAAACGGTGGTAGCTTGGCTGTGGATTTAAGCAGTTTAAATACCATTGGAACGGATGATCAAACGGCATCTGAAGTAATCTATGATAATTCAGCATCTGGCTTGTCGGCTGGTACGGTGCAATCTGCCATAGATGAAATCAACAACGCTTCTAATGCTGTAAATCTTATTGATAATGGAAATGGGACTTATACCTTTACAAGGTCAAATGGAACTA
>NZ_JBEXAE010000013.1:0-12575 GCF_040566695.1 Sediminicola arcticus | reverse complement strand
GGCTATGCGTTGGGTACTCCGAACACTGCGACGGTAACAATCACAGACAACGACAATGCAGGTTACACGGTTACCCCTCTAACATTAAATACATCAGAGGCAGGTGGATCACAGACCTTTACGATTGTTTTGAATGCAGCACCTAATAGTAATGTGGTATTCTCCATAACCTCTGGGGATACTTCTGAAGGAACCGTCTCTCCTGGGACTATAACTTTTACTCCAGGCACGTACAATAATCCTAGGACTGTAACTGTTACTCCGGTGAATGATGACGTAGTAGATAGCACTATAAATTACAACGTTACAGTGAGTGTGGTAGATGCGAGCAGTGATAATAATTTTGATGCGTTGGCCGATCAAACTGTGAGTGTTTCCAATGCAGATGATGATAGTGTGGGTGTTAATGTAGGTGCCATCACTGGGAATACCTCAGAAGCTGGGGGTACGGCAACTTTTACGGTTTCTCTGGACAGTCAGCCCTCTGCCGATGTGACCATTCCACTAAGTAGCAGTAATACGGCAGAAGGAACGGTAGCAGCTAATGTTGTATTGACCTCTATAAATTGGCAAACAGGTGTAACCGTTATAGCAACAGGTGTTGATGACGGAGCCTTAGTAGATGGTCCTATTACCTATACCATTGTTACTGGAGATGTTACTTCGGCAGACTCCAATTACAATGATTTGGGCGCTGGGGATGTGGCTGATGTTACGGTTATTAACAGTGATAATGATACCGCCAACATCTCTATCAATTCAGGGGCGGTCACGGTGAACGAAGGAGCAGGTACTGTAACTTTTAGTGTGACCCTTACAGGGAATGTGGTTAATTCCTTTACGGTCAATTATTTTACAACCGATGAAACAGCCACTTCTGTATTGGATTACACGGCTACAAGTGGCACATTGACTTTTTCTGGAAACAATGGGGAAACCCAAAATATTACAGTAACCATTCTCAATGATATTTTTGTGGAACCCAGTGAAACTTTCATAGTTACTTTAAGCAATGTCACGAGCATAGGAAATGTAAATATTGGCAATGCCGTTGGAAGGGCAAGTATTACGGACAATGATTCCGCCAATGTGATCATTGATGATGTAGTACTGAATGAGGGAGATGGGACAGCAGATTTTACAGTAACCTTGACGGGTAGCCCAAATACAGGCTTTACGGTTAGTTACAATACTACAGACGGGACTGCTATTTCAGTGGAGGATTACACTTTCACTAGTGGTAACTTAACGTTTATTGGAAATGATGGAGAGACTCAAACCATTTCAGTGCCTATCATCAATGATAATATAGTAGAACAAAATGACGAAAATTTTACTGTTACATTAACAGGCACCAATAGCCCTTTAGTAACTATCGGCGATGAGGAAGGGATCGGAACCATCGTGGATGACGAGATATGTCCGGCAGGAGGAGCTGCTCCAGTATTGGACCCCTTGGTTGAGACTGTATTTTGCGATGCCGTGGAACAGGACCTAGATGCTTATACCAATAGCACGGTTCCTGCGGGCTCGGTATTGACATGGACCACTAACAATTTAGATCTTTTGGATACAGCTTCCCATTTAATGAGCTCTGTGATATCCTCGGATTTTCCAGGGACCTATTACGGGTTTTTCTATGACGCGGCCAACAACTGTGCGAGTCCGGCCTTGGAGGTGACTTTGGAATTCAATACCAGTCCCACCCTTACTTCTACCACCCCTGCCGATATATGCGGTGAAGGTTCTGTGGTCTTGGGAGCTACATTCTCCGAAGGTACTATCAGCTGGTTTACCACGCCTACAGGAGGGGTAAGTATAGCCACGGGAGAAAGTTTTACGACTCCGTTGTTAACGGCTACCACGACCTATTATGTAGAGGCAACCGCCAATGGCTGTCCTTCTGCAAGGGTGGCTGTGGTGGTGACCATCAATGAGACACCTTCGGCAGGTACGGCAACGGATATAGGCTCTTGTAGTGTAGCTGCGGGCGGACCCACCACGTTGGATCTGGATGACACCCTTACCGGTGAGGATGCCGGGGTGTGGAGCGTTACAACCGTACCAGCAGGTAGCAGTGTAGAGATAGGAACCGATAACATCGTGGATTTTGAAGGTTTGACCAATGGGGATTATGTATTTACCTATACGACCACAGGGGCTCAGGCACCTTGCACCAATGATACAGTTTCTGTGACCGTTACTGTGATTTCTTGTACGGTAGATTCGGATAATGACGGATTATTGGATGGACAGGAGATTACCTTGGGCACTGAGCCTAATAATCCAGATACGGATGGGGATGGTATTAATGACGGTACAGAAGTAGGAGACGATATTGCCAATCCCTTGGATGGGGATGGGGACGGCATTATAGATGCGCTAGATTCCAATATTTTGGATACGGATAATGATGGGGTGGTAGACCAATTGGATCCTGCCAATACCGATGCCTGTATACCCAATATATCAGCGGCGTGTAGAATAGATCTGGAGTTGGCCAAAACGGTGGACAATGCAAATCCCGCGGTAGGAAGGCAGATAACTTTTACGATCACCCTGACTAACCTGAGCCAGATCACAGTGACCGATGTGGTCATAAATGATCTTGTTGGAGAACAGGTCAATGGTTTTCAATACGTATCTAATACTGCCTCCAATGGAAGCTATGATGAAGTTACAGGCAGATGGAGCCTTATGGCCATGGCCCCTGATGAAGTGGCCACGCTGAATATTACGGTAACCGTTCCCGGAGAAGGGACCTTTCTCAATACAGCATCCTTGGTGAGTTCCTCTCCAGAAGATGGAAATAGCACCAATAACACAAGTACGGTATCCGTAGCGGTTACCCCGCGCTCCAGTAATGAACCTGGTTTTATCTTTAACCAATTTTCGCCCAATGGGGATGGGATAAATGATCTGTTGAGGATCAACGATATACAGGATTACCCAAATAATATTTTGGAAATATATGACAGGTACGGCAACCAAGTATATTCCAAAGCCAATTATGACAATACATGGAACGGAGAGGGTAAAAATGGAGAACTTCCAAAAGGGACGTACTTTTATATTTTGGACCTAGGTGATGGTTCTGAGGTAAGAAAGGGATGGATCCAAATTATAAGATAATTAGGAATATGGTTTATAGCAAACTCAAAATGAGGAATAGAAATATATTATTTTTTTGCATACTATCACTATTGGTAACTTTTACCGTTGTTGGACAAAAGGAGCCTCAATACACCCAATATATGTACAATATTGGAAGTTTTAACCCAGCCTATTCGGCCACTGTGGACAAATCGGAGATTGCAGGACTTTACAGGGCACAATGGATAGATATTGATGGGGCACCACGCACAATGAGGTTTGGAGTCAACATCCCAATGTCTAACGAGAAGAACGGTCTTGGTTTCAATGTGGTTAATGATCAATTGGGCCCATCTACCCAAACCTTTGTAGATATAGCGTATTCCTATCAAGTGCAATTTTCCGATGATACCAAATTGTCCTTTGGTTTGGATGCTGGAGGTTCTTTTTTAAATATAGATTTTTCTAAAGGTACTTTTGAAAATCCAAATGAACCCTTATTAAATGAATCCACCATTAGCAGATTTTATCCTACCATAGGAGCAGGAGCATTTTTATATGCCGATAATTGGTACACAGGATTGTCCATTCCTAACTTTTTGACTAGTGGCATTTATAATGAAGAGGTGTCTACGGTGGTAGATGATAAAATGCAGTTTAACTTTATTGGAGGCTACGTTTTTGATCTATCAGAGAATTTAAAGTTAAAACCTGCCTTTTTGCTGAACTATGTTAATGGGCTACCTCTTAATATAAATGTCTCCTCAAACTTTTTGATTAATGATCTCTTTACAGTGGGCGCCTCCTATAGGGTAGATAATGCTGTAAGTGGCCTTGCAGGA
Organism: Sediminicola arcticus; assembly: GCF_040566695.1. Lineage (NCBI taxonomy): Bacteria > Pseudomonadati > Bacteroidota > Flavobacteriia > Flavobacteriales > Flavobacteriaceae > Sediminicola > Sediminicola arcticus. Next base: position 8,640 of record NZ_JBEXAE010000013.1, on the reverse strand, counting down.
CTTCAAGTATCTAGCGGTACTTTTGTAGGGTATTCCTATGATTACAACACCAACGGACTAGGCCAATACAATAGCGGTTCCCATGAGATAATATTTAAATTTTATTTAGGTAAAGGCGGCACAAAGCGGGATAAAGAGAAAAATGCCAAAGGCAAACCAAAACAAATTGACACCCCAAGATTCTTCTAAAAAGTAACTGAACATGAACTTAAGAGTACTTATAGCTATCTTATTAATAACAACCCTATCAACTGCCCAGGACAAGACGTCAAAAGGAGATGTTCTTTTCTTTGAGTATGCGTATAAGGATGCCATTAAGCAGTATCAATTGGAAATGCGCAAAAGCAAACTGTCCAATCAGCAATACCTCAATTTGGCAGATGCCTATTTCAAAACAGAAGGTTTTGGAAAGTCTGCGGAAATTTATTTGGATATTTTTAAGAGAGATACAACCATGTCCAATTCATATTTCAATAAAATGCTTCAATCTATGGCCAAGACCGAGGGTAGGGCAAGGGTTAGTACCTTTTTGGAAACTAGGAAAAAGGCTTTTCCTATGGAAGTACTAGAGAATTATGATTTTAACAGGGAGCTTCTAAAGACACAAACGGAGAGTGCAGTAGACGTGTTTACTATTAGAACAAATAGCGCGCAGGCCGATTTCTCTCCTGCTTTTTATGATGATCGCTTACTTTTTACTAGTGCTAGATATGAAACCATAAAGGAAAAATATGCTCCTTCTGGGGAATCTTATATGGATATTTTGATTGGAAGAATAGAGAAGGATGGGGACGTTTTGGTATCAACTTCTTTTGATATCATTCCAGAGAATATTTATCATGAGGCCACACCTTATTTTTCAAAGGAATTGAATAGTGTATTTTATATTCTTTCAAATTCTGATGGGGACGAACTCTCTTTTAGCAAGAATGGCAAAAATGCCCTTTCCTTAGCCATGGTAGATCAAAATGGGGCCTTCAGATTCTTGCTCAGAGACCTTAGCACTTCATTTTATTATCCATTTTTTGAGGCATCTTCTGGTAAATTGTTTTTTGCGGCCAATTTCCCAGACGGATACGGAGGCACAGATATTTATTTTGTGTACACCAATAATGGACAAATTATGTCATCCCCTATTAATTTGGGACCAAGGATAAATACAGCAGGAAATGAAATAGCACCCTATATTTTTGATAACAGTTTGTATTTTTCTTCTGATATCTTTTATGGTTTGGGTGGAATGGATATTTACCGGTCCAATATACGGGCTAATCAAAGTTTTAGTATTCCCGTAAACCTAGGTCTTGGAGTTAATTCGGGCTTTGATGATTTTGGATTTATAATCAGAAATGAGGGGTTAAAGGAAATGTTGGGGTATTTTTCATCTAACAGACCAGGAGGAAAAGGGAATGATGATATCTATAGTTTTAAAGTTGCCGAAAAACCAGGATTAAAAACGTTTGCACTTACGGGAAAAGTAACCAATCTTTCCAATAATAATGGAATACCCAAGGCTCAAATACAGTTATTGAATGAACAAGGGGAGATTATCAATGAGGCTTATGCCAATGAAGATGGAGATTATAGGATAGAGATACCCTTTCAAAATGTAATTACGATTAAGGCTACCAAAGATCGTCATTCTGTGTATTCTGTGACCTATAGAGATGATGAGCTTGAAAAGGCACAACAAGGTATGTTTAATCTGGGCATCAAATCCTTGGATGACCTCATAGAGCAAAAAGAAGACCATACTGTAATGAAGCTCAAAAAGTTTTATTTTAGTAAAGGGAGTAGTGTGATTACTCCGGAGGTTGCTGCGGAATTGGATAAGGTGGTTGATGCTGTGAACAAGTTCCCTGAACTTCAATTAAGTATAGAAACCTATACAGATAGTAGGGGAAGTGATACTTATAATTTAAAACTTTCTCAAGATCGCTCCGAAGTCATTAAAAAATATTTGATTCAAAATGGGGTTTCTATCGTAAATATCGTATCAGCAAAAGGGTATGGAGAGGAAAAAATTACAAACAACTGCACCAATGGGGTGTTTTGTTTGGACATGTTACACAAACAAAACGAGCGGTCGTTTATTGTTATATTAAATTATGACAAGTTGCTTTAGGGACGCTTATTTGGCCAGATTACAAGTCTCGCAATCTTTTACTTCGCCATAATAGGTTTGCCTGTATTTGTACAGGGTACGCACCGGAATACCTAAAATTGCTTTTTTGATATAGGTCACCCGAGTATAAAAATTACCCATTTTTTTGGTGTACCTTCTTTCGTTTCTTGTCTTTCTTATTACGCTGATCAATCTCATACTGTCACATTTTTCGATGTAAAGATCGAAAATTGAAGGCAAAAAGGCAAGTTTTTACTGTTAACTCTTTCGTAAGCTATAGATTTCATGTAATATATACCTATTAAAACAAAACCATCCAGCAGTAATAAATGGCAAAAAAAGTGAGGAATACAATGCCCGTATATGTCAGAATTCTCAGACCTTTTCCGGGTTGATAGGATATGGGGAGATCAGTGCTCATTACATTTTTTAGGTTCATATATCCAATGATCGGGGCCAAAACAAAAGAGACAAAAGTTGCCATAGCAACAAGCTTACCCATATTAGCGCTAAATGCGGTAATGACTACAAAGTTTACAATTGATAATACTATGACCGCAAGGGCAAATTGCATTTTGTTGGGTTTGGTTTTAGGGGATAAAAGGCCAATAATATCTAGACTTACTCGCGCCAGCGCGTCATGAGCTGTCATACAGGTACTGAACATGGTGGCAAATGCCGCTGTAGCAATAAAGACATATGTCCACCTTCCAATATGGGTAGTGAACATTAATATCAATTGGTCAGAAAAAGCTACTGCATTACCACTAATTATTGTATTGGAACCATAAAGGGTCATCCACCCTATAATCATAAAAAAGACAGCAAGGATCCCAGTCAAAAGATACCCTATATTGAATTCTTGAAGCGCTTCTTTTAATGATAATTTGTTATTAGTGATTTTAAACTTTTCTAGACTCCAAAGGCTTATCCAACTAGAAGCTTCCACAGCGGTTGGCATCCAACCCACAAGGCCTATTAAAAATAAGATGCCTACTTCATTAAAGATAGGGAGGGGAACAAAATCTTTAGAGGGTACAATACTACCTTTAAAAACTACCATAGTAGTTGTTAGGATGAGCGCTATAAAAAGAATGGAAATCACAAATTTTAAGGAAGACTCTAGAAACTTGTATTTGCCTATAATCAGAAGTGCGCTTATGAATGCAAAAAGTCCAAGGGCTACTAGACTTACCGATGCATTGGGAATCTTAAAAAGGTTGATAAAGAGTCCGGAAGTAACCACGTACAGGGTGGCCAAAATAGTGAAGGTAGAGATTAAGGTAATAAATGCATAGAACCACAGATAACCCTTACCTCTATTGAGATAGCCCTCAATCAATGTCTTATTCGTCACATTGGTATAGCGGACTCCAAATTCAAAGAATGGATATTTTAGCACGTTAGCAAGGATGATTGGGATGATCATGAGCCAGCCATATTGGGCACCGGCTTTGGTAGATAGTACTAAATGAGAAGTACCTATGGCCATACTGGCAAATAGGAGTCCAGGGCCAAGGTTTTTAATTAGAATTTTTAGTTTGGTCATTATGGGTATGGTTGGCTAATGCCCCCTAATGTACTATTTTTTAAAGATTTGTTCTGAAAATTCTTTGGCAGAAGTAATGAAGAGGAGTATCAATTATTTGATTTCTATTTTCTTCCCATAAAACTTTGGTTGCGTGTTAAACGTAAGGTCAATGAATACTTTAACCCTAGCAAAATATTCCCTGAGTCGGACCTTTATCCCATCACTACCTGTGATGTCTTCAGCGTTAAATCCAATGGCATGGAGTCCTTTTCTTTCGGCTAAAAAAATAGCGCGCTCATTGTGAAATTTTTGAGAAATAACAGTAACACTATCCAATCCAAAAACGTATTTGGCCCTTACCATGGAATCAAGGGTTCTGAACCCTGCATAGTCCAAGAAAATCTTTTCTTCAGGAATTCCGGCCTTGATTAAGTCTTTTTTTATGGTGTAAGGTTCATTGTAGTAAAGGGTGGCATTATCACCACTTACTAAAATGTATTCAATTTTTCCTGCTTTGTATAGCCTAACTGTTGCAGAAATACGATTGTGATAATAGGGATTGGGTTTTCCAGAGATGAGTCGGTTTGAAGTACCCAAAATCAAACCAACCTTATTTTTTGGAATGTTTTTTATGGTATAAAATGTTTTCCCAGCAGTAAAGAATTGAATTGAAAAAGTACTGATAAACAATACCAATATCAGGGCCGTGGCTAACATTAGAAAAATATGGATAATTCTTTTTTTCATTCTTGAACAATTCCAACTTAAAGGTAGTAAAAGCAATGTTATCTTTCTTGGATGATAAAAGGGTTTTGCTCAAATAAAACAAAAATATCAATTGCCGTGGTTACTTCTATCTAAGTTAATTGGCACAAAAAAAAGAAACCCTAACCATTTCTGATTAGGGTTTAGCTTTCTATTTTTATTTTCTTTTATTGGGCGTTAACGCCAATATTTCCTTGGGCAATTACTACTTCTAGGTTATCTGCATTCTGATGTATTTTAATATGCCCATCAAATGCTATTAATTCTTCATAGGTTACAGGAGTACCGTTGTCCCATTTAGAAACTATGGTAATACTCTCTTCGCAATCACACTCAATAGGTGCTAGCGTAAGTGCAACCGCACCACCTTCTGCCAGACTATTAGCATAAATAAAGGTCGGATGAATATCTAATGACGAATTGTTGATTTGTAAAATTACTTCAGTTCTTCCGTCTTCATATTTAACAAATGAAACGTTACCTGAAATATTTGAATTGGAAACAGAACTTAATGCAAATACATTTTTGGCCAGAATTACGTCGGTAGCATCGTCCTTGCCACAACTAGAGAGTATTAGCGTAAATAAAGTAATAATTAAGTAGTATTGTTTTTTCATGATCTAGGATTAATATATTAATACTCATGCGTAAAATTAAATTATTTCAGATCCATTAATGATAAATTACTTTCAAATGTTCAAATATTCGATATACTACCTAAATGGTAAGGCAATTTTGAAGAAGCACTTAAAAAATAGTTTAATTTCTATAAATAATTAAGCTTTAAAGTTTCCTAAAAAAGCCTAATAGCCTTTTTATAGTTGCTATTGAGCTATAGTTTTATTGCTAATGAAATTTTAATGACAGATGTTGTTTATCGAAAATATTCTTTTTATAATATTATTTTAACTCGTATTTAGGGTTTTAAGGAAATTTTGTTGTTAAAATATATTGTTCTCATTTTTATGTGCTGTGGAATGGCCTTTTTCCAATCTGTACATTTTGACCAATTGGGCAAAGAAAAATTCTTGAGGTACAATGGAGGATTCACCGCCAACGCGGTCTATTATGATGGGGCCGCCAATAGGCAGGGATTGACGTATTACCTAACGGGTAATTTAAATTTTAATATTGCTGGTTTGTATAATGTTCCTTTATCGTTCACCTATTCCAATCTGGATTTTGAATTCCCTAATCCCTTTAAATTCAATAGGTTTAGCTTTAATCTTTCCTACAATACCATAGGGGAAGATAAAAACCTTACCGTTGGTCCAACACTGGCTGTGGGGAAAAAGTTTTTTGACAAGAAATTACGACTAACCTCTCAAGTTCCTATAACACCTATTTTAACAATGGAGAGCAACAAGGAAGTGTATATAATCTTAGAATGGGGGGTAATTATGTGTGGCTGCAAAACATAATTTCAGTCTTAATGTGCTTACCCTATTCAGAAACGCAACCATAGCGAATTCCACGTAAGTCTTTTAGTATGTCTTCTGACCATGAACAATTATTGAAATACGTTTCGAAACATTTCCCAGACCATCAAGTAAGTACTTCTTTCGAGGCAGGTTATTGTGGTTATTATGCCCATCGTTGTTTTGAGAGTTATGGTTGGGTTCCCTAGCTGTCAACCCTGCTGATACCCATCGCAAGGGTAAAGAGAGGCATACCAGGACCGATAAGATCGACGCGCAATTGATTTCAAGAGAACTGGACTAAGGCTTTTCATTTGAAACGTTGTTAGGCATAGTTTTTATTTGTTTTTCGTAAAGGGTAAAATCATTGGTACTTCCTTTTGATACTCTTCATATTCTTTTCCAATAGATTTGCGAAGATCTTTTTCCTCTAAATACTTTACAGCAAAAATTATATATACCGTTGTAGTTATAGAGAATATTAAATGTCCAACAGTCATTTCAGGTGTTGCCCAAAATGCAATTATAAAGCCTAGCATAATCGGGTGTCGGACAATTTTATAAAAGAAATTAGTTTGAAATTTTGGATTTGCAGTGATTTTGCCATTCAAATTATCAAATATTTGCTTTAACCCAAAGAGTTCAAAATGATTAATCATAAATGTGGAGAGAAATACAACTAGCCATCCAAAAAAGAATACTCCAGTGAAAATAGCAGCAATAGTTTCATTTTCAGCCTTCCATACAATTGTTATTATAGGTTGCCATTGCCAATAAATTAAAAGTAGGGCGAGACTCGACAGTAGAACATAGCTACTACGTTCTATGGCAGGGCTAATAGCACCTGTAATCCATTTTTTAAATGCAGGTCTCGCCATTACACTATGCTGTATTGCAAAAATGCTTAGCAACAGAGCATTGACTAATAATGCCGTCAAAAAAGTAGTTTCTGTTCCAGAGTCGATTGATTTTGGAACGATAAGATTACCAACAAATCCAATTGCATAAAGAAACGAAATCAGAAAAATCAGGTATGCTATTAACCCATAAATAAAAGAAAATATTTTCCCCATGATTCTAAGTTTTATATTAATTATTACTCTTATTGAGTCTTTATAATTATGAACAACGGTCTTGGTTAAGGTAAGTATAGTGGAGCAGGGACGCTCCCGATAGCTATCGGGATTGTCGGCTTAGTTGTTTGTTTCTTGATTTTCAAAATACTACTTTTTAATTGATTTCTAGGTATTTGCGCTTAACCGATGTTGTTGCCAGTTCTATTGCTTAACTTGCTTGTAGGCAATATCGAGATCATTATTTCAAAGTAATTTTATGTTTTGTTGTTTACCATATTTTCCAGATATCTTATGGCTACTTTTCTAATCTAGGTTGTAAAATATAGTAGAATTAACTAAAAGCAGAAAAAGTCCTTTTAAATATAAATTTAGAAAGCCGACAAATTCCATGGTAATATTCTCTCGATTTTGATAAAAAATAAAATCGATTATATGTTGAGTATCAAAACGGGAAAACTTATTGAAATGTAAAAATTTGAAGCTGAAATAAAATTTATTCCATCGAACAAATTTTAGACTTAAATGTAATCCTAAGCTCTACGAAGTTCACCTTTCGCTGACGTTAAATAACAAGAACCCAGAGGCAATCTTATCTATACTTGCCCAATTGGTAAAGAGGTATCAGAACTTTAAGTATAAAGGGTACATCTACACCTACTCTGGAGGTTGGAATAGCTTTAAAGGACAGATAGAGTTTTAATGGCTACTAACTTTAAAGATTGACTTTAAACCAATAGACCAATTTCGACTAAAGCATCAATATTATTTCTATTATCAAATAGATTGTAAATAAAAAATAAACCACACCCAATATGAGCATAACCTTATTTATGGATAATTTATATTTATCCTTAGGTCTAAATATCATCAACATTAATCAAAAGGGAATCCAGTGAATACTCTAAAGATGAAGGCATACAATACTACTGCAAACATAATAAAGCTGAATATGGCAAATCCTTTTAAATAGTTTCGGACAATGAAATTCTCGATACTTTTAAATCTTTCTAAATAAATATTTCTGAATAGTAGTAGTGTTTTCATATTTCGATTATTAAAATTATTAGATTAAAACTAATATTTTACTGCGTTCATTATCAAATATTTAGTTAAAGTTGTGGATAATTCCGTTCAATGTTGTTAGGGGTACACATTATCGAAATTATCTACCCTTAAAAGATTCTTTTATTAATCTAAAGGGAATGTGATAGGACAAAATTCTATGCTCTTTTAAATCAAAAAAACATTAAAAGGAAATTTTTTAGAGATGGTTTTCTAATGGTTGCCTAGAAATAACGAAATCACCATTAAAACAAGGGGTATTTGTAGCAACACAGAGACAGACGAACGCCATCCCAAAAAAAAACAGAGCCAAAACTTTGATTAATCAAGTTTTTTTCAAGATTACCCACATAATACGGTTTACCATAATGTATAAGTAAATTATTGTTATACTTTTCTTAAGTATTTACAATCTTTAAGTTAGATACTTATAGAGTATATACTACCTTCATGCCTTAATCCAAAGAATTTAATTTTAATAATATGGCTAAAAAAACCAGTTAAGACTTTTGGTGAAGAATTTGCCGAGAAGTATGCAAATACATCTACAGAAGACATACAGAAACAGATACTATTTCATTTATTGGTTAATAATGGGATTATACTAATCCCCATCTGTAAGACAGTTTAAAGATATTTATTATTAATTATGATGCCATTTTT
>NZ_JBEXAE010000012.1:0-17567 GCF_040566695.1 Sediminicola arcticus | reverse complement strand
GCTCAAAGAATCAGATTTTAGCATCTTTGAGCCTAGAATAGTAAGGAAGAATTTATTTGTTTTTTACCTCAGTTCTTTGTTAGCCTATCGTTATTTTCGGTCGGTGAATTCGGGACTCAATTTAAACAATTTAGTCATTGTAATTTCGAGGCGGAAAATTTTCTATTCCATTTTTATGAGTTCATATTCAGCATTTATAAACCTTAATAGTATACTTACAACCTCACCTTTATCATTTTTTATGATTGGGGAAGTTCCTTGTTCATCATATAATTCCGTACTACTTTTAAAATAGACACCATAAGTATTATCATATTTTACATCAATTATCTGTATGCTTTTTTTATTGGCCGCAACTGTAAATGGGTGTTTAAATTGGGTAATGTTACCGTTATCATTTTTAATTTTAACCAATGTGTAGTTTCCTGTAATTGCTTCCAGTTCTTGATCTGTGGGTTCTATTAAATGGTGAGGAATAAAATCTGGCACTATTTTAGGGTCACCAGTAAGCTCTGCAATATTTCTATACAGCTCGCTGGCGTGACTACTGAAACTACTGACATTGTTTCTTAAATTAATTGAGGCATTACTATAAATTGCCAAGGCATTTTTATAAAGAGAATCATTTAAAAAATAATTGACTGCCTCATCGCTTATTTGATTTTGGCTCCATCTATAATACCAAGTCTTAGATGCTGCAAAATCATCCATCAGTCGATCGGTTACTTTATCTATTCGTGCATCAAATTTGTCTATTTCGTATTTATCATAGGTGTAAATTTCATTTAGAGGTGCAATTAAATCTTGATATTTCTCTGGAATATTATCTAGATTATCGGTTAATTTTTTATAGCCGTTGCTATGAATTTTCATGTGAAATGCATCAACGGCAACATTTACGTAATCAACTCTATTATTCCCCAAATAGTCTTCTCTTGATAATTTTTTATCTAAAGCCAATTGGATGATAGAATCATGGGTCTTATAATAAGCAAACAACTCTTTAGATTTAAGTATATCTTCTAATAAATCTTTTTGTATCTCTTTTAGAATCGTTGCTATTTTGCTATCGTTTTTACGTTTTTCATTCCAATTGTTAATTTGTAAGGCAATGAGAATACCAATGACCACTAATATAATTTCGCCAATAGCATATTTAAAGTATTTGGATGTTTTATTTTCCATGAGTAAGTTCTGGCGAATGCGTCTAAAGAATTTTATCATTTGGTTAGTGGTTGGTCATAATGAAGGCTAACGTCGAGTGTAAAATGCGTTTTAATGCATTTTACACAGTGTTGGTGGTAGTTATTTTCTCGTAGCCTTAAATGTTCCGTTTGGTTGTGTCAATATAATTTCAGTTATGGATTCATCATCAGATTCAACAAATTCAACTTTATAGCCCTCCAAAGTCTTAAAAGAAAATTTATGTTTATCTGTCGCTAATAATTCGTATTCTGGCTGGCCATTAACAAAGAGATAAAGCTTGCTTTCATTTTTAATATACACTTTTATTGTAGTCCCAGACAACTCGTAATCGCCTACATATTTTTCTAAAATTGCTTTGTCAACATCAATAATATTTGGTTTAAGTATAAACTCAATCGGATGATCTAGAGCTCCTTCTACTTTCATTCTAACCAAAGAAATCTCTCCACTATCGTTAGTAATAAAATTTAATCGTAAAAGACCTGTGTCAGTAGTGTCAATTCCTGTTTTAGTCACCTCGAAAGGTTCAAAAATATCATAGTGTACATGCTTTAAATAGAGTGTTTTTAACTTAAAATTTGCAAATAATGAATCATTTTTATTGATTATATTAAATTCTCCGTAGCCAGGATGTGAATACTTACTTGTATAGTCCTGCAAAATATGTGATGGTTTAGTGTTTTCTATTTTTGAAGATGTAGTTTCAGATTTGGCCTCTTCCTCTTCTTTTTTTGCTTTTAATTTTCGCTCAGTAAATCTTTTTGCCCAATCTGTCTTTTGTGTTTTTAACATTCTATCTGCAACTGTATTTCTAACTAAACCAGGAACAGCTGATCCGTTTTGATTTGTTAAGACTACAATCCCAATACTATCACTTGGAAAGAAGGCAACATTGGATGAAAATCCATCAATGTTTCCGCCATGTTCAACTCGATAATGTCCTCTATAGGATGAAAGAAACCAAGCATAGCCATAGTTTGACAAATGCATATCTGGAAACTCTTTATCGGGGAGGGCGCCACTTATAACCATTTGAGAACTTATAGCTTCATCAATATAAGCTTCAGGCAGTATCTGATCATCATTAAACTTTCCTTTATTTATCCAAGTGATCAACCAGTTAGACATCTCATTGACACTACTGTTAATGCTGCCTGCTGGACTCATTCCTGCAATATGATAATAATCCATTTTACTTATTATACTATCCTTCTTTAATTCATAACCAATAGCAGCGTTTGAGCTTTTCTCTAATTCTTCAATAGAAACACTCGATCTGGTCATACCTAATGGTTTAAAGAAGCGCTCTTTAATGTTTTCTTCCCAACTTTTCCCTGTAATGCGTTCAGCAATTACACCTTGAGCTAGAAACATGAAGTTGTTGTAATGCCATTGTTCCCTTACACCAATAAACGGTTCTTGGTGTTCAACACGAAGGAGTAAACTATCTTTATTGTTGGTTGGAAAAAGATACCATGAATAGTCATGACGTGGCAAACCTGTTCTATGACTCATTAAATCTTTTATAATGATGTTATTATTCATTTGATCATTATAAAATTTTAAATCAGGCACGTATTTTACAGGGCTTTCTTCAAAAGATATTTTATCTTCTTGTCGCAATTGGCCAAGGATTGAAGATGTAAATGCTTTTGAACTTGAACCAATAGCATACAAGGTATTGGTATCAGCTGGAATTTTATTTTCATAATCTCTGTAACCAAATCCTTTGGCGTATATAATTTTCTTACCTTCAACAATGGCTACAGTAAAACTGGGAATTTTTGTGGCCTTAAGAATTTCATTTAATTCCTTTTCAAGTCCTTTGAGACGTTTATCTTGTTGTGCAAGAACTGATGATATTGAAATGATTGCAAACAGTGTAATTAATATATTTCTCATGACTATGTGATTTTTTGTTCTTATTACCACCAACGGTCTCGGCTATGATTCCGTTGTTGAGATTTGATGTTAATCAAATCGAGCTGGGAATCGTGCCGGATTAAATGTACGAAAACTTTTGAATTGTAGTAAATATGCTAAACAATGGATTATAGGCCTTGTTAGCGTATGTGGTGTCGCCCAGTCCATAGTGGCGTTCTGATCATCTTAACTCCCTTAAGCCTTCTATAAATTCCCTTTTAAGGTCAGGCTAGGGGGTGAGTGCGTTCTACTTGCATACAGATTGGTAGGCAATTTAAAAAGGATCGGCTTTGTCCGAGCCCTAGTCTGATTTTTCATTTAACGTACCCCTCCGAATAGCTTGGTTTATTTAGGCGCCATTTGCGCTAACGGTCTTCTTTACTTTACAACCGTATATTTTCTAGTCAGTTAACTTTACTAAGAAACAAGAGGAGAACTAAAACGGTCTTTGGAGTTACAGCTCCGTTATACGTATCAGTCCTCTTGTCTTTCTTAGGTTGCTTTAGGACCATTTGGAATACCAGGATTTAACTCCTATTAAAGGTAATAGTCATTGCAACATTTTATAAATCATGACTATGTAATTAGTCACTACTTTTAAAAATATGGAAAAATATGAAGACGTAGTAGGGATTGATGTATCAAAATTGACCATAGATGCACATTTATATAAAAGAGGCCTACATCGCTTATTAGCAATACTTACAAAGGATATGTAGCATTGGTAAAATGGACAGAGCAACACTTAAAAGAGGTCGGTTACTTTTTCTGTTTTGAAGATACAGGTCATTACTCTACTAATTTGGCTGTATTTATGAGTGAGAATGCTATCGATTATATAGAAGAAAATCCATTAGCTATAAAACGTTCAAGCGGACTCGTAAGAGGTAAAACGGACCGACTAGATGCTGCTATGATAGCACGATATACATGGATTCATAAAGAAGAACTTAAGTTGAGCAGTCCAAAAGAAACCTATCTTCAAGAACTAGGAAGGTTATTAGCTTTCAGAGAACAGCTGGTACGTGATAGAACAGGTAAGACCAGTACACTTAAAGAAGCACAGAACTTATTGAACAGTCCATCAACAGATTTATGTTGTAAGACGATTGAAAAAACAATTCACTATCTGACCAAGCAAATACATGCTATTGAGCAACGTATGATAGTGCTAGTCAAGGAACATAAGACGAGTCAACGTAATTACGATTTACTTAACAGCATGAAAGGAGTAGGGCTAATATTGTCTTGTCAATTGATTTACCATACCGACAACTTTAAGAAGTTTGAGAGTTGGCGTCAGTTTTCAAGTTATTGCGGAGTAGCTCCTTTTGAGCATAGTTCAGGAACCAGTATAAGGCGCAAAAATAGAATACATCATATCGGAAATAGAAAGATGAAAACCTTATTGAAATTAGCAAGTGTAAGTGCCATTCAATGTGATAGCGAACTCAAATTATATTACCAAAGAAAATTAGAAGAAGGCAAGCCAAAAATGGTGGCTTTAAATAACGTAAGAAATAAGATTTTGGCAAGAGCTTTTTCGGTAATTAAAAGAGGAACGCCATACGTTGAAATACAGCAGTTTGCAGCTTAAAAATGATTGAATTTATATTAGGATTTGACCTTGGAATACGTGTATGGTTTCGTTGCGTGTTTAAGCACCTAATTTAGCAAATACAAACCAAATAGAAAATCCGTGAGGATTTTCGTAGGCAAGCTTGCACTAGCAATTAATTTTATACGGTTTTGGTAATAATTATTTTTTATAAACAGAAACTCCTTCTTTAATAGTTTCTAAGACCACAATTTCCTTAATTACGTCTTCTGAAACCTTTAAAGGGTTTTTGTCTAAAATAACCATATCAGCTAGTTTCCCTTCCTCTAAGGTTCCCTTAGTATGTTCTTCAAAATGTTGATAGGCAGACCAAATTGTAATTGCTTTTAACGCTTCATAAGGTGTTAGTTTTTCATTAGCCCCAATAACTTGTCCAGAACGTGATTTTCGTTCAACGGAGATTCCTGCCATACGCATTAAGTTTGGCAATGCTACAGGTGCATCAGTATGAATGGTAATCTTTAACCCCTTATTTAAAGCTGTTCTAGTTGGGCTAATTTTATTCCCCAAGCTATCCCCAATAATTTCTTTATGCCAATCTCCCCAGTAATACGCGTGCAAAGGAAACAAAGAAGCTATTATATCTAACTCTTTAAAGGAGTCTAATTGATCCTCTCTTACATATTGGCCATGAATTAGCACATTTCTTCTGTCATTATTCCCATATTTATCCGCTACTGGTTTCATTGTTCTAATCATTTGATCCATTGCAGCGTCACCATTAGCGTGTGTTTGTATTTGCCAATTATTTTTAAATCCTTTCTCATAAATAGCAATAACCAAACTGTCATTTGGTATCGCAGGGTAACCGTGATAACCTTCTTTAGCACCATCAGGTGGAACTAAATAGGGTTGTGTTCTCCAGGCAGTTCTTCCTTGAGGAGAACCATCTAGTGTTAATTTCATTCCTCCAATACGATAATGATTGTCATACGTTCTACTATTCCATTTAGAACTCATGTATTTATCAACAAACAAATAATCAACATAGCTTACAACATCTAACTTTAGTTTACCTGCTTCTGATGCATTTACGAGCATTTCATGATTTTCCATAGTTCTCCCTTCTTGCGCAGTGGTGTAGCCATATGATAATGCCATATCCTGGCCGGCTTCAAAGAATCGATTTGCTGCTTCTTCAGTTGTTGGGTTTAAAATTTTAAGCATGTATGGAATTGCTGCTAATTCCTCTAGAACCCCATTAGGTTCATTCCCCTTTTCTCTTCTAATGATACCCCCTTCAGGATTTTTAGTTTCTGAGTTAATATTTAATAATTCTAAACCTTTAGAATTTACAGCTGCAAAATGACCTGAAATATGGATAATCATGATTGGAAACTCTGTAGATACTTGATCTAAATCATGTTTAGTGGGAAATCGTTTTTCTTCTAGTACAGAATCATCAAACCCCATTCCAAAAATCCAGCCTGTTAATGCTCTATTTTCTGAAGTGTTCCAGGTTTTTAAAATATTTATGAGTGTAGGAATATCTTTTGCACCAGCATCCGGTGGAGGTAATATCTTAGCACCAATTGCTTGAGCAGAAAAGGAGGCGAAATGGGCATGAGCATCAATTAATCCAGGTAATAATGTACTTCCTTTAAGGTCTTTGTATTCATATCCTTCACCTGCTTTTGCTTTTGCGTCCATTAATGATCCAACGAATAAAATTTTGTCATCTCTAGAAACAAGAGCTTCTGCATATTCTGGCAAATCGCCTTGCATGGTAATAATATCTCCGCCGCCGTAAATTATAGCAGAATTTGTTTTTTCATTTTTTTGTTCTTGTTTACAAGATATTAATAGGATTGTTCCTAAAATTAGAGTCAGTGATAGTTTTTGTTTCATCTTTAAATTTTAATTGTTACCAACATTTAGGCTAAAATTCCGTTGTTGAGATTTGATGTTAATCAAATCGAGCTTGGATTCGAGCCTGATTAAAAGTAAGAAAACGTTTAAATTATAGTAAATAAGCTAGACAATGAATTATAGCCCTTGTTATGTCTTGTTATTCAATTTTTTTGACTTTGCGTTCGCCATTACTTAGAATTGTTAGATCTGAAATATTGTTATTGTCTTCGATATTGAAAACAATGCGGATACCATAATCAAAGACATCGAATGTATTCTTATTAACAGCCGTCAATTCTACTTTTATTCGGTTAGTTATTTGAGCAAATATATTTTCGCCTTCTTTAAAAATGGTTAAATATAATTCAGGTCCAAGTTCATACTTGCCAAAGTATTTTTCAAGTAGGGTAGTATCTATAATTACTTTAGGTTGAAACCTATTGTATTTTTTAAGAACTTCAATAGTAGCATCGTGAGGTAAACGATAACTGGTATTCCCATTAATGCCTTCCATTGTTTCGGCAGCAACCATAGCATTGATTATTGCTTCTTCAACTCCTTGAACTGTGGCTTCAAATAACGGGTTAATCATATCATTAGCAAGATTAACTATAGATGAATTTTCTTTACGATTAAACGCATTTTCATTTGCCGTAGAAAAGGCCATAAAAATATCGCCAGAACCATTGGCTCCACGCCCACCAACATTTCCTATTCCCAAAGGTATTCGTTGCGCTATGCGCTTTAATTGATGTGGTAATAAAGGAGCGTCTGTGGCTACTATTACAATAATAGAACCATCACCTTCTTTTCTGTTAGATAGTGGAGCACCTTTTAAAATTTCACCTTTTACATTCAAGAGCTCCATGCCAACAGGTACGCCAGCAATTGTTAGATTCTTTTTTGCGCCAAAATTGGACTGGACAAGAACTCCAACAGTGTACGTAGAATCATTAATATGTATAACTCTTGAAGAGGTTCCAGTTCCGCCTTTAAAACCTAAACACATCATTCCTGTACCACCGCCGACATTACCTTCAGCAATAGCTCCTCTTGATGAATTTTCTATTGCTTCTAGAACATGTTTTTCCTTGACGTGAAAGCCATAAATGTCATTTAAAAATCCATCATAAGTTTCTGCAACAACTGGGTAGGTGTACCACCATTCTTCCCCATTATACCAATCTGTATCTACATAATATTTTAATACAGCCTGTCTTACAGCACCAACACTATTTGTATTAGTAATCATAATTGGAGTTTCTAGAAAACCTGACTCCGTAACCCAAGTTGTACCAGTCATTTCTCCATTTCCGTTCAGGCTATACCAATTGGCATATACAGGACTAAATTTTTTAGCCTTTCCTCTTGGAAATATCGCTGTGACTCCAGTTCTGATGGGACCTTTTCCAATAATGTTCTTTCCACTCCCTTCAATAATTGTACTATAACCAACTTCAACGCCTTTTACATCTGTAATAGCATTAAACTTACCAGTTATACCTGCAAAAGGAATTCCTAAATCTCTTGCTCTAGGATTTTGCCCGTAGGATTGAAAACAAATAAGCATTACTATAAAAACTATAAGTGTTCTTTTCATATTGGTTGGATTTTAATGAGACATAATGTTAATTATATGGCGAGTTTTAATGAGCTATATATTTTGTTAGTTTCTGTCTTTTCTATTTAATTGCCTTAATGACTTTTCCGCCTTTCATGACAAATTCCACTCGCGACAATTCAGAGATATCATCAAGAGGGTTTTCTTTAGTGGCTATAATATCTGCCAATTTACCGACCTTGATGCTTCCAATTTCATCATCTTTCATAAGTAACTCTGCATTTACCTTTGTACCTGCCATTATTGCTTGAAGAGGCGTCATGCCTAATTTGACGAGCAACCGAAATTCCGTAGCCGCAAAATTAGGAGGGAACCCAACATTGTCAGAACCTACCCCTATTTTCACACCTCTTTCTATTGATTTCGAATACATCTTCCAAGAGTCTTCGCGAAATTTTTTAGTTAACTCATACATTTTAGCCTGTGCCTTACTGTCCTTCCAGGCTTCAAGTCCATACTCACCTACACTGACAGTAGGGATTAGGAATACATCATACTCTAAAAAGAGATCAATACTTTCATCGTTCAGGAAGGTGCCATGCTCTATGGACCTTGCTCCAAACTTTATTGCTTTATTGATGCCTTCAGTAGCATGTGCGTGAGCCATAACAGGAATACCTCTCCTTTTTGCCTCCTCGACTGCAGCAATTATTTCCTCATCACTAAATTGGACGTTTTTCGGATCGTCCCCTTCTGACATAAAAGCCCCAGTAACCAGGAGCTTGATCCAGTCACTCCCATATTTTATTTCTTGCCGAATAGCCTTTTGAATCTCATCTACGCCATCAACTACTAGCCCATCAGAAATCACCGATTGATCAGGTGAAAAAAAATTAACATCACCACCACCCCCTGTTACAGACAAGTAATGTCCAGCGCCATAGATTCTCGGACCATCAAACAAACCAGCATTTATGGCATCCCTGATTTCAAAATGGGCATATTGTGTATCGGCATCACCAGCTACCCTTATTGAAGTCCAACCTTCATTAAGCCAATTTTGCACTGTTTTCAAACCTCTAAGGGCATTAAAGGCAGATGATCCTTTCAAATGATTTACTTGGTAATCATCACCATATATTAATGGATGCACATGAGCATCTATTAGTCCAGGTAGTACTGTATATTCGGTTAAATCAATTATTTTGTAATCTGGCTTAATGATTTCTCTAGTACCAATTTCTACAATTTTATCTGCTTTGATGATGATTACAGTATTGTTGTAAACCTTATTATCTTCTGCAGTTATAAGCTTACCACAAATAATTGCTGTTTTTTCTTGAGCATTTGACGTAACAGAAAATAGAATTATTGAAATTGATAATAGCAGTACTTTTTTCATACTCAATATTTTAGATTGAAGCTAACGATTGGGCTAAAAAACTGTGGTGGATTTAAACCGCGTCATTAGCCATCCCAAATAAAGGTAATAAAAAGCTGTAAAATTTCAATTATCTGTAAGCCCGCCATTGTTTTTAGCCTCGTGTTGGCATTATTACTATCATCTTTTTACAATTAAAAACTCTTCATTTGGTGCGTCAAAGACTAGGCTGCAATCAAAAAACGGTATATTTCCCAACCAACCATCTATTTTAGTAAAAGGCTTAATCATTCCTTGAAGGTCTTCGAAATTACCAACATAACCAACTTTGTTAATGGCTATATTTTGACCTGAAATTAACATAGATTTATCTGTTAGATTTTCGTGTATTTGAATAGGTTCACTCCACCAAGACGCTCTTCCCCAACTTGAAATTTCATACTTTACTTCTTTCGAATTAGCTTTAGAATATTTTTCATAAAGGCCTTTGGTAGTTAATAGACCATAAGAACTACAACCTGAATCATAATACATAATTTGCTTTTTGTTATCAATCTTACAAGGTAACATCAATTTTCTACCACTAAAATCAAAAGATTCAAATTTTCGCCCATCCAACATCCAGTCTTCTCTTTCTTCGTAAAATTGAATTTTAAAATTTTTAAAGTCTATCTCTATTAAATGGTCACTTATAAAATCAGTGCCTATTGAGCCTATTCGGTTATAATTTATTGAGTCCTTTTCCGTAAAAAATTCACCCGCTGAGTACTGCACAACTTCTATCATCTTAATAGTCATTTCACTCCCACCCAGTTTGATGGTTAATTCATTAATAAAAGTTCTTCCATCTATGTCTAAAACATCAACGTTTAGACCAATTCTTTTTAAGGAGTTAAATGAATTTTCATATATGATTGTGTTCGGTGCGCCAGTATCAAATTGAAAATATAATTTATTTGGTATCTTTTCGATTTCTGCTGGGATAACCATTGCTGCTTTTTCAATTGTAAAACCTTGTGGTGTCTTAAAAGAAGAAAGCCCAAATTTTATTGGTTGATAATCTGTGAATATGGAGAGATTTTTTGACCTTTCTGCGAAGAAAATATTATTAAAGTAAATTATACCCGAAGTGAATAATGCAAATACAATCGCAACTAATACTCCAAAAGCTTTCAATATTTTTTTTCTGTTCATTTTTCAGTATTAATACCAACGGTTTTGTATATGGCAAGTAGGGCAGTAGAAAGCAATAAGCTTTCGGATTTGCCCTGAGCCACATTTTTATATTTTGTTTTTAACTTATTCATCTTAAAATCCAAATTAAAAATTTGGCGGTGTTTGTAAATAGCACCTAATTTTAGTAAAACACCGAACGCCCTATTTGCTATATACGGCTTAAGTTTGATTCTCTTTAAATTGATAGTATAATCAGAAAGAACAAAAGAGAGAATTAAGGTTACTATATACGGTGAAGCCTAGACTTCGACAACATTGATAATCCTCTCTCTTTTACTACTTACATCACGTTCAGTTCTGTGAGACTTTAGATCTCGTTTTCAAGTTGTTGTGAGTCCAAGTTGCCGGAGAATTCCTGCTGAATCATAGTAATCACGACCTTCAACAACCTTTCCATCTGTGACACGCATTACACTGCAATAGCGAACTTTTACCTTTCTTCCAGTGGGAGCGAAAGTGCCTTGGCTGGTCTTAAGCGGCCCGGTGTGGGTACCACGATTGATAAACTCTACAACAGCCCAATCACCTTGAGTGATAACGTTTACTATCTTGCATTCCCCATCAGGGAACGCCTTACGCCAGCGATAGTAATCATGCTTATAAGCTTCTGGGCCGGGTTGCGCTTCATCTCGGGCAACATCTTCAAACTTACAATTATCGTCAATAACAGCCGCGCCTCGGTCTGGGTCTTTCATATCCCAGGATTCGTGAAATATTCGTACAACTCGTTCTGTTTCAGTCATTGTGTTCAAACTCTATTTTAGGTGGCGGTGAATATTAATTTCTTCATTATTGTTTTTGTTGTTTTGCATTATCGCTAATGTTTATGTGTAAGGATTCGTTGCCTGAAAATCCGCTAGGGTTTTTAGATTAAGCAATATTAATAGCCTCAGTTAGTTCTTTGATTAAGTTCACTTTGGATTATATTAAGCGTATTTTCAATTTTGTTCTTCAGACTAGAATAATAATTTGAATTCAGGAAGGATCCAGTAATAAAAAAGAAGGTTAGTTGATTGTCAAATTCAATATTCTGTAATAGCACTAGACTAGATAAATTAAAATTACTGTTAGGGATATCCAAACTAAATTTATTATTTCCTAATGCATTTATATAGGACTTTCTGCCATTACCCCATTTATTCATTAAATCAATCAATTTATACCGAGGTTTGGAATGTTCTTCTTCCTGAAACAAGACGCTGGCAAGGACTCCATCCCATGAGGCCAGATTTAGTCGCAGCTCCCTATTAGAAATGATGCTTAGTTTCCCAGAGTTGACTAACTCAATGAGAGTACCTGGACTAGGGCGGTATTGAATTTCAGAAAAAATGGTGCGATACATTAAAGAATCAAATACTTTTTCAGTAAAATTTGGATCATCAGTTCCCATTTTACCTAAAAGTCCATGAGCCATCTCCAAACCTCGCTTATTTAGTTTCATTACTCGTTCTACCTCTTTGAGGTTGTTTGAGAATTCATCATGAAGGGCATTTAGATAAATTACTTCGGTGTCCTTAACCTTGTCAATTTCATTCAAATTATTTAACTGAAGTGCGATTAAAATCCCAATGACCACAAGTACAATTTCACCAATGGCATAAAGTAGATATTTACTGAATTTGTATTCAGTCAGCATTTTTTGACGAATTTTTCTAAAGAATTTTATCATTGGTTAGCGGTTGGTTATAATGAAGTACAACGGTCTCGACTATCAGTAGTTGCGTGGTTTAGTACATAATTTAGCAAATAAGAACCGAATAGAAAATCCACGATAATTTTCGTAAGTAGTCTAAACCCAATTAATTATACACTTTGTTGTGCTTTGGTTATTTTATTAATTATTTAACTTTTGTCCAATCTGTATATACAGATTCATTGAATAATTGAAATCCTGTAATTTGGCTATTTACATTTTGAATAAAGGTAAATTTAGCATTGTCATCATCACCTAAAATGAAAACGTTTTCCGCATGTGGGAAAATTTCAAGTTCTATATCTCCAAAAATAATACAGTAAAGTTGACTATCTTTTATTTTAATATTTATAATATTATCTCCTTCTTCTTCATTAAATATAGCATCATTCAAATTAATTTTAAACTCACCAACGTATTTTGACAATTCCTCGTCCGTTTGAAAATAAATGGCTGTATCGATATCATCTTTCTTATCAATTAGTTCTGATAAGGCTACGTATGCCTTTACTGCATTTTTCTTGAACCTTGGTAAATACAAATTACTATAATGTATCTTATAATCTAACACTTTGTTTTTATAAAAGGGGTCATTGACCAAATATTCTAGAATTTCATCATTCAAATTATTTTTATTAATAAATTCCATATACCAGTTTTTTGAATCAGATAATTTTTTTAATAAGTCCCAATTAAATTGATTAAATCGTTCTTGATTGTTAGCGATATAGAAGTAGTTATCGTCATAAACTATATTTAATTTTTTTAGAACAGTACTAAAACTTTTAGGTAAAATATCAAGTGCATTTATTAAACTTGAATAACCGTTATTTTGGATATTCAATGGAATATTATTAAATAAAGAAAAAGCAATTTCCTGTGTTTCTATATAATCTTCCTTTGTTAGTTTATCGTTTAATATTAAATAATTAATAGAATCTTTTTTTTCATAAAAATCAATCAAAAATGAAATTCTATTAATGTTTAATGCCAATTCTCTTTGAACTTCAATATAAATAGAGTCGAGTTTTTCTGCTTTTATTCGTTGCTCATTTTTGTTATTAATGTTGAGAGCAATTAAAATTCCGATAACTACAAGGAAAATTTCACCAATAGCATAAAGTAGATACTTACTGAATTTATTTTCATTTAGCATTTTTTGTCGAATTTTACGGAAGAATTTAATCATTTTCTTTTTTTAAAATTTCACCTATTTCTTCCTTAAATGTGGTCAGACCTTTGATTAAAGCATTGAGCGAGCGAACATAACTGTTATAAACTTGGTCGTATACAAATACAACCCGATTACGATAGGTTGGGTTTGTAAGAAAATAATCGTGCAGTTCTTTACTCCCAACATCCCGTGTAATGGTATTGTTAATCCATTCAGGATACCATTCATGATTGTCTCTCACGTATTTTTTATGGTCAATGACTTCGTTTGAAATGCTAATTTCTAATGGTAACAGCCTTGTATCCATAAATTCATAAATGTCGTTAAGGTAAAAGGTTAACGTATCGTTTTCCTGCAATTGCCTTAATTGGGAAACCCCTTTTTTGTTTAAAAGAGTTCTTGGGCTATTAGATATTAAGCTTGAAAGTCCTTGGTCTAACAAGTCTGGTGTTATGGAATCGTGTACCACTTTTTCGAAAACAGATTTCTTTTCATTGTAGAACTCTACATTTTTTTGTAATTCTTTTATGTCATCTTCAATATCATTATAAATAAGACTATAAATGTTTAGAAGTTTATCGCGATCTTTACTTTCTTCATTCCAGTTATTTATAGAAAGAGCAATCAAAATTCCAATAACAACAAGAATAATTTCACCAATAGCATACTTAAAATACCTTCCAGTTTTGTTTTCCATTAGCAAGTTTTGGCGAATTTTTCTAAAGAATTTTATCATTGGTCAATAGCTTTTAAATTCAACGGTTATCAAACTTTTTAATCGTTCTGCATTTGTAATGAGCTGGTCGCTTATATAATCAATAGTCCCAGCGGTTTGAAAAGAAATATGTTTTATATTTTTATAGAATTCGGTGTCTTTGGCTATTGACTTCAAATCAAAACTTACTCCTAGATAGGATGAGATGGGTTTAATTAAATTAGAAGCTTCAGGCATTCCATTAAGGTGACCAATGGCCAACCTTTCGGTTTCCTTTAAGCCAAGATTATAGGATGATATAATTTGTTGATTCAATTCAACTTTTGATTGATAGTCAGCTAATGCTTTTTTAAGATTTTCTGAATTTATGTATGATAGTTTCCCCGAACTAATGATTTCAGTGTAGGTAGGAAGCATTTGAGAATAATCCATAATCCAACCTACTCTCGTTATGGCAGTAATAAACATTGTGGAATCTATTACCTTTTGGTCATCGAGCGATTTGAGAATAAAATCTGCCCAATCTTTTCGAATCTTTAAGAGATTTTGTTGGTCTTTCAGGTTTTTGATATTCTCTTCAACATCTAACCTAAGATTACTCAATAAAACCTTGGTTTCTTTATGTTCTGTACGGTCTTGATTCCAATTGTTTATTTGTAGCGCAATCAATATTCCGATGACCACGAGGATAATTTCGCCAACGGCGTATTTAAAATATTTGGTGGTTTTTCCTTCGTTGAGAAGGTTTTTTCGGATTTTACTAAGGAATTTAATCATACATAAGTCGGTTAGTAATGTGTTTCCAAATAGTTTGTTAACCTTTCAGCTTTTTTTTGGGCATATTTAAATCTTCCTTCAAAATAGCTAGCTGAACTACCTATATATCTACATAGGGGTAAAATCCGCTTATCGCTAAAAATAGATTCGTAAACTTCTTTGTTAGGAATGCTAGGTTTTTTTGTGGGGAAAAATTTACGATGTTCAGCGTTTTTAAAAAGTTCGTATTTTAGCTTTCTAAGTTCTAAACGTACTGGGTTTGCAGAGTTGTTAAAGTTGATGGTTAGGTCATCAGTGTAGTTGTAATAATCTATTAATAAGCTTACAAGGTCTTGGTCTTCTAATTCAGAAAGTATTCCATTAGAACTTAAAAAATCCCAGGTATTATTTTGTTGTGATAGAATAGGAGTCGTGGTAAAGGAATTGAAATCGAGAATAAATTTTAAAGAATCTGTTATGACTTTTTGCTCAGATTCCATAATAGGTATAATGTAATCTGCTGCACTGTTCTGTTTCTCTAAGTCTTCAATGAGTGATTTAATTTGCAACGCATCTTCACGCATATCGCCCAAAATAGAATGAATTTTTATCTGTAATTGTTTTTGATGCTTTTTTTCTTCATTCCAATTATTAATCTGTAATGCAATCAAAATCCCAATGACCACGAGTATGATTTCGCCGATAGCATATTTTAGGTATTTTGTCGTTTTACCTTCCGAAAGAAGGTTTTTGCGGATGTTGCGGAAGAACTTTATCACTCTATAGTATCGGTTAATTGGTATTCTTTTTTAATGTCAAGAATTAGGTCATTGGCTGCTTCTTTTACCCAAGACATATAGAATATATAGGTCTTCAGGTCAATTTGAAATTGAGCAATGTCATTGTAATAGTCTGTTAAAGCCAATTCGTGAGGCTGTAATAATTTTAAATGCTCCATTTGCTGAATATCTTTAAAATCGTAATCAACAGAAAAACTAACCTTATTTATAGTATCGAATGATTGTAAAAACGGCTCTAGACCCTTAAAACTTATAAACTTCTTTCTAGAGGTTTGCATATTTTCATAACCAGTTTTTGGTCTAAACTCAGGAACGGTAAATGCTATCCTTTGGTAATAATCGGAAAGCTGTTGCACTAATGTTCTATTGTCAATAGCTTTTATTGATCCCGAGTTTATGAGTTCTTCGTATGCTGCCCTATTAAGCACTGCCTTATTGTAGTCTATACCGTATTTTAAAGCATAATAATAGATATCTGTTGCTTGGTCATTTCCATCAATAGCGTTACTTATTGACGTTCTTAATGAGTCTAGACCTTTAATTACTGTAGCATTTTTATTGATGTTATTATCACATCTTACCATATCATACTTTAGATTCTCTACGACTTCTTTCATAGAAGATAACTCTTGTATTCTTCCCTTTCTATTTTCGTTCCAATTATTAATCTGAAGTGCAATTAGAATCCCAATGACAACAAGAATAATTTCGCCAATAGCATACAGTAAATACTTAGAAAATTTATTTTTTCTGAGCAGGTTTTTACGGATTTTTCGAAAGAATTTTATCATTGATTTTTTAGATAAAGGTCAAGTTGATATATAAGTGTTTTGGAGTTTGATAGGGAATACTCTAATTCGTCTTTGATCTCTGTAAAAAGAATTCGCTTAAAGTTGCTTATACCCTGAAATGTCGCAGCTAAATGCTTATTATCTATGTTGCTCCAAACAAGTGAATCAATCAATGGTCCTTGGTCATGAATGGCTGTTGAACCAAAAGTGTAGGTGTTGACATAGGAGGTAATCTTTTCTCTATAATCGTTGGTAGTCTTTTCCACTTTATCTTTAAGAAAGAATTTCTTATTGTAAAAATTCTTGATTGTTGCCTTTAAGGAATCAGGTAAGCTTTCTAGTAGTCCGGTTTGGTTTAAGCTGTTATATGAATTTGTGTTGTAAATAATCTGAGCGCTCCAATTTGGATTAAACTCATAGCGCATCACCAGTATCAATGTATCTATTGTTGCCTTCGATTCTGCTACTCTAGCTCGCAAAGATTCGTTCAACTGGTACTGCTGGGTAATAAATGGTAATTTTTCTTTGATTAAAAGGGTATCTTGAATCAAATCGTTACGTAAGGCTACAAGAACGTTTTTGATTTCTGCTTTCTTTTTAATGCTCTCATTCCAATTATTTAGCTGCAATGCTATTAATATCCCAATAACAACAAGAATAATTTCTCCAACCGCATATTTTAAATACTTTCCAGTTTTTCCTTTTGAAATTAGGTTTTGGCGAATTTTTCTAAAGAATTTTATCATATTCTATTTCCCGAGAAAGCGGGAATCTTATTGGTTTGTCATAATGAAGCACAACGGTTTGGCTCGTATGTTTGTTTCTAAGTTTGAAGATAAGATATTTAGTATAACAAAAGGGT
>NZ_JBEXAE010000011.1:0-18150 GCF_040566695.1 Sediminicola arcticus | reverse complement strand
CTCTCTTTTGTTCTTTATGATTATACTACCAATTTAAAGAGAATCAAACTTAAGATGTACATATTTAAAGGAACTCATAGCTAGATTTTGAACTGCAGCGGACTGAATTGAGAACTAGGATTTACAAATACTATAAATCTAAAAGCTGTATTAGTAGGTTCTTGGTATATTTTTTGATCAATCCTAATACATGGAACAACCGCAGGACAATAATATTAAGAAAGAAGGCTTCGTTACTATAAGTGGAGCACGACAACATAATCTTAAAAATGTAACTCTGGAAATTCCTCGTGATGCTTTGGTCGTGTTTACCGGGGTTTCTGGGTCGGGCAAATCTTCACTTGCTTTTGGGACCTTATATGCTGAAGCTCAAAGAAGGTATCTAGAATCTGTGTCGCCCTATGCAAGGCGACTTTTTCATCAAATGCCAATACCGGAAGTAGATGAAATTGAAGGTTTGCCTCCAGCAGTTGCTTTACAGCAGCAACGAGGTTCAGGAACTACCCGATCCTCGGTCGGTTCCGTTACTACATTATCAAACTTGTTGCGCATGTTGTATTCCCGGGCCGGTGATTATCCAGCGGAACAACCTCTTTTATATGCTGATTCATTTTCGACCAACACTCATGAAGGAGCCTGCCCTGAATGCCATGGACTTGGTCGTATTTACCAAGTAACAGAAAAAAGCATGATACCCGATAATACCCTGACAATTCGGGAAAGAGCCATAGACGCGTGGCCCACTGCGTGGCAGGGGAAAAATCTTCGCGACATTTTAATCACACTGGGTTATGATGTTGATATTCCTTGGAAAGATCTTCCAAAAAAAGACCGCGACTGGATCTTATTCACAAACGAACAACCACAGGTGCCGGTATACCGGAACTTAAACCGTGACGAGGTGCAACGTGCAATTCAAAGAAAGAGTGAACCAAGTTATATGGGCACTTTCATTGGTGCCAAAAAATATGTGTTACACACATTTGCAAATTCGCAAAGTGCTTCGATGAAAAATCGCGTATTGAAATACATGCTGAGCAGCGAATGTCCTGCCTGTAAGGGTAAACGTTTACGTCGCGAATCCCTTTCCGTGACTTTTGCTGGTTATGATATTGCAGACATGTCAAGGCTGCCTTTGAAAAAATTACTTTCTATTTTCTCTCCATATGGCGATGGCTCGGCGCCTAGTTTAGCTGAATTAACCAAAAATCATCAGGAGAAAGCAATGGTGGCACAAAGGATTGCCGAAGATCTT
The DNA here is from genome assembly GCF_040566695.1 of Sediminicola arcticus. NCBI lineage: Bacteria > Pseudomonadati > Bacteroidota > Flavobacteriia > Flavobacteriales > Flavobacteriaceae > Sediminicola > Sediminicola arcticus. The sequence continues at coordinate 16,895 of NZ_JBEXAE010000011.1, read as the reverse complement.
GTTGCGAGAGTAACTGTTTTATTAGAATTAGGACTTGGCTACTTATCCTTGGAGCGGAGCACACCTACCCTTTCTCCTGGCGAGCATCAACGTTTAAGACTAGCCACACAGGTACGAAGTAATTTATTTGGGGTGGTGTATGTATTAGACGAGCCTTCTGCAGGGTTGCATCCTGCAGATACCGAAGCTTTACTGAAAACTTTGGATAGATTAAAAGCTTTCGGTAATTCGCTTTTTATCGTTGAGCACGAGTTGGATGTGATTCGCCATGCGGATTGGATAGTAGATGTAGGTCCGGATGCTGGCGAAGGTGGTGGAGAAATTTTATACAGTGGTCCACCGGCCGGTTTAAAAAATATTTTAAAATCTAAAACCAGAGAACACCTATTTAATGATCTCCCTTTTGAAAAGTCCAAACCCCGGAATCCTTCTGGATGGCTGAAATTAAGTGGGGTTACCAGAAACAATTTAATAAACCTTGAGGTGTCATTTCCTTTAGGCGTGTTAACAAGTGTTACCGGGGTTTCAGGCTCGGGTAAAAGCAGCTTGGTGAGCCAGGTTTTGGTAGAATTAATGTCCGCCCAATTAGGAAACGACCGTTCTGGCGAAGAAGAAGTAGAAGATGTCTTACAGCAGGATGTTGTAACAACGCTGGATGGTAAAATTACCGCAGGTTCGGAAAACATAAAACGGATGGTCATGGTCAATCAGAAACCCATTGGTAGAACACCGCGCTCTAACCTCGCCACGTACACGGGCTTGTTTGATGTGGTCCGAAAATTATTTGCCTCAACAAAATTCGCTAAAACACGTCACTATAATGCTGGTCGCTTTTCATTTAATGTAGGAAAGGGCCGTTGTCCCAATTGCGAGGGCGAAGGGTTTGTTATGGTTGAACTATTATTTCTACCAAGTGTCTATGCTCCATGCCCTGTTTGTAATGCTACTCGTTATAATGCTGAAACCTTAGAAATTACTTATCATGAAAAAAATATCGCCCAAGTTCTTGGAATGACCGTAAATGAAGCTGCAGAATTTTTTGAGAAAGAAGACCGAGTAAGTCGCACCCTTAAGGTATTGCAGGAAGTAGGTTTGGGTTATTTACGTTTAGGCCAACCAGCCACTGAGCTCTCCGGTGGAGAAGCGCAGCGCATAAAGCTTGCTAAAGAACTCCAGCGTTTGAGCCGAGGGAATACGCTCTATATTTTAGACGAACCAACTACAGGCTTGCATCCAACTGATATAGAAAAATTACAACTTCAACTAGCGAGATTAGTGGATGCAGGAAACACCGTAATTGTGGTAGAGCATGATATGCAGGTAGTCGCTGGAAGCGATTGGATTATTGACATAGGTCCAGGAGCCGGAGAAGAAGGTGGTAAAGTGGTGGTGGCAGGAACACCAGAAAAAGTCGCAAAAAGTAAACAAAGTAAAACCGCAATTTATTTAAAAAGAACATTGAACGGTCTCCCTTAATTCATAAGAACGGTTAACGAAATCAGGATTTGTTGCTATCCAATTAGCACTGAACCAAACAAAAATTTTATCTTCATCAGATAAAGCTCAAAAGATATTGACCAATACCCCTTTTTAAAGAAAGATGGGGAAATATTTGAGAAAAGTCTAAAAAAAGCATTTGTCAGTAGGGCCGACCTTATGGGTTAATTACGTGAGGTGAACGTGCTTCAATTATCACAGGTAAAAACTGTGGTTTTTAAAACTACGGGGGATATATCGGTACTACACGCAACGGATTCCATTCAAATTGATGAGGTAATCATGGAGGATGTTGGAGCTAGTTAATGTAAATTTGAGATAAAATGATAAAATATATACACATGCGCAACATCTTTGAGCTATCCTGTTTTACATTAGTATTAATTTCAATGACTTTCTTTTCTTCTTCAGCTTTAGCACAACAAAACGAAACTCCAAAGCTCGTGGTTGGGGTAATTATTGATCAAATGAGGGCAGATTATCTTTATAAATACCAAGAAAGATATGGCGAAGACGGTTTTAAACGTTTATTACGTGAAGGTTTTAATTTTAAAAACACAAATATCAATTATATCCCATCGGAAACTGCACCCGGTCACGCATCCATTTACACAGGTACAACGCCCTCTTATCATGGGATCATTGGGAATTCGTGGTTCGACAGGAACACCAAAAGTGTGATAGGTAATGTGCAGGACGATCAAGAAAAAATAATAGGTTCTGTTGTGGAAAACCCTTATGGAACCTCTCCAAAAAACCTACTAGCCTCTACCATTACAGATGAATTGAAAAAGAGTAGCAACTTCAAATCTAAGGTAATAAGTATATCAATTAAAGATAGAGGTGCTATTTTGCCTGGTGGAAAATCTGCCGATGGTGTTTATTGGCATGATTGGGAATCTAGTCCAGGTTATTTTGTGAGTAGTAGTTATTATATGGAAGGCGTTCCCAATTGGGTGGCGAAATTCAACAAACAAGAAAAATCCGATACCTATTTAAATGAAACTTGGAATACCCTTTATCCCATTGAAACGTATACCTTGAGCGCACCAGACGATAATAATTATGAACCGTCATTAGGGGGGAAACCCAGCCCAACATTTCCCTATGATTTTAAAACCTTGAGAGAAAAGTATCGCGAAAATGGCACTGAATTTCAATTATTATGGATTTCCCCTAAAGGAAACACTCTTTTGACTGAATTTGCAATCACCGCCATGCAGGAAGAACAATTAGGTAAGGATGACCACACCGATTTTCTGAACGTTAGCTATTCCGTACCAGATGTTATTGGTCATACTTTTGGTCCACAATCGGTTGAAATGGAGGATATTTATCTACGATTGGACAAGGATATTGCTACACTGTTAAAAGCATTGGACACCGATATAGGAAAAGAAAACTATACCCTATTTCTTACTTCCGACCATGGAGCCATAGAAAATGTATCCTTTTTGAAAGATAACCAGCAGGATGCTGCTATTGCAAGAATTACTAACGATGGGCGAAAATTAGAGGCATTTCTGGATTCTAAATACGGAAATGCATCTTGGATTACTACCGTGAATGGAAATAACCTGTATTTAAACAAAACTACCGTTGACGAAAAAAAATTACTCTTGCCTATCATTCAGAAAGACGCAGCAAATTTTTTAATGACCTTACCTGAAGTGTCCCTTGCCCTAACTGCGGATGACCTTCAAACACAGGTGTACGAAGAAGGAATCCGTAAAACCATTCAAAATGGATATCATGTACAAAGGTCTGGAGATATTTTAATAACCTATACCTCCGGCACCATCATACATCCCAATCCCAATATTGATGTAGCCGATGTGAATGGTACGGTACATGGATCTGGATATTCGTACGATACCCAAGTTCCTATGATATGGATTGGAAAAGGCATTACCAAAGGGAAGTCTGTAAGGCCAGTACACCCTATAGATATAGCGCCTAGTCTATCGATGTTACTTAATATTCCATTACCTAGTTCCTCTCATGGAAAACCGTTATCGGAACTTTTTGAATAATGTTAATTATCCCTACGGTTGTCCAATATTTCTGATTTGAACTTATCGGGGTCCGCTAGAATATTGAAGAATCCTAAAATGTATTTTTGAGATTTCTCATATTCGTCCGGATTTTCAAAATGGTTCTTGTGATCCTCTAGTATTGCAATCATGTTTGGTTGATTTTGCAAAAATTCATCCCGGATGGAAAACATGATAGCGTCAGATCTTTTAAAACCTCTATATAATCTGTCTGTAACCGACTCAAGCGGCAATTCCAAACCATCTATTTGAGAGACTACGGAATAGCTTGTATCACATAAACCAGACATATCAAAATCATAGGGAATGGGTATTGAAAAACCGTTTAGGAACAAAAGTTTTTGATTATGCTGATAGCCTGTAGAGAAATCTGTGTTACCGATCATGTATTGAAAAAAAGCATTGCGTATAGAGTTCAAGGAGTCCTGTTGTAACGGATGCACATTTCTTTTCATGGTTTTACCGCCAAATCGGTCTTCCAGCTCAGCCATATCTTCAATAAAAAAAGCCTTTATTCTATGCTCATCTATCTTTTTCCCTTTCGATTCGCTGAGGGTAAAATCCAAAAGTCTAGTTTTAAAATGATATGGGGATACCACTTCGTATAGTTTATAGGCCAATAACTCTTTAATAACGTCATCATTGGCATTTTTCTCTTTTAAACAGGGTAGCACCAATTTCAATTCCTTATTTCCTTTGAACAATGTCTTTTTGGCATCGTCCTTTTTTATTCTCATTTTAACCGGGGAAAAATAACAGTTCTTACGCCTAAAATTACCCCTTGCCCTAACCCTTAGCGGTAATGTGCCAAGTGTATCGGCATCCCTGTACGTTAGGTTTATATGTATATAGGTACTATCATTGGTTAATTTTTTAAGGTCACGATTACTATACTCCATTTGTACTGGTAGTATTTTTGACGTTCTGAATAGTTTTGAAACCTTACCCAATTTTTTACTGGTATCCTCAATTTGACCAATACAGGATAGGGATATAAAAAAACAGATAGCAAGGAGTCTCAAATTAGTTTGTATCTTTCCCATATAATATTTACTTTACATTTAAAGTATTAAAAATAAAGCTATTAAACTATATCTCGCTTCTTTAAATTATAAAACGTTGATGGTTATGGTCATTTCCATAGCCTCTGTATTTTTATGTTATCACTACAACATAAATTTTAAAGTTGATTTGACTTTATTAAGTATTGCCATAATTTTCCCACTAGTATTTACTATTAGGGGTTCTTTTAGAAGAAGGGAAAAGGCATTGGAACATTTAAGCCAATACCGAAGTGCCATGAAAACACTTCATTATTTTATTACGACCAGTACATTGTTAGATGAAGAGGAGGTTAGTTTAAAACTACTGTTGGAAAATATTGAGGATAAAACAATATTGCATCTAAAAAGTCATGAAGGCAGTATAAAAAATCTGGATGAAGAAGTTGATAAGGTTTACGGATTTATTCATTCTAGAAGGGAAACTATATCTAAAAGTTTAAAGGATAAATTATTCAAATATATGTGTGCCCTTCACGAGGCCATTGATAATTTGAACGGGATCCATGTGCACAGAACGCCCGTAAGTCTTAAGGCCTATTGCAAAGTATTTATATACATTTTTCCGCTGATATATGCCCCGACGATTATATTCAATATCGGTGAAACCTATAATCACTTTACGGTTTATTTTGTAGTGATTCTCACAGAATTTATACTAATTTCACTTTATAATATTCAGGATGATCTAGAGTATCCTTTCGACGATAAAGGGTTAGATGATATTCAATTAGATCATTTTAAGGTCTTACGTTAACCTAAAAAATCGCCCACTTTCTCTAAAAAGAGGGCAATTTCAAACAACAAACCTAAAAACTATTTTGATTTATTCCGTACTACATTCATAGTAGGATTGGAAGATTTTGTTCTTTTCTTTGTCTCTGAACCTTTATAAGGTTTTAAATATTGCTGATATCCCCTTTCCTTAAATTCATAGGTTGTGCCCCTATCTGGGTGACACAATTTCATGGTACTATCAATAATGACATTGGGTTCGAAATAATGATCCCCAAAAAGACATAATCCAGTATGCTGGTTTTTAAGGTGTTGTCCCCTTGTATTTCATGCCAATTGATAATCACCTTCGTAATCCGATTGTAGATTGCAAAAAATATAGATAATTTTCATCATCAAAATCGTTCAAAGCACTAGTTTCACCTCTATAATTTTTCTCCCACGCGTCGTATTCCTAGATAAAATAGTTGATATCAAATAAGTCCATTGAAAACGAAAAACACTGTTAATCATACGATTAACAGTGTTTTGATCTCCGCTATTAAGCGGTTTGTCGGGATGACAGAACGCTTTTGAAATTACACCACCTCTGTATTTATATGCCCTTATGCATCATTGCCTATTTTGGACTCACGATTAACTCACATTTTATATGGAACGTATTGAAGTAGTTTGAACTCTTCGTATTATAAAGTTAATTAAAATAATATAGAAAAACTCCATTTGCTTTTTTGTATACATATTTCAGGACGGGTCAAAATTACTGCCAACGGTTATGTATAAGATTAGTTGCGTGGTTTAAGCACCTAATCTAGCAAATACAAACAGAATAGAATCCCGAAACGTCGGGATTAGTAAGTAAGCCAGAACTAGCAATTAATTTCATATGATGTTAGCCTTCGTTATTTTTTATTCTTCTATTGCTTTCAATAGTTCTTTTCCAAGAGTAATTTGTTTTTTATACCAATCTGTTAGATAAGGGTCAAATAAGAAACCTCTAACAAAAAGTGATAAAACAATACCATGCCCTTTATGTTCACAAAGTATATCCGTGTAATTACCGAGCATTTCATTCAATTTTTGATTTGGTCTATTTTCAATTTCTAACCATTCGGGCATGAAACCATTCTTTTGTAATTCTAAATCCAAATCATTAGCCCAAACTTGACAACTGGACTCTTCAAATAATATATTATCAACAGTTTTATAATAATTATAAATTAGTTTTTCTACTTTCGAATTATCGAGATACTGTAAATACCCTGAATTCTTCAATGACTCAAAACCACTTCTATTGAAATTTATAGGTGTCTCAATTATCATTGCAAAAACGGCATTTGTTATAATCGATTGACTATTTTCACTAAAATCCCTATTAGCAATCAAAATAGTAGCATTTGCACATAATGCAGATTGTTCTGTCCGGGTTTTCAACATAAATTCCCCAAATTCAATATCATCATTGATATTTTGTGCAATTTTTCCTAAATAATTTTTAAGGCCTTGCTTTTCAGTTTGGATATTATTTTGATTATTTAACTGAAGGGCTATAAGAATACCGATTACTACTAAAATAATTTCGCCTATGGCATATATCAGATATCTGCTAAATTTGTTTTCAGACAGCATTTTTAGTCTAATTTTTCTAAAGAATTTTATCATTAGTTAGTGATTGGTTATAATGAAGCACAACGTTTTGTGTATGATTAGTTGCGTGTGCAGCAACTAATTTAGTAAACAAAAACTTTCCAGATAAGCACTTGCCAAAGTAATTAATTATACACGGTGTTGTGCTTTCGTTTTTCAATTTAAAATAATATCAGGTAATGTTTTAAATTTAATACGTTCTGTTATTCGATGTTAATCAACTCTTTATCAATGTCTGCCACCAGACTTTTTAAATCTTTAATTGTTGTAAGGTATTCACTATACAAAAGTGTTTCAGCGTCTCTTTTCATAGTTCGAAGCAAGGACAAATATAAAGTGTCTGTTTTAAGGGCGTTATAGTTAATTGGTTTCATAACGCCTCGATAAAATTTACCATCTTTATCAAATTTCCAAGGTTCAACTTTATCAAATCTTTTTAACATTTCATTGAAATATATATCTCTGTTAAATTGGTCTTCCCATGTTTTAATACCTGCGTAAACTTGACCATGAAAATTTAAAATTTCATTTCTTAGGGAATCATTGGATATAAGATCCAGTCCTTTAGATTTTAAAACATCGAATGAATTTTTGTTTATGATTGAACGAGGCCAAGTTATAGTGCCTGAAAAATAATAATCTAATGAGTCATTATAAATAGCTGAACTTTCCAAGCTATTTAGAACAAGATCAACTGATGAACTAATATTCTTATAAGCGTTAATATTTAATTTAAAATCAATAATGTCTTCTTGAAAATCTTTTTTAAGTCCTTTAAGGATATTGATTTCTTCAATTCTTTGTTGACTTTTTAGATTTAGATTATTTAACCATAATGCAATTAAAATACCTACAACCACAAGTATAATCTCACCTATGGCATATTTAAAATACTTTCCAGTTTTATTTTGTCCCATAAGGTTGTAGCGTATTTTTCTAAAGAATTTAAACATGTTTTAATTCTTTATTTATGACATTTAAAGTTTCAAGACAATTTCCATAAGCCTTTAAGGTGATTGAAAATTGAGTATACAGATAATTAAGCAGCATTTGATTCTTAAAAAAATTGTCATTTAAAAGGACATGGATTTCATCACTTGTAATGGTATTAATATTATTAACATATTTACTCAAATGGGCATATAGTATTTGGGATTTTTCTGTCCCAAGTTTAAGTTTGAGTATTAAGTCCGCATAACTGTTGTACAAGGTTACGATTTGACGTTTTAATTGAGGATTAGAAATAAGATTAAGACCGTTGCTGTTTTTTAATTCATCAAAAGTTGAAGAGTTTGGAACAAAGTCGGTTAAAAGATCTATTTGATTGTTCACATAAAAAATTAAGGAATCATTTGTTGTGGGTTGTCCTTCTATTATTTTTTCAAATTTCTTTTTTGATTTTACTGCTAATTCAAAATCATTTTTAAGTTCGCTTAGTCTTAACGAATCTGCTCTAAGATCTTGTTGAAGGTTAATTAAATAGCCTCTTTCTTTCTTTGTGTTTTTATAATCTTCATTCCAGGTATTAATCTGCAGTGCAATTAAAATCCCGATAACAACAAGGATAATTTCTCCGATAGCATATTTTAAATACTTTCCAGTTTTGTTTTTCTCCATAAGGTCGTAGCGTATTTTTCTAAAGAATTTTATCATTGGTTAGCGGTTTCTGGTAATGAAGCACAACGGTTCGTGTATAATTAGTTGCGGGTAAATCCTACGGGATTTTCCCACTGGTAATAAAGATAATTCATTGCAAGGATTTCCTTTTAAGAAATCCGCCAGCAATTAATTCATACACATTGTTGTGCTTTCGTTTTTTTATAACTTAAGATTATTTTTTTTCTTCTTCAAGTAATCCAATAACTTCTGTCATTCCATTGCTTATTCTATTCATATAATTAATTCTTACAACTTTCATCTGTAAAGAATTATTTAACGTGGCAAACGTAGAAGGACGTGCAAGGATTTCCAAAAATTCTTTTTCAGTTAATCTAAATCTTTCAGGTATCATTTCATTAGGCGTAGATAAAATTTCGCTTAATCCTATTTCTTTTCTTAGTTCCCAGTCAGAACCATTATAATACATATCATTACTAATTTTACGGTGAATGGTTCCACCAATGTCGGCAGACATTATCTCAGCGTAAAGTATTAGTACTTTCTTATTATTAATCATACTAAGCCTGCCTGACGATTTTGAATCTTCATAAATTGGTAAATTAAGATCATAAGGAATACCATATGTTATAAAATCTCCAAGTTTTTTCAGTGAATCTATTTGAATTGTCAATTCTTTAGATCCAATATGTTTTAAATACAATTGACCGTCTGCAATTAGAGAATCACCAAGGGCAATAGCATCATTTATTATAACCCTCGATGATTGTAATTCTACAATTAAGTCTTCAATTAACTGCTGTTTAATTATCTCATTTTTCCTTGATTCATTCCAATTATTTAAACTCAGCGCAATCAAAATCCCAATAACGACAAGTACAATCTCGCCTATGGCATAAAGCAGATACTTGCTAAACTTATTTTCAGTCAGCAATTTTTGCCTAATTTTTCTAAAGAATTTTATCATTTGTTATTGGTTGGTCATAATGCACCACAACGGTTTGTATATGGTTTGTTGCGTGTTTTAAGCACCTAATTTAGCAAATACAAACCGAATAGAAAATCCGCGAGGATTTTCGTAAGTAGGCTAGAACTAGCAATAAATTATATACGGTTTGTAACACGTTTTAATTCGGGTAAATATTATTCAGTTTCTATTCATATCTATAATTTCATCTATTATAGGGGCGCTCGTTAATCCATTTAAAACCACGAGAATTTAAATTAAATTTTTCGTGATTTTTTCTAGAGAATATAATATGCAATGTATCAGATTCTATAATACCATCTAGTTGAAGAAATTCAGAATCTGGATTTTTATAGTTGAAATTATAATCTTCAGATTCAGAATCTTTTTTATGTATCATTATTTTTTGAGACGTTGAATCTGTTATAAATTTATATTGATGTTTTAAATCGTCCATTGTTTTTATAGTTGCTTCATCTTTTAAATCAATAATAAGATAACGCCATCTAAAATTATCTGTAATTAAAGGTTGTAGTGTATCTCCATTTTTAGTAAAGGATGTAGCTTCCCATATACCATAAAGTAGTGGTTTTTTTCTATTGTTTCCTCTATTTCTTTCTGTTGTATAAAAATTAAATGAAATGAAACTAACAAGAATAAATAAGCCAATAGATTTAATCCAAAAAATGACTTTATGATATTTAGTGTTTTTAACAGGATGATAGTAATTATATTTTTTTACAGCTTTATTTTTAATAAATACATTTAAGAATCTGTTGTCAGTTATAAAAATGACCAAAGCCATTAAGACTAAATGAACTGAAAATAATTTGACAGGGATATCATAACAGAAATTCATCACAGCTACTTGAGTCATTACACCAATGATTAAAAATGATCCAAGTGTTTGTGTACGTCTAGGAATTAATAGCAAACCTCCGAGTACTTCTAAAAAGCCGACAAACACATTAAAGCCTTTCGAAAAACCCATATATGTCCAAGCTAACCCCATTGGCGAAAAATCACCTAAAGGATCAAGTAAATGCGTTAATGAAGCTGATGGAAATTGAAGTTTAAAAATTTTTACAAATCCATAAAAAAGCATTGTAGCAACTAAAACAACACGAAGAAATACTAAAAACCAATATAAAAGTTTATTGTAACTCTTACGGCTTCTATCTAAAATACTCCAAATAATAACAATTATAAAGGTTAAAATTACAGTTACAAATAATGTTAAATATGCAAAAGTGTGATCTCCACTACCATTACCACTTACTTCATAATCGTAATTTATTTTTAAAATTTCTTTACCAATCCATCTAAACGGTGTTTCAAAAAGTGGATTTAATAACATTAAGAGCATATAGAGAACAAAATAGGTAAATAGCACTCTGAATAGGAGTTTACTTAATGTATTCCATTGTTCTCTATATTCTTGTGTTAATATTTTCATATCTAATCAGTAGCTAAACATAATGATTAGTTACAAATTTCGTTGGTTTGGTCGAATGTGTTACGTTTCAGCTATGAGAAGTGCGGAAGCAAGGAAACCTTTTGTTTCTGTCTTCGCACGTAGCAAAAGCTTTTTGTTTTGATTTATATTTTTTCGCCAGAGCAAAATCGAAAAGATTTTGCGGACATAGTAAATATACGCTTACTTTAAATTAAACACCAAACCCCGCATTACTTATAGGTATTGTTGTGCTTTCGTTATTTTATTTCTTTCCCTATTAAATTCTGAATTTCTTCAATCGTACTTATTCCGCTCTTTATCTTATTAATTCCAGAGGAATAATTGTCACGATTTAATTTTAAAATATTCCGTTCTTTTGAAGATTTCAGTAGAACACTATAATCTTTTAGTTCAACGGATTTTTTAAATTCAAATTCTACGGTTTCTTCAAACAAAATAGGTATCCAATGGTCATTAAAAGCTATTTCGATATCGTTTGTTGATTTTATCATTCTCAAGGACTCATCGTCATAATATTTCCCTAACAAGAACCGTAATTGTTTATTTGAAATTCTATCCAAACCATTTGATTTCAATACCTCATAAGCATTAGTAAGTGGTTGAAATCTGTCAAATTGTATTATTGCTCCAAGCCAAATTTTAATACTATCTTTTGTTTTTTGAGATTCTTGAGCATTTAATATCTTATTTGAAGACGCAATAGCCTTCATAAAATTTAATTCGATTTGTTTTAAGACAAACTTATCGCTTTTTAAATTTTCTTGAATTTGAGAAAGTATTTCCTTTTCAAACACGTCATTTTTTTTATTCTCATTCAGATTGTTTAGTTGCAGAGCAATTAAAATTCCGATTACCACAAGTATGATTTCACCAATGGCATACTTCAAATATTTTCCAGTTTTATTTTCCATCAGTAAGTTTTGCCTAATTTTTCTAAAGAATTTTATCATTGGTTAGCGGTTTCTGATAATGAAGCACAACGTGTTTGTATAAGATTAGGTGCGTGTTTAAGCATCTAATTTAGCTAATACAAATCGAATAAAAAATCTGTGAGGATTTTCGTAAGTAAGCCTGTACTAGCAATTAATTTTATACGGTGTTGTGCTTTCGTTATTTAAACTTATATGTCTTTTGTTTTAATAAATTTGGTATTCGTTCCTCTGAAACTGACTTCAATGATATGTTGACCTTGTTTATTTTTATATAACTTAAAAATAGGTCCATTTCCTTTTATGAAATAATAGTCGTCTTTGTGCCAGTATAATTTCGTGTCAGGATTTTTTGAACTTTTCAATACTACCTTTTCGCTTTCCATAGATAGTGACAAAGTTGCTCCAAGTGCTTTAGCTTGATCTTTATAGTCTCCTAAAAAAGAGCTTATAATATCTTTTTCTGGTAATATAGCAAGTGGTTCTTTATAGGCTATCGGTGTCTTGCCTAATAAGGAATCTATTTTTTTATATAATTCAATGCTCTCAATACGATAGTCGTTTGCGGCGTATGAGATATTCTTTAAATCATTTATATATTTAATGGATTTGTTTTTAAGAAAAGAGTCTTTAAAAAAATACTCCATAGCCTCCTCTGGATATCTTCCTGCAATGTAGTCGGCAATTTTTGGGTTCGTCTTTAAATCTTCACGACCATCTATCATTGCGGTATTTTTAATATAGGTGTTATAATCATCGATATCATTTTGCATTTCAACATATAAGGTGTTAAAGTAAGGAAGTAAGCAATTATATTTTTCAGGTAAATTCTCTAGGTTATTCATAAATCGATCATAACCGCCCTTTTTATTGCTAAAAGAGACATAGTTGCCTGTAATTGGTAATGGGTAAGGGTTCTTTTTATACATCTCAAAAGTGATGGAATCATTCATTATTTTTTGGAATAGTGAATCTTTTTCTATGTAAGTATTGTAAATACGTTTAGCGTCTAAAATATCCGTTATTAAGTCTTGCTGTACTTGTGTTAAGATTGCTTTTATTTTAGTTTCATTTTGAGAAGCATTATACATACTGTTAATGCCTACTGCTATCAAAATTCCAATAACTACAAGTATTATTTCTCCAATTGCATAAGTCAGGTATTTCCCGAACTTATTTTCAGTCAGGGTTTTTTGTCTAATTTTTCTAAAGAATTTTATCATTAGTTAGTGATTGGTTATAATGAAGCACAACGTGTTGTATATGGTTTGTTGCGTGTTATAAGCGCATAATTTAGCAAATACAAAGCGAATAGAAAATCCGCGAGGATTTTTGTAAGTAGGCGAGTACTAGCAAGGAATTATAAACGGTGTTGTGTGTAGTTTTTCAAGCTATTAATAATTATTTCTGAGGAATAAAAAATTCAACTTTTCCACACTCAGGGCAATGATATAAATCGAAAGATTCTCTGTTTTGTAATAGTTCAAAAATATTCCCAAAAAATCCGGTTCTAGCACCTTCTAGAAATTTGAAATTTCCAGATTTTTCCATAGGAATATTACATCTTAAACAATTAATCTTTCTCTCAAAATTTTGTTCAGACAAATCTTGAATCTCAACTATCTTTTTGTCGGGAAAGCTATAATTACATTTCCAGCATAATTCAAAATGATTGTCAACTTCTGTTTTACAGTTCGGGCATATTTTCATTGTTTTTTTTATAATTACAACTAACGTTAAAGTTAATTATATGATTATCAATTATTTATATTTTACTCATTTCTGCCCCATTAGCTTAAAAACTCAACTGGTTTTTCTGGTAGAGGGATTACACACAACGGTTGGGCTATGTCAAGTAGGGCGGGCAAGGAAACCTTTCGTTTCCGTCTGCGCTGGTAGCCCAAGCTTTTGTTTTGTTTTTATCTTTTTCATTTTAAAAGCCAAATCCAAAAGATTTGGCGAACTTAGTTAATAAGCCCAAGCCTTTAAATTAAACTCTTTATGCCCTATTTGCTATAGGTCTTGTTAGCCTTTCGTTATTTATTTTTCCTTTTTAAGGATGTAATAATTCCATATTTTATCGATGCGATACTCATTATTTTTAATAGTGATTTTATCGTTTCCGTCCATCCACGTGTTGTTTCCGATATATGTTTTTAAGGTGTCAATCTTTTCTTTACCTATAGTTTGTCGAGTAATTCCATTTTCTATGGATTTAATTTCTAACGTTTGTATGGTATTACGTGTTTGCCCTGTGTATATACCTTCAATGCCGTTAGTATCAAAATCCAATTCAACTTTTTTGTACTCTTTTTTATCCAGTAGTTTCCACGTCATCTTATCTGCAAAAAAATCTCCTCCCTTTGGTCCTTCGGTGTTTATCAAACAGATAATGTATAAATCGTCATCAGGGAAATATTGTGTGACAGTTAGAAACCCGAAACCTCCCCCGTCGTGACCAATTTCTTGGTGACCGTAATTTGAGAAATTAAGTAATCCTTTCGCATAGCTAACAGTCGTGCCATCATTTAATTTGTTTGGGTTAATCATTGATTGATACATGGGGTCTGAAAGTACTTTACCAGTATGTAATGCCCGCATCCATTTTAGTAGATCTTCAGTTGTACTTGAAAGTGCACCCGCAGAATAAGGTATGTTATAATTCAAATAATCATTTTGCTGCATTCCTTTTGGGGTATAACCATAACCACTAACCTTGTTTTTAGTCACTTTAGTGTTAGAAGTATAGGATGTATTACTCATATTCAAAGGGTCAAAAAAGGTTTCTTGTAAATAGTCTTCGTAAGGTTTTCCAGTTACTTTTTCTATTATTAATCCAAGAAAAACAAAAGCGGTATTATTATATATCAATGCTTCTCCTGGCTCATGTAAAAAGTCTTTTGGTTCTACCAATTGCACCATAAGTTTTTGGGGAAACTCATCGAAAGTCATTTGCATAAATTCTTCCTTACTGTCCGCTTGTGCAAGACCAGAGGTGTGATCAAGTAATTGAGCAATTGTAATTATTCGGCCTTTGGTATCAAATTCAAGGTATTTTGTAAAATTATCATCGAGAGAAAGTTTTTTGTCCTCCACTAATTTGAGAATAGCAGCAGCTGTAAATTGTTTGGTCACAGAGGCAATGAAAAAAATACCATCACTCGGCATAGGTACAGAAAGTTCTAAATTTGCATATCCATAAGATTTATTCAACAGCATTTCGCCTTTTTTAAATACTAAAATTGCACCTCCTGCAATTTGGTTACTATCAATGCTTACTTGAAATAATGAGTCGGCATACACCTCTAAAGTTGGTGTAATAGAAACTTGCTTCTCATTCTGACAACTTGTTGCTAATAGCACTAATGTCAAAATCAATAAAATTATTTGTTTCATATTCTGTTTTTTTAATGAAGGCTAACGGTCTTGTATAATATTAGTTGCGTGGTTTAAGCACCTAATTTAGCAAATACAAACCGAATAGAAAATCCGCGAGGATTTTCGTAAGTAAGCTCGCACTAGCAATTAATTTTATACGTTGTTGTGCATAGTGTTTTCCTTTCTTATTCGGTTGTAGTTATAGGCAAACTGGTATTCCAAATACTGCTGCACATCTTCCATTCGCTATTTTCCTTTTTCCAAATATTAATGTATTTCCCGTTGTCAATTATATTATCTTCTCCATAACGCAAGTAGTAGGTTCCTTCATCAATCAGGTAATCTTCGTTACCAAAAAAAGAGGTTGTTTCTTCAGTAAATTCTTTAATTCCGTAATTGACCCATTCGTTATTCACAGCCGCAATAGCATCACGTCCAGTTATAATATCAGAATTAGGTGAATACACATTTGCATCCTTTGTAAAAATGTTATTCAAATATGCCGTGTCACGAGTGATATGTGCTTGCGTAAATTTCTCGCTCTTTTCTTTTATGAGTTTTTTCATTGCAGTTAAGTCAAAAGTAGCAACAGTGCTGTTATTGGTTTCTTTTGAAGCAGCGTTATTGTTCCCGCAACTAATGATTAATGCAGTAAATACAATTGCTGTAATTAAAATAGAAACTTGTTTCATATTATTTTGTTTAATAGGTTATACCTTAATTCTGCACTTTGTATTATAAAATTCCGCTTTTATTATCGCAGATTTTTTGTCGATTTCACGTTGTTTTTTGCATTATGCACAACGCCAAGGCTATGATTTCGTTGTGGAAAACGTCGTAGACTTTTCTACTTATGAAATCAGGCCGTTTGGTGGTTACTATTTTTGTTTTTTTTGCATAATGCCACAATGAATTATAGCCGATGTTAGCAAAAGTTTTTTTATTGCTTTTTCAAAAATTCAGTTACTAAATTGTTCTTTTCAGATTCCATTTCACAAGTCCAACTGTCGATGTACCATCTTCCATTTTCATAATGAAGTTGAATGCTATTTAGACCTTTAATATTTGATTCAGTTTTGGGGTCAGTTCGTATTTCAAACGCACTCCAAACTTGTGCAATATTTCCATATTTGCTGACTTTTCTTTTAAGTTCTTTTTCGTAAAAATCCTCTTTCGGTGATAATCCGATTGGAATATATTCCGCTTCAAGAGTATGTGATTCCGCTTTTCCGTTTTCGTCTAATCTCGTTATAACAGCATTTTTTGAATGAATATATTTATCTCGTTCAAATTCCCACGGATCAGTACTTGAACCAGAAACAACATCATAATATGCATTTATAATCGCATCTACGGATTCTACATCTTTTTTGTATTTGTCATCGTTTGATTGTCCGAATATTGAATTGCAAGCAAAAAATATGATAATTGATGTCAGTATTATTTTATTCATCTTTTTAATTTTTGCTAACGCTTCAGCTCGTATGTTTGTTTCTAAGTTTGAAGATAAGATATTTAGTATAACAAAAGGGT
>NZ_JBEXAE010000010.1:0-99665 GCF_040566695.1 Sediminicola arcticus | reverse complement strand
GCTGCAAACCTACAACCTTTCCACAATTCAACAACGCTTTTTTTTGCCTTTTTTTCAAGGAAATTTAAAGCAGTTTTTAAATTGCTTATAATTAGATTATTGCAGGAATAATTATTTTTAAAAAGGGTATTAAATTTAAAGGATTAAATTGAATTACACAACTATTTTTTTTAATTTCCAGACTTCTTCCATTTATTAGACAAGGACGCATAATCATAATCCAATACCGACTCCTGCCTTTCTAATTTTCTTTCTGCGAAAGCCCTCTGTAAAATATCTTCTATAAGGTAGTCTTCCATCTCACTTTCTGGATGGAACTCCTCCTTTATACTTATATTGAAAAACTTGGCTGTCGTATTATACCAGAAGGCACGCCAACCACTACGTAACTCCTTTACCAGATCAAATGCTGTAATCCCCGTTTGCCGATGGATCAACTTAACCAAAATCTGCCCTTCGGTACGGGTCAACTTCTTCAATTCCTCCGAAAACTCATCCTCTATATACTTCTGAACCTTCTTGGTATATTTTCTTCTTTTAGACTTTGATTTAATAATTTCTAAGCTATCTGTTAGACTAACCAAGCGTTCCGAGGCTAACTTTGCATATGGATACACCTTTAATGTTTTTCTCTTTAAAATATAGTACCGAAGTTTATCCTTATAAGAAGGAAATTTCAACTGCCCAAAAACAAATACTTCACTGAGTGGAATAGAGCTTACAAAAACAGAATCTCCGTACATCTTTACGTACTGTATAGCAAGGGAATCTGTCTCCTCTTCTGCTTGACCAAAAGCAAAGAAGCATATCAACCCTAAAACAAAAACCAACAATTCCTTTTTCATGTTATTATCAAACTCAAAAATCGTGCTAAAATTACTCATTATACCACAATGTTATTATTAATTAAAAGTGAATATCGTTAAGTTTGTAAAAACAAATTTAAATGAGTTCAAAAAAGATACTTACCAAAAAGTCGATTGATTTTTTCGAGAAATATTTAAATAATCCTTCCCCCACTGGATATGAATGGGAAGGTCAAAAAATATGGATGGATTACCTGAAGCCATATGTAGATACTTTTATAACGGATACCTATGGAACGGCGGTGGGCATAATTAACCCAGAGGCCAAATATAAGGTGGTTATTGAAGGGCATTCTGACGAAATTTCATGGTATGTAAATTACATCACCGACGAAGGTCTTATC
The DNA here is from genome assembly GCF_040566695.1 of Sediminicola arcticus. Taxonomy (NCBI): domain Bacteria; kingdom Pseudomonadati; phylum Bacteroidota; class Flavobacteriia; order Flavobacteriales; family Flavobacteriaceae; genus Sediminicola; species Sediminicola arcticus. The sequence continues at coordinate 98,455 of NZ_JBEXAE010000010.1, read as the reverse complement.
TATGTAATCCGAAATGGTGGGAGCGATCACCAGATAGCACCCTCCAAATGGGTGAACATACATACCAAAAACGGCATTGTTAAAGGTATCTTCGGTTGGCCAGCAATTCATACACGGGAAAGCTCAAAAGAAGAACCTCCTAAATTGGATAACATCTTTGTAGACATAGGCGCCAAAGATAAAGCAGAGGTAGAAAAAATGGGCGTTCATGTTGGATGCGTCATCACGTACCCAGATACTTTCCAAATACTAAATGGTGATAAGTTTGTTTGCAGAGCCATTGATAACCGCGCAGGAGGATTTATGATTGCAGAAGTGGCACGTCTTTTACATGAGAACAATATCAAATTACCATTTGGATTGTACATAACCAATTCCGTACAGGAAGAGATTGGACTTCGTGGTGCGGAAATGATTACTCAAACGATTAAACCAAATATTGCCATTGTTACAGATGTCTGTCATGACACTACAACACCAATGATTGAAAAGAAAAAGCAAGGACATACAGCAATTGGCGCAGGTCCTGTTATTTCTTATGCCCCAGCTGTACAAAACAAACTGCGCGAACGTATTTTGGAAACAGCAGAGGCAAATAAAATCCCTTTCCAACGTATGGCCTCTTCCAGATATACGGGTACAGATACAGATGCTTTTGCCTATAGCAATGGTGGTGTGGCATCTGCTTTGATTTCACTTCCTTTGCGCTATATGCATACCACAGTGGAAACCGTTCATAGGGATGATGTGGAAAATGTGATCCGATTGATTTACGAAACACTGCTTACCATAAAAGAAGGAGAAACATTTAGTTACTTTGATTAAATAGTACCAACCCTCCTTTCTAGGAGGGTTTTTTAATACCTCACATCATGGATGAACTTATAGATATATTGGATACCCAAGGCAATTACATTAGCAAGAGGCTCATGAAATCTGAGGTACATAAAAAAGGACTGTTCCACCCAACTGTTCACATTTGGTTCTACAACAAAAATGGAGAAATTCTCATACAGCAGAGAGCTGCTTCCAAAGAAACCCATCCCCTGTTGTGGGATGTATCTGTTGCCGGTCATATCGGAGCAGGCGAGAACATTGAACTATCCGCCATTCGGGAAATTTCAGAAGAAATAGGATTGAATGTTTTAGAAGCTGACCTGATCAAAGTAGGTGTTTTTAAATCTATCAAAACACTTAGGGATGATTTTATCGATTGCGAGTTCCATCATACCTATATATGCGAATTAAAAGTGCCATTGGGCTATCTTAAGAAACAAGAAAGCGAGGTAAAGGCTTTAGCCCTACTCCCGCTTTCTATATATTTAAAGGAACTACAATTAAACAGTAATTCTAAAAAGTATGTTGACCACGATCTATTGTATTTTCAGGCCATTGTTAAGGCAATAGAAAACCAATTATAACACTTTCACAAAATCTTCTACGGCCATCAAGCTGTAGGTTTGCTGCTCCCCCTTGGCCATATTCTTAACGACAAACGTATGATCTGCCAATTCTTGCTCCCCTATCAATACCACATAAGGTACTTTTCTGTTATTGGCATATTTCATTTGCTTTTGCATTTTAGCCATAGAAGGATAAAAATCGGCCTTCACTCCCATCTTACGAAGTTTCCCTACTAATTTCAAGGACGCCAAGGCTTCCTTGTCTCCAAAATTAACACAAAGAACATCCAATGACTGATCTATAGCCTTTGGAAAAAGATTTAATTCCTCCAAGACCAAGTAAATACGGTCTAATCCAAATGAGATACCTACACCGCTAACATCCTTAAGCCCGAATATACCTGTAAGATCATCATATCTTCCTCCGCCTCCGATGGACCCTAATTTTACTTTTTCTGGGGCGGCAACCTCAAAGATTGCCCCAGTATAATAATTAAGACCCCTAGCCAGGGTAACATCCAAGCTTAGCGCTGCCGATTGTAAACCTAATTCCTCTATAGTTTCAAGAATAAAGGACAGCTCATCGACTCCTTTTGAACCTTCTTCAGAATCTTTCAATAATTCTTTCAATGCCAAAAGCTTATCCACATTGGAACCAGACATATTAAACAAAGGTGCAGCCTTGTCAATAGCCTCTTCTGAAATACCTTTTTCTAACATTTCATTCTTGACCCCTTCTTCCCCTATTTTGTCCAATTTGTCTAGGGCTACAGTAAAATCTATCAAATGCTCCTTGGCTCCAATAACTTCAGCGATTCCTGCCAGTACTTTTCTATTGTTTAGTTTAATGGAAACTTCATTTAGGCCCAGATCGGCAAATACCGCATCATATAATTGAACCAATTCCACTTCTTGAAGTAAAGAATTTGCACCTACAACATCTGCATCGCACTGGAAAAATTCTCTAAAACGACCTTTTTGGGGCCTATCGGCCCTCCAAACAGGTTGTATCTGATATCTTTTAAAAGGAAAATCCAATTCATTTTGATGCATAACTACGTAGCGGGCAAAGGGTACAGTTAAATCGTAGCGCAATGCTTTTTCGGATATGCTTGAAATAAGCATGTTAGAATCCTTTTGGGAATATGTGGCATCATCAACTTTACTTAAATAATCCCCAGAATTAAGGATTTTAAAAATCAAACGATCCCCTTCATCTCCGTACTTCCCCATCAAGGTTTCAGAATTCTCAAAGGATGGAGTTTCTATGGGTTGAAAACCAAAAGCAGTAAAATGTTTTTTTACAACATCAAATATGTAATTGCGTTTTATAACCTCTGAAGGGGTGAAATCCCTTGTTCCTTTTGGTAATGTTGGTTTTTGAGCCATTATTTATCGAAGTAACTTAAATATGTTGATGTGTCTATTTTCTACTATTTATTCTAAAGAAGGATTATTCTATCATTTTATCGAACCATTTGTACAAATCTCCTTTAGTAATTACGGCACCTTGTTTAATCAAATCAAACTTGTCCAAGTTTTTGTCGGAAGTATATGCTTTTGAAGCTGAAAGATACTCCACAAAATCTGATTGCCAATTTTTCTTAAACCATTCAAAACCTTCCTGAGAGGATAAATCGATATTGGGATTCATTACCTTCACGGAAATCAATTTCATTTCCTTTTCGGTTAATTGAAATAAGTGCATGTTTTGAGCAGAAACATTTTCCAAATATTCAACTTTGGTCAATACGCCTTCCCAAACCAAATCACTGAACACATCTATTTCCTCTTCTGCCACTTCGGGCCTATTGGTCTTCATGCTATCCCATTCCGCTGCGGTAATAGATTGGGTTGCTAAGAAATTTATGAATTCCTTGTGCATCTCCTCCAACTGTTGTTTAGTAAGTCTTGTATATTTCATCTTCAAATTTGAATTAATACCCCTTTAAACGGATACCATTTAGGTTTTTACCTCTGTCTTATGTTTCCAGTTGCAAAAATAAAAAGGCTGTGCAAACTGCACAGCCTTTTAAACTTTAAATAACAAATTAATTAGTTAAATATATATCTCACCCCAACTTGAGCTCTCCATCTTGATATTTCTCCAGTCAAAGCATTAAAAGTGTCTTTTCTATTAGGGTCAAAGGCATAGGTAGGTGTATTTGCATTGTCCACAGAAACTCCAAGTACCTGATCAAAAGAAGCAGTTTGCACCACACCCCAGTTAGAATTAATTAAATTTCCTAAATTTAATATATCCAGACTCAACTGAAATTTATTCGTATCGTTCACCTTAATATCTTGAAGTATCTTAATATCCCAAGTACTTCTCCATGGGGCGACAGCCGCATAACGCTCTGCGTACTCACCTCTATTCTCACTTAGATAATCATCTTGTTTAATAAAGGCCTCAAAAGCTTCGGCCTGTCCGGCACCACTAAAATTCATCTGTCCTATCTCACTAGAAGTTGGTATGTATAATAAATCGTTGATACTTGAACCATCATTGTTTATATCTCCTCCGTAGATATAATTGTACCTCCCTCCTTGAGCATATTCGAAGAAGGTTGAAATTGTTGTACCTGTCTTAAACTCTTTGGATAAAACCCCAATAAATCGGTGTTTGTCACCATATCTGGAAAAAGAAAGTACATCATTATTGGCATTTCCAACAACTGCATTACCAGCAAATGCATCACCTGTGATCTCAGCATCAATAGAATTTACTTCTTTTGCATCCAAATAGCTATAGGCAAACTGGGTATACAAACCGTTGTCCCACGTTTTTTGCGCCTTGAATGCCGCGTTAAAAATTCTTCCCTTGTCGGAATTTGTAAAGACGTAAGCATTTGTAGGTCCCCCAAATATTTGGGATTTATCGCCATCAGCATAGACCGCTCTAGTATCGACACCATTTAAATTTTCAGAAGGTGGCTTTAAACCCCAATTCTGAACATGCGAGGCATTCAAATCTTTTGTATAAGAAATATCTCCGGTTAAGATGATGCCGTTATCTAAACGTTTATCAATTCCTAAATTAGTTCTCCAAACTTGTGGCCATTTGAAATTAGGGTCAACAAGTTGATAAAAGAAAAAATCTACACCTTGAACTTGGTTTCCTAACCACACGAATGGAAAACGACCAGTAAAAACTCCAGAACCTCCACGTAATTGTAATGACCTGTCTCCCTCTACATCCCAATTGAATCCTACTCTAGGAGATATTAAGAACTTATTATTGGGAAGTTTTTCAGAATCTAAAGTTATAGGACCTCCAGTTTTAGGATCATAATATTCAATGGAAGGGATATATGTCCCATTTTCGCCACCCTTTCTCTGAATATTCTCCCGAATATTATTAGCAGTATCGAAATATAATGGTTTATCAAAACGAACGCCATAGGTTAACTTGAAATTATCTGTTACGTCCCATTGATCTTGCAAATAAAACGAGAATTGCCCAACATTGGTTTCCGCCAATGACCATCCACCTGGATTCCCTGTACCGTTTGCTTCCAACGAATTTGCACTAGAAATGGCACTATCAAAAGCAGCCTGTAAATCTCCAGAACTAGCGAAATTTGGAAAATCGGTAATCGTAGTCGTCGGGAAGAATACCCCTTGTGCACCATATGCTCCAAGGTTAAATGAATTGTCGAATTCAAATTTTTCAAATGAAAAACCTACAGTATAGGTATGGTCCCCTTTAAAAAAGCTTAGGTTATCCGTTATTTGAAATACCTTTTGATCCAGTCTGTTGTTTATGGAAAAAGGCTCATGACCCGCAATAATGTAGTTAGAACTACCTGTTTCGTCCAATATCACAATACTTGGGGCTGGAGTAGAAAACGGAGTCCTAAAATCATCAAAATGTGTATAACCAACTTGTAATTTATTGGTAGCATTATCTGTTAAAGTAGAATTCAATTCCACTTGGATCGACTGAATACTATTATTGATTTCGTAACCTGCATTTTCAAATTGCAAAGTCTGGGCATTTGGTCCTCTAAAGCTAATGGCATTTCTGTTTGCCGGTTTCCCTTTGGACGCATTTAAAAAGTTATAAATAATGGCCAAACGATTATTGTCATTAATGTTCCAATCTAATTTGAAGATCCCTTTAGTTGATTCCTGATCAAAATTAAAACCTTCATATCTCCCTGGATTGTAAAAAATGTCATTTCCTTGAGCATCCTGACCAATTACAACTTGACGCAAAAGTCCATCAACCAATTGAAAATCGGATTCCCTAACTCTAGATTCATTGATAGCTCCAGATCCAGTGTTGGGAACAAATCCATCAGTTCCAAGTTCTGTTAATTGATCCTTTTCAAAATTGGCAAAGAAGAATAATTTGTTTTTTACAATTGGACCACCTATGCTAAAGCCATATTGCTTTTGTTCCAAACCTGTTTTAAAGACGTCATCCCCATTAATTTTACCACCAGTAAGGTCATCGTTCCTAAAAAAGCCATAAGCGGTACCGGATATTTTGTTAGTTCCACTTTTTGTTACTGCATTTACGGATGCACCTGTAAATCCCGATTGAGTAACATCGTAAGGGGCTGTAGACACTTGTATCTGATCTATAGCATCCAATGAAATAGGAGTAGCGTTAGTTTGGCCTCCAGGTTGGGCTGCATCTAATCCGAATGGGTTATTAAAAATAGCACCATCCAAAGAGAAGTTATTGAACTGGTCATTTCTACCTCCAAAAGATCCACCACTAGCAGTAGGTTCTAACCTCGTGAAATCATTGGTAGATCTCGATATAGTAGGCAACCTTGTCAATTCCCTTCTACCAACACTTGTCTCGGCACCAGTACGATCACTTCCAAAGGTACCTACTCCCCTAGCGGAGACAACCACAACTTCATCCAGTGTTTGACTATCCGGTACGAGTTTTAAATCCAAATTAAGCGTTGTTCCTAATGTTAAATAAATATCAGAATTGGATTCTGTTTTAAAACCAATATAAGATATGGTCACCTTATAGGGTCCTCCAACCCTTAAGTTCAAAAGGTTAAACCTTCCGTCCTCGTTGGTAATTGACCCATACTTTGTTCCCGTTGGGGTGTGTACTGCCACGATATTTGCTCCCAACAATGGTAAGTTCTCGTCGTCCATTACAATGCCTCTAATATTAGAAGTAGTTACTTGTGCTATAACCAATCCACTAAAGAGCATAAAGGAAATGAAGAGTAGAAATTTAGTTTTCATTTAGATGTAGTTGAATTAGAATTTTTTAGTTTTTCAAAAATAACAAAAAAAAAGGCTACCCAGAGGTAGCCTTGCATATTACTTTTTAACCAAAATTGTTAACTATTTGCCTCAGCAACAACTTCGAAAGGGAAATCAATAATTACTTCCCTGTGTAAACGAATCTGTGCATTGTATGGCCCAGTTCTTTTTATAGCTCCTCCAAGGATGCTAATAAATTTCTTGTCGATAGAATGACCAGCCTTTTCAAATGATTCAGCCAAGTCCATATTGGTAATAGATCCAAATAATTTGTCTCCAGCACCCGCTTTAGCAGCAATTTTTATCTCCAACTGCTTAATAGCCTCGGCCATTTTAGTTGCCTCATCTACAACTTTTTTATCTTTATGAGCCTTTTGCTTCAAGTTTTCAGCCAATACTTTCTTAGCCGATGGTGTAGCCATTGCAGCCAACCCTTGAGGAATAAGGTAGTTTCTTCCGAAACCATTCTTCACGTTTACTAAATCGTCTTTAAAACCTAAGTTCTGTACGTCTTCCTTTAATATAAGTTCCATGATCAGCTTTTTTTATTTTAATAAATCACCTACATAAGGCATTAACGCTAAATGACGTGCTCTTTTTACAGCAGTAGCCACTTTCCTTTGGTACTTTAAAGAAGTTCCTGTAAGTCTTCTTGGAAGAAGTTTACCTTGTTCGTTTACTAATTTGATTAAGAAATCTGGATCTTTATAATCCACATATTTAATCCCTGATTTTTTGAAACGGCAATATTTCTTTTGCTTATTGGTCTCAATGTTAAGTGGGGTTAAATACCTGATTTCCCCATCTTTCTTACCTTTTGCTTGTTGTTCTATAGATGACATAACCTTATGCTTTTGTTTTTAACTTTGTTCTTCTTCTTTCTGCCCAAGAGATAGCATGCTTGTCTAACTTAACAGTTAAAAAACGCATTACACGCTCGTCTCTTCTGAATTCCAATTCATAGCTGGAAATTGCCTCACCTGGCACAGCGAATTCGAACAAATGGTAAAAACCACTCTTCTTGTGTTGTATTGGATAGGCCAATTTCTTGAGCCCCCAATTTTCTTTAGATACCATAGTAGCACCTTTGTTAATTAAGAAATCCTCGAATTTCTTAACTGTTTCCTCTATCTGCGTATCAGATAGAACGGGATTTAAAATGAAAACAGTTTCGTAATGATTCATATAATTAGATTTTTTTAAGTGTGCAAAAGTAATAATAATTATTTCTATCCACAAGAAAATAGAAAAAACTTCGTTATAGATAAACCAAGTTATTAACAATTAAACTTAACTGAAACCTAAACCATGCATTATACCGATTACACAACAACATACACAGTGTTCACATCTTTTGTTGTTGTTGATCGTGTTTTTTCGGTACTTTGCCGATGATTTAACCCCACAAATCAACCATTTATGAAATTAAGAAGTATAATCGTAGACGATTCGTCCATGCAGCGTATGGCAGTGGCCAAACTGGTCAACAACCATCCAAATCTAGCCTTAATTGCGGAATACAGCAATGCTATTGAGGCTAAAAACGGAATTAAGAATAATGAAGTGGATTTAATTTTCCTAGATGTGGAAATGCCGATAATCAACGGATTTGATCTTCTTGAGTCCTTAGAAAATAGACCTCAGGTTATTTTGATTACAGGAAAACCTGATTATGCCCTTAAAGCATTTGAATATGATGTAACAGATTACTTGCACAAACCTATTACAATGTCGCGTTTTGACGCTTCTGTAAAAAGGGCAGTAGCCAAGTATGAGCAAATGAACAGGGTGAATGAAGATGAAGAACATATCTTTGTGAAGAGCAACCTTAAAAAAAGGAAGGTCATCCTTAATGACATTAAATGGATAGAAGCCCTAGGAGATTATATTAAATTGGTAACTGATGAGGCCAATATAGTAATCCTATCTACCATGAAATCCTTTGAAAACGAACTACCTCAAGATAAGTTCTTGAGAATCCATAAGTCCTATATTGTCAATTTAGAGAAAGTTGAAAAATTCAATAGTAAAAATGTTGAAGTGGGGGGAAGACAAATACCTCTAAGCAGGAATAAAAAGGCAGAATTGGCAGAAGCATTAAGCAATGTATAACTCCAATTTGGGTTTAAATTAGAACAATCGTCTAGGATTATAATATGCAATTGCATTAAAAGATACTTCATTTCTTTTAATGCAATTTTTTTATTCACAGTACATTTAGTGATGATTTTGCCCCTAAAATCGACCTATATGAAATTGACATGTATTATTGGGGATGATTCAACCATACAACGATTAGCAGTAAGTAAATTAGTTTCCACCCATAAAAACCTTACCCTTATTACAGAATACAGCAATGCCATTGAAGCCAAACAAGGAATTAAAAAAGATAAAGTAGATCTCATATTTCTTGATGTGGAAATACCCATAATCAATGGTTTTGATTTTCTTGAATCCTTAACTAAAAGTCCATAGATTATTCTTCTTACAGGCAAACCTGATTATGCCTTAAAAGCTTTTGACTACAACATTGCCGATTATCTACAAAACCCATTTCGCTAACGCGTTTTGAAATGGCAGTAAAAGGGACGTAGACAGATATGAGCAAAAGCATCGTGTCTATTAGGATGAGTAACATATCTTTATAAAGAGCAACCATAAGAAAAGAAAGGTATTCCTCAACAAAATTAAATGAATAGAGGCCTTAGGGGATTACATTAAATTAGTGTCTGATGATGCGAATATTATTGTTTTAAGCACACTGACCTCATTTGAAAGTGAACTACCCAAGGATAAATTCCTAAGGATTCATAAATCCTATATCGTCAACTTAGAAAAGGTAGAAAAATTTATCGTAAAAAATGTAGAAGTAGAAGAAAAACTATTGCCCTTGAGCAGTCATAAAAGGCAGCATTTAGAAAAAGCACTTAAGGAACTTTAACTATATATAATCCACATTATAAATAATACGAACGCCTTTATATTGTCCAATGGCATTAAAAGAATTTTCTATTTTTTTAATAGCATTTTTTGTTTTCGCCAAGGATTGTTCCGATGGTATTTTAACCATCACATTTTTTAAGTACTGATTCCTAATCCTTGCTACAGGAGGGTACTCCGGACCTAAAATATTTTCCTTAAATATATTCTGAAGAGATTTTGCAAACCAAGCAGCAGCTTCATTAAGTTTGTTATAATCCTTGTGCTTAAAAGTTAGTTTGATTAATCTATTTATTGGGGGATAACTATACTGTTGTCTTTCATTCATTTGTTCTTGGAACATGCCTTGGTAATCCTGGGTAGAAACCTGCTTTAATATTTCATGGTAGGGGTTATATGTTTGTACAATAACCTTTCCCCTTTTTTTTGTGCGCCCTGCCCTACCCGCCACTTGAGTCAACAACTGATAACTACGTTCATGTGCCCTAAAATCTGGAAAATTCAATAGACTATCGGCATTCATAATCCCCACCAGATTTACGTTCCTAAAATCCAATCCCTTGGTCAACATCTGGGTTCCAACTAAAATATCCAATTCTTGCTCCTCAAAGGCGGTAATTATCTTTTCATAACCATGTTTACCTCTGGTTGTATCGAGATCCATTCTTCCTACCTTGGATTTAGGGAATAGTTCCATTAGTTCTTTTTCTACTTGTTCCGTACCAAAACCTTTGGTGTCAAGGGTTGAGCTCCCGCAAGCCAAACAACTTTGTTGCAAAGCCATATGGTAACCACAGTAGTGACAGCGCAGTTGCTTTCTATGTTGATGGTATGTTAAGCTAACATCGCAATTAGGACATTCTGGAGCATGCCCACAAGTAGTGCACTCCACAATTGGAGCATATCCCCTGCGATTCTGAAATATGATTACCTGTTCGCCTCCATCAAGCGTTTCTGTAATTTCTTCCAACAATCTCTCAGAAAAGTGTCCTTTCATTCTTTTTTTTCGGGTCTGTTCTTTAATATCCACCAATTCTATTTCTGGCATAAGCACATTGCCAAAGCGCCTTGTTATGCTGGCATATCCGTATTTTCCTATGGAAACATTGTAATAGCTTTCCACACTTGGAGTTGCAGAACCAAGAAGAATATTACTTTCATGTAAATTCCCGAGAACAATAGCACTGTCCCGGGCGTGATACCTGGGCGCAGGATCATATTGTTTAAATGAAGCTTCATGCTCCTCATCCACAATGATAAGTCCCAATTTGGAAAAGGGCAAAAATAGGGCAGATCTGGCCCCTATTACGATTTGCGCTTTGGGCTGCTGCTGAAGTACGTTGTTCCAAACTTCTACTCTTTCCTGAATACTATATTTAGAATGATACACTGCAACTTTTTCTCCAAAATAGTTCTGTAGGCGGGCTATTAGCTGCGTGGTTAGCGCAATTTCTGGCAATAAATACAAGGCTTGCCGACCAGATGAAATACACTCTTCAATTAACTTAACGTACACCTCTGTCTTCCCCGAAGAGGTTACTCCGTGAAGTAAAGTAACTTTATTTCCTTTAAAACTTCCCTTAATATCCTCAAAAGCCTGTGTTTGAAATTCATTCAGTGACTTTAAGTCTGCATTTTCTTCATCTCCCTCATAAACTACCCTATCGGTCTGTATAAAATATTCCTCTAAGATATCCTTATCTATCAATGTCTTTATTACCGCTGAGGAACTATTACTCGCCTTTTCAAGTTCTGCAACCTTTATGGGCTTCTTGTAACTCGCTTGTAATTGAAAAAGGGACAGCACTACTTGGCTCTGCTTTGGAGCCCTATTAAGACCGTTCAATAACTCTTCTAGACTTGCCTCTGATTGATATTCCTTTCCCAAACGCACATACCGCACCATTTTAGGCCTATATTGCTCAAATACTTCTTCTTTTAGATCTATAATGTTCTTTTCCAGAAGTCTACCCAGAACGGGAAGCACATTTTTGCGTTCTAAAATGGCACTAATTTCGTGCACTCGCAAAATAGGTTGATGTTGCAGTGCCTCGTACACTAAATATTCATCATCCAATAAATCCCCTTCTTTAACGGATACTTTATTATTTCTTGAGATTAAGGTCTCACTCTCTAATAAAAAAGCCCCAGGAACAGCGGTTTTAAAAACCTCCCCTATGGAACACATATAATACTCTGCAAGCCAAGACCAAAGCTTCAATTGGATGGTGTTTACAATAGGGTAATCATCCAAAATTTGATGTATTTCCTTAGCTTCATAAACTGTTGGAGCTATTGTATGTACCTCATTCACCAAGGCGGTATATATTTTTGATTTACCAAAAGGCACAGCTACCCTCATCCCTGGTTGCAAATAGTTAGCTTCGGTTTCAGAGATGCTATACGTAAAGAGTTTTTCTAATGGAATTGGGAGAATTACGTTGATAAAATACTGCATAATTAAAACAAGCTTACTCCAGAACCCTTAACCAGGTTTGGGTTCTGTAAATAAAGGCTAAGTACCCTCTAACTTTTAACTCGTTGGGATTGTCTGGATTTAACCAGATTCTACATCTGAAAGTCATAGCCTGCTCGGGATCAAAAAGATGTTTACCTTTCCACACCCCATCTTCTTCATGCTCAATATCTTCAATGATTTTCATCCCAACAATTGCCTTGTCTTTTCGTTCCCCGTCACACTTTTCACATACGGCCTCTTCCCTTCCTTCTTCTAATATTTTTTGAACAACTCCCTGCATTTTATTATCCTCTTTATAGACTTTAATAATGGCTTTGGGCTGACCATTTCTATCATCAATAGTCTTCCATTTCCCAAAAACACTTTGAGCATTGCCCAAATGCAAACAGCATAAGGCGATGCCTACCAATAACAATCTATTCGTTCTTTCCATTTCTGTTCATTTTTTTACGTAGGTAATTTAGGGTCGCATTTAATTCAAATCCTAGCAGCAAGATATTAGAATTTAACCATATAAAAACCATTAATATCAATAAACCTCCCAAAGCACCATATAACTCATTATATCTGGCAATTTTTTCTACATACACCCCAAAAAGATAGGAAGTCATCAGAAATAAAAGGGTTGTCATCAATGCCCCAGCTGAGAAAAATTTTGCATCCTTGCCTTCTGCTGTTCCAAAATAATACAATATTGCAGTGGTTAAATAAGATAAGAGAGTAAGAAATAAAATCTTACCTACCTCAACTAAGAATATGTCTCCTTGATCTATTTCATAACCCCTATATCCTGTTGCCATGTTCCCAAAATAATCAAGGATATAGAACTCAAAATAGATAAAAACCACTGCACCCACTATAAGTAGCACAGATAATATAACCCCAACCATTAGAGCATAGGCATATGACCTAAAAAAGCTCCTGGTGAGATTTACATGATACGAATTCTCAAATCCGTCGAAAATAGCATTGACACCATTGGCCATCAAAAAAATGGAGATCAAAAAGGCCGATGATAGCAATCCGCCTTGTTTTTGGTCCTTTATTTGTTTGTAGATCTCACTAAAATAATCACCTGTTGCCGTAGGAAGAAAAGACTCAAGAAACACAAGCAACTGCATGTCAAAATCATTTTCGCCCACGCTGACCAGTGGAATGATAAAAGGCACTAAAGTCACTAGAAAAATAAGAAGGGGAAACAATGCCATAAACAAACTAAAAGAGATGGAACTAGCCCTTGTAGAGACCGCCCCCCTGATGATACCAAGAAAGTACATCTCTAGTAGATCATAGAATGAAAGCCCTTCGAAAGCGGGTAACTTAATTTGTTTAAAAAGATCCACTACGCTATTGATTACAGGAATCTTCTTTAGTTTTCTCTCTATCTCTTCTGACATTTACACGGCTTTTAGACTCAAGTCCATATTGTAAATAGAATGGGTTAGGGCACCAGAGGAAATAAAATCAACACCACATTCGGCATACTTTCTTATCGTTTTTTCGTTAATACCCCCAGAGGACTCGGTTAAACAGCTATCACCAATTAATTTTACCGCCTTTTTAGTATCTTCAAAATTGAAGTTATCTAATAATATTCTATAAACCTGACCTGCAGCTAGAATTTCTGAAACTTCACTAAGATCCCTTGCCTCTACAATAATTTTCAAATCTCTATTTGTATCTTTTAAATACTGCTTTGTTTTATTAATTGCCTGGGTAATTCCTCCGGCAAAATCGATATGGTTATCCTTCAACATAATCATATCGTATAGGGCAAACCTATGGTTTTCTCCGCCGCCTATTTTAACCGCCCATTTCTCAGCGGCACGTAATCCCGGAGTGGTTTTTCGGGTATCTAAAATCTTTGTTTTTGTACCTTCTAATAACGTAACATAACAATTAGTCTTAGTAGCAATAGCGCTCATACGCTGCATGGCATTAAGCACGAGACGCTCGGCCTTTAGAATACTTTGAGAGCTGCCATTAACATTAAAAACAATATCGCCATATTTTACCTGTTGACCATCTGAAATAAAAGATTCTACCTGCAGCTCCTTATCTACATAATGAAATACCTTTTTTGCAAATTCTACTCCTGCAATAATCCCTTTATCCTTTACCAATAATTTAGCCTTCCCCTTTGCAGAAATTGGTATACAAGCCAATGAACTATGATCACCATCGCCAACATCCTCCCTTATAGCATTACTTATTGTCAAATCTATTTCATACTGAAATTGGGCTTCTGAAATCATAGTGTTTTTTTGATCTTTGCTAATTTAGTAAAAACTAATCCCAAAAATGAATTGCGACATTGGGAAAGATATTTTAGGAAGTATTAACTTCGTCACATGACGATAAAACTTCTAGCCATAGGAAAAACAGATAGTACTCATCTACAGGAATTAATCACTGAATATCAAGAAAGATTGAAGCACTACATCAAGTTTGAACTTGAAGTTATTCCCGATATCAAAAATGTAAAAAACATATCGGAAGTACAGCAAAAAGAAAAAGAAGGAGAGGCTATACTAAAAAGGCTACAACCAACGGACGCACTGGTCCTATTGGATGAAAATGGCAAGCAACATACTTCCGTTGAATTCTCTAATTACCTCCAAAAGAAAATGAATGCAGGAATCAAAAGGATCGTAATTGTAATTGGAGGACCCTATGGATTTAGTGAAGAATTATATCAAAAGGCACAAGGAAAATTGAGTTTGTCAAAAATGACATTCTCCCATCAAATGGTCCGATTGTTTGTTGTTGAACAGATTTATAGGGCCTTCACTATCTTAAAAAACGAACCCTATCACCATCAATAAAAAATTAATGCTAGTGATAGAATACAAGCAGTGTTTTTTTTATTCAGATATCTGATTATAAATAGGATAGCTTAATAAAGTACTCTGAATTTAATTGTATTTTCTATTCTTTTCAGTGCTTTGATCACTTCTTTATTATATTCTTTATCCAAATCTGAAATTACATACCCCACTTCGTTATCCGTAGATAGGTACTGACCGGTAATATTCATTTCATATCGAGCCAAGACTTCATTTATTTTAGCCATGACACCTGGTACATTTTTATGGATATGAAGGAACCTATGCGCATTTATTTGCTTTGGCAATCTAATATTTGGGAAATTCACAGCATCTACCGTGTTCCCTGAATTGATATAATCCATAATTTTATTCGGCACAAAATTTGCAATATCGCGTTGCGCTTCTTCTGTACTGCCTCCAACGTGTGGGGTTAAGATTACATTGGGGATTCCTTGAAGTTCAGTTATAAAATTACCATTAGATCCAGGTTCTTCAGGATACACATCCACTGCTGCACCTCCTAATTTTCCGCTTTTTAATCCATTGACCATTGCGGGGATATCTACAACAAAACCACGAGCAAGGTTAATGAGCATGGCGCCATCCTTCATTTGATTGATCTCTCTCTCCCCTATAAAATTATTATTGGCCTTATTATCGTCTATATGGAGGGTTACTACATCTGAAACATTCAACAAATCCTCTAAAGTATTACACTTTACAGCGTTACCAAGGGCCAATTGGTCAGCTACGTCATAGTAGTAGACTCTCATCCCAATGGCCTCTGCCAATACGGACAATTGCTTTCCTATATTTCCGTATCCCACGATACCCAAATTTTTACCTCTTACTTCACGAGAATTGGCAGCCGTCTTATTCCATTGACCTGAGTGAATTTCCATACTTCTTGGAAAAACACTTCTCATCAGCATAATAATTTGACCAATGGC
This sequence comes from Sediminicola arcticus, assembly GCF_040566695.1. Classification (NCBI taxonomy): domain Bacteria; kingdom Pseudomonadati; phylum Bacteroidota; class Flavobacteriia; order Flavobacteriales; family Flavobacteriaceae; genus Sediminicola; species Sediminicola arcticus. The sequence goes on along the minus strand of NZ_JBEXAE010000010.1, from coordinate 82,611 downwards.
CAATTCCACAACAGATCGTGTATTGCTGTAAGGGGCATTAAAAACAACAACTCCCTTGCGCCTACAATTATCCAGATCTATCTGTGTGGTTCCTATGCAAAAGGCACCCACCACCATCAGCTTATCTGCTGCGTCCAAGACTTTTTTAGTAACTTGGGTTTTAGACCTAATTCCCAAAACGTGCACTCCCTTGATTTTTTCGATCAAGTCCTCTTCAGAAAGACTGCTTTTTACTAATTCTACTGTAAATCCTTCATTCGAAAGATTTACAAATGCAGCTTCATGCACATTTTCCAATAATAAAATTTTGATTCTATTTTTAGGATAGGATATTTTTCTTGGTAGATCGTTCACAAATAAAAATTCATCTAGGTTAGGTGTAACGTGATCGGCTTTTCTTGTCGCCTTTTCACGGGATATATTTTCTGTGTATGCGAAAAACTTATCGGCAATACCTGCTTCACGCATTACGTAATCACTATATCCATCTCCGATTACTTGTACTTCTCCTTCTAATTTTAGGCTCCTTAAACATTCAATTTTACCGTTGTGCGATGCCAATACGTTGGCCTCATCAAAACCGATAATAAACCCCTCTGCATCAAATTTAAAGGTATTTGCATAAACCCTACTAGAAGGAATATCATACTCTTTCACTATTGGATCAATAAATTCTTTAAAACCGCATGAAATTACATAAATATCTTCAGAATAATTATGAAAGAAGTCTTTATTGGATTCTATGGACTTGGAAATCTTTTGACGAAGTTCTGAAACCAAAAGCTCCAGGTTGTCCCTGTGAGCATTTAATAATTTTATACGGCGCTCCAAGGACTCGGTAAAAGATATATCCCCATCGATACCAAGATTGGTGATTTTCTGTATTTCACTAATGATCTCATTTTTATTGGCTTTGTCTTTAAGCGTAATTTCAGCCAAGACATCCAAAGCTTCAACTCGAGTAAGTGTACTATCAAAATCGAAAACATATTTCCTGCCCACTTCTACCATTACCGTATAAAATTTAAGCCCTAAAAGTAAAAATTAAATTTCTTCAATTTGGCTATTTTCGGTTAAAAAGGATTTCACGTTAGCATTCTTAAAGAATTGCTGCTAATATCATTTTATATTACATTAAAAATTATGAAATTCCTATTTATAGAATCATGAACAGTCCGGCATTACCTAAATTTGTGAATCAAAGACACAGAAATACGTTCATTAAATTAGATTAAAGGCCACCCCGCATGCTTATAAATAAATAACCGGTAAGAATAGCGATACCAAAACTCAATAAGGTACCAATCAAGATATATTCGGTGAGCTTTCTGTTATTGTTTTCCTTTAAATCATTAAATCTAAAAACCGACTTCGCTGTGATCAACAAACCAATCACCTCCCATCTTCCAATAATAATAAAGAGCAATACAAACAAGCGTTCTATAATACCAATATATTTTCCTGCATTAGGGAGTGACTTATGGTCTATTTGGATTTGATCTGAAAATCCTTCCAATAACTTACCCATCATCACGGCTGCTGGAAACGTGACAAATACAACGGCAGTAATCAGTACCCAATCCAAGTGTTGAAACATAATACTGGTTTGTTCCTTTAGGTTACCGTGAAAGGCGCATATGTAAATCACTATAAGGTGAAGGGCCTGATCCGTAAAAAAAAGAACACTCTTTTTTTTGATCCACTTACTCGCATACAATTTTACTAAATCTATTACATAATGCGATATGCTAATGACCAGTGCCAATTTCCAAGAACCTAGATCCCATAATAATAGGATTATGAGCAAAAAATGAATGAGGGTGTGAAAATAAAGATATTTTGATTTTACCTTATTCTCCTCTTTGTGGATGACCCAGTTGGTGGGCTGCAGTATAAAATCACCTATCAAATGAGCTAACAGTAGTTTAATAAAGAAAATCATATGTTATGTTCATTTATAATTGTCCTGTAAAAATTGATCACCTCCAAAACCAGATCTGCTTTCGCCCTTTTCAACCGCTGACTAACTGCAGATTGTTTAATCTGTAGTGCATCGGCCAATTCTTGCTGGGAACTTTCGGGTTTTTGTAGTGACAAAGCTATAATTTCAGCGGAAACCACGGACCAATTATCCATAAATTCCAATGCTAGCTTAAAGACTAGATTTATGGTGTTGTCCTTATCTTTGTCTGAAGTTGCAATGGCCAAATTTAATTTTTGTTCTTTAAGGGTCTCAAATGTTCTACCAGAATACTGGTAAGCTGCTCCATTAGATTCACTTATCCCTACCCCACTATAACTTTCTCCTCCTATGCCTATGGCCATACGGACATCTAATCCTTTGAACTGCTTGATAAGCGATTTTATTTCAATCGCCACTTTTAACGCATCTCTTGAATCTACCTTCAGCTGAAATTCATCTCCCCTGTAAATATCCCAATCCTTTGGGGAATTGCCTAAGGTGGATAAATAACCCTTTAGTCCCACCAACCAGTCCGAAACGTTATAAGTTTCGGAATTTATGATATCCCCTGTTATGATTGCAACCATATTTTATAAGCTTTAAGGCTAATATATGAAAATATAAGTAAATATGCTAATATATAGAATTATTAGGGATTATACTACTATCTAGAACCATCTTCTTACCTGAATGCAATACTGTTGATATTCATTCCCAAAAAGTTTCACCAACGCTTTTTCTTCAGGAATGATCTGAAATGTATTTATATTAGAAACAAAACCAGCAGCCAATAGCATATTAAAGACATTCCCCAACCAAAGACCAAAAGCCAACAAGAGCATCAATAGAGCTAAGTACATTGGATTTCTAGAGATCTTGTAAACCCCACTAGTAACCAAGTGCGTGCTCTTTGACGGCGAAAATGGATCAATGGTTGTTTTAGCCTTAATAAACTGGAACAAAGAGAGACAACCAATCAATGCTGCTAAAACCGTCAAAATTTGTATTATCCAAAAGCGTCCAAAAAATTGAAACTCTCCTACTGGTAATAACAAATCTAGCAGGTACATGAAACCACCAAAAATGACAAAAATGAGGGCTGGGGGCAACTTTAATTTCATAGCAAAAAATCTATTAGGATTTAAATTTAGTAATTTTGAACGAGCATTTATAAATGTAAGACAAGGTACTTCATTAACTTAAAATACAGCACATAAACATGGAACTCGTATTCGCCACACATAATAAAAACAAATTCAAGGAAGTGCAACTGTTGCTTCCCAAAAATATCACGTTGCGTTCTTTGGATGATATAGGTTGTGTAGATGAAATACCCGAAACAGCAGATACTATAGAGGGCAATGCCATTATCAAAGCAAATTATGTAGCAGAAAATTATGGCTATGCCTGTTTTGCCGATGATACAGGTCTTATGGTTGATGCCCTTGATGGTGCCCCTGGAGTATTTTCTGCCAGATATGCAGGCGCAAACAAAAATTCAGAAGATAATATGGACAAACTATTGGCGGCATTGGAAGGGGTAACCCATAGAGAGGCTCGCTTTAAAACTACGATAGCACTTCACCTAGAAAGACAACAAGTATTGTTTAATGGAATTGTCTTGGGTGAAATAACCACGAAAAAAAACGGTGAAGGCGGATTTGGTTATGATCCCATCTTTAGACCAAATGGATATGACAAGACTTTTGCAGAACTACCTATAACAGTAAAAAATGTAATTAGCCATAGGGGCAAGGCCATGAAACAATTGATAGACTTTTTAAAAAATCTAGAATAATAGTCCCTGCTACAATCAAAAAAGAAGAAAGCAAGCGATTAAAACTACCTCAGAAAAAATATTATTGCCGATAGCCCTCCCCCATAGGGTGTATTTCTAATGCCGAAGACGTTGATATTCTATCGGTTACACCCTTGAAAGGCCCTTTCTTGCTGGACCTCAAAGTATTACAGCACTTATAGCTATTATATCAAAGATTAACAGTACTTTTGCCGCTTGAATTAACGCCGCTGGTATAGCATGTGTTGCGCTGAGTATAATAGGTTATATAAAATAATCGCTCTATGCAACATTCATATTTGCGATTAAGATTAACATATTATGACAAAGTTTGAAGCACTGGGACTAGAAAAGTCCTTACTTGACGCTATTTCTGATTTAGGTTTTGAAACTCCTTCAGAAGTACAAGAAAAAGCAATTCCAATTTTATTGGCAGATGACACGGATTTGGTAGCCTTGGCCCAAACCGGAACAGGTAAAACCGCCGCCTTTGGTTTTCCTCTTATCCAAAAAATAGATAAAGACAGTAGAACTACCCAGGGGTTGATCCTTTCACCTACAAGGGAATTATGTATGCAGATCACCAATGAGCTACAATTGTACGCAAAATACGAAAGAAGCATCAACGTGGTTGCCATTTATGGTGGAGCAAGTATTTCCGATCAAGCCAGACAAATAAAACGTGGCGCCCAAATTATTGTGGCTACACCAGGCCGTATGAAAGATATGATCGGTCGTGGGATGGTGGATATTTCCAAAATTGACTATTGTATTCTTGATGAGGCTGATGAAATGCTGAATATGGGCTTCATGGAAGACATTAAAGATATCCTTTCCAATACACCAAAAGAAAAATCTACTTGGTTATTCTCTGCAACTATGCCCAAAGAAGTAGCGACGATTGCAAAGAAATTCATGAACAATCCACAGGAAATCACTGTGGGTGCAAAAAATTCAGGAGCAACAACAGTTCAGCACGAATACTATGTGGCTGGCGGTAGGGATCGTTATCCTGTACTTAAAAGATTGGCCGATACAAATCCTGATATTTTTTCTGTAATTTTTTGTAGAACCAAAAGGGACACACAAAGAGTTGCTGAAAAATTGATCGAAGACGGATACAATGCAGGAGCACTTCACGGAGATTTAAGTCAGAACCAAAGGGATTTGGTAATGAACTCTTTCCGTAAAAAACAAATACAAATGTTGGTGGCAACAGATGTTGCAGCAAGAGGTATTGATGTGGATGACATTACTCATGTTATCAATTACCAATTACCTGATGAAATAGAAACGTACACTCACCGCAGTGGACGAACTGGAAGAGCTGGTAAATCTGGTATCTCCATGGTCATCATTACCCGTAGTGAATTGCGCAAGATAAAGGCTATTGAAAATAAGATCAATCAGAAGTTCATCTCCAAAAAAGTCCCAACGGGAATGGAGATATGTGAAATTCAATTGTATCACCTTGCCAATAAAATAAAAGAAACCTCTATTAACGAGGAAGTAGAAAACTATTTACCTGCCATCAATGATGTTTTTCAAGGAATAGATAGGGAAGAATTGATTAAAAAAATAATCTCTGTTGAGTTTACACGTTTCTTTAATTATTACAACAAAACGAAAGATTTAAATACTACAGATTCAGGTGATCGCAGAGATGATTCTGACGGCCCTGCACAGATTCCTAGCGATGGTTCTGTTCGTTATTTCATCAATGTTGGCGAGAAAGATGATTACGATTGGATGTCCTTGAAGGATTTCTTAAGAGATACTCTTAACGTAGGCCAAGATGATATTTACAAGGTAGACGTTAAAGAAAGCTTTTCTTTCTTTAACACGGATGCTTCAGTAACAGAACTGATACTAAAAACCTTTACCGACTTTAAGTTGGATGGAAGATTCATTAATGTTGAGATTTCCAAGAACCCCGGCGGTGGCGGAGGTGGAAGTCGTGGCGGTGGAAGTCGTGGAGGCGGAAGTCGTGGAGGCGGAAGACGCAGCGAATCCTTTGGAGGAAGACGGAGCAGTGGCGGAGATAGCGATCGTGGCGGAAGACGCAGCGGCGGAAAAGGCCGTGAGCGAAGTGCTTCTGACAGTAGAAAAAAAGACTCTGGAAGCAAATCGTCCAAAAAGAAAAACGGTTTCTTTTAGTTAATTGTATATTAAAAAAATACGCTTCGGCGTATTTTTTTGTTTAGTTTACCGTCTCAAAAAAGGATTTAGATTAATGAGGTACTTTTTATTTGCTAGCGCTATCATGTTCAGTGTTCTTGGATTGGCCCAAGAAAATCAAAATACCAACGATTCGGAAAAAGTAATTGCGGTTGTGGTAAATGCCCAAACAGAAGAGCTACTGGAGAGTGTCCACGTCATCAACCTAAACCAAGTAAAGGGTACGATTACCAACCAGAAGGGAGAATTCTCCATTACAGCGGCTGTAAACGATACCCTTTATCTTTCCTATCTTGGTTTTAAGACCCAGAAAATTAGGGTTACCAATGATATGTTCAAATTTAAGAATACAAAAATAGCCTTAACAGAATTAGCATATGCCCTAGAAGAGGTCATAGTTAAACCGTACCAACTTACAGGGTATTTGGAAATAGATGTGAAAAATCTGCCCATCAATGAGGGCTTCCAGTACAGTATATCCGGACTCTCCAAAAGCTATGAGGCAGGCAACAAAAATCCTAGCGCCGTATCAAAAGTTTTAGGAGCAATACTTAATCCAGCAGATTTATTGCGAAATCTCTTCGGAAAAAAACCAAGAGAAATGCGGAAATTAAGACTAGTTAAGGACGAAGATGATATAAGGGATCTATTGGCATCTAAGTTTGATCGTGAACTGTTAACCGAATTATTACAGATCGAAAAAGTTGATATTGAAGATATCCTTAACAATTGCAATTACTCGAGTTCCTTTATAAAAACAGCGAACGACCTTCAAATCCTAGATGCTATTAGTAGTTGTTATGAAGAGTTCAAGGTCCTCAACCGAAAGCGATAAAGCTCTTTAAGAATAGAACCTTTTCTAGTCCTTCCTTCTATTTACTACAATGTTTCTTTACTAGATTCTGTTTCTGAAATAAATTTTCATTTTCAGTTTTCGTTTTATAGCTTTAGACAAAATTGTAGGAAATGAAAAAATTGCTGATTGCTATTGCAATTGTAGCCCTTACCATAGCTTGTAAACAGGAAAGAAAACAAACAATTACTGATGTCAAAGCTACCACGGATTCAATTCCTACTCCAAAAGTCACCAAACCCTTTATTTGGGAAGCTGCCAATATATACTTTCTACTAACCGATCGTTTCAATAACGGTAATCCCGATAATGACGTCAATTTCGAAAGAAATGAAGAGACAGGAGAATTAAGGGGTTTTATGGGAGGCGATATTCAAGGAATCACAAAAAAAATAGAAGACGGTTATTTTACAGATCTTGGTGTCAACGCCATTTGGTTAACCCCTGTTGTAGAACAAATTCACGGCGGCACGGATGAAGGTACAGGTATGACCTATGGTTATCATGGTTATTGGGCTAAAGACTGGACAGCTTTAGATCCTAATTTTGGAACTAAAAAGGACCTGGAGACACTAGTGAAGACCGCTCACAATAACGGTATTAGAGTATTATTGGATGTGGTTTTAAACCACACTGGTCCTAGTACAGAAAAGGATCCTGTGTGGCCAGCAGAATGGGTTAGAACAGAACCTATTTGCGAATTTACCACCTACGAGAACACTACAAGTTGCGTTTTGGTTAATAATCTTCCAGATATCCGCACTGAAACTGACGAAGCTGTAGCGCTCCCTGACGCCCTCTTAGCTAAATGGAAGAAAGAAGGCCGATTAAGTACTGAATTGGATGAACTTCAATTATTTTTTGAGCGTACAGGTTACTCAAGGGCACCTAGGTTTTATATTATCAAATGGCTGACTGATTATGTGAACGATTATGGCATTGACGGGTTTAGGGTAGACACCGTAAAGCATTCTACAGAACAGGCTTGGGCAGAATTATATAAGGAAGCTTCTTTTGCCTTTGAAACTTGGAAAAAGAAACATCCAAATCTAATTATGGATGAAAATCCATTCTATATGGTTGGTGAAGTATACAATTATGGTATTTCTGGGGGAAGGGAATATGATTTTGGAGATAAGAAGGTAGATTATTTTAATTATGGGTTTAAAAGTCTAATCAATTTTGAATTAAAGTATGACGCACAAAGTAAAGACTATGAGAAGGTTTTTAAAAAATACCACGAACTATTAAATTCGAAATTTAAAGGTAAAAGCGTTTTAAATTACTTAACATCACATGATGACGGAAGTCCATTTGACAAAGAACGAAAAACACCGTTTTACGACGCAAATATTCTTCTGCTTACTCCTGGGGCTTCTCAGATATATTATGGGGACGAGACCTCTAGAAACTTAACGATAACAGGTGCGGAAGGGGATGCTACGTTACGTTCCTTTATGAACTGGGGTGAATTAGATAGTCTTCCAGAAAAACAATTAATTCTTAAGCACTGGCAAAAACTAGGTCAGTTTAGGAACAACCACCTTGCCGTAGGTGCGGGTGATCATAAAATGCTGTCAAAAAAACCGTATGTGTTTAGCAGAAGCTATACAAATGCTGAATTCAAGGATAAGGTAGTGGTGGGCCTAGACTTGCCAAAAGGAAAAAAGGAAATTACCGTAAAAGGATTTTTTGGGGACGGCACAAAGCTTTTAGATACTTTCTCAAATACCGAGGTAGAAGTCAAGAACGGCAAAGTATCATTGGACAATGGATTCGATATGGTGTTATTAGAGCTCAAAGATTAAGTAGAAAACCAATAATTTTATTGTATTCTTGAATACAGCCTAAAAACATTTTTTAACCATAAATGAAGATAAATAGGAGGAATTTTGTCATACGACTACTTACCGGGGTTACGGGTATTTTTAGTCTCTTAGTTTTGGATGGATTCTGGTTTGAGAAATATATAATAAGTTGGACAGAATATGATATATCTGGAGGTGAGACCCAAAAAATAAAAGCCATTCAAATCTCGGATATGCATTTGGACGAAATTAAAACGTTCCACCATAGTATCGCCCGCCGAATCAATCAAGAGCAACCAGATGTGGTGTTCATTACTGGGGATGCCATCAACTACAATAGCAGACTGCCCCTATTGAATAATTTTCTAAGCTTAATTGATGCAACAATATATAAGGTAGCTATTTTAGGTAATGTTGAATATTCTGGAAATGTTGATATCCAAGCCTTAAAAAAGCTATATCAAGATAACAATGGAGAGCTTTTAGTGAATGAAAATTGTAGTCTAAAAAAAGAAGGCAGAACCCTTAATATCATCGGTTTGGATGACTACATAGGAGGAAATGCGGACTTTTATAAAGCTGCTAGAAATGTAAATAAATCTTTGGAAACCATTGTCCTTAATCATTGTCCAGGGTATCGAGATGATATTGAACGTATCAATAGAACCTTGGGAACCAATATTAAACTAATACTTTCCGGACATACTCATGGCGGACAAGTAACTTTTTTTGGGAAGATATTATATACTCCTGGAGGAAGTGGCAGATATGTTAAAGGTTGGTATGAAAGCAAGGAGACCAGAATGTTTGTTTCCAAAGGAATAGGCACAAGTGTAGTGCCTATAAGATTTGGAGCCAGAGCTGAAGCCTCTATATTTTATATTTGAGACTACTGCTGGGAATGTAGAGCCAATCTATTGCCTTCTGTATCAATAAACAAAGCCATAAAACCATGCCCCCTCCTATCTCTTTCTTGGCTTGAATTATTTTATCTCCTGCTTTTTCAACCTTGCCAAGTGGTTCTGCAACATCCTTGCTTGAAAAATAAAGTAAGGGTCCCGCTTTTTCACTGGGAACATACATCTTGTGTTGCACCAAAGAACCAGAAGGTCCTGATTTCCCCGAGGCATATGGGAACCATCCCATTATCAAACCTCCTAAATCATGTACCTCAATGGTAATGTTAAATACGCGCTCGTAAAACTTTTTGGCGCGTTCCATTTCGGTTACAATAATCTCAAACCAACCGGTCATATTGTGTTCCATAACTAGCCTTTTTCAAGTATTACTTTTAGATCTTCTAAGCCTTCTTCAAAATCCTTGCCTACCATGTTGTCCATATTTATAAAAAGTGCCATGATGGTCGTGGGAAAAATATTTTTACCTTTTAAAGCCCCAAATTACTTTGGTTTCTTTTAGAGAAATCTCCTTGGCGATAAGGTAGCAGTCAGAAGTAGATTCAAATGGCTTCATAAAACGCAGCTCACCTTCCATGAGTTCCCCTTCTACAATTTTGGTTATCTCTTGCTCCCCTTCCCCTACTTTTTTACCTTTCTAGTAACTAATATTTACATGTACTTCAATATAATAAATTTCAACCTATTTTCCTTCTTGGTATCGCTCTAAAATATCATCAATACTCTTGATGGATTTTTTGGTCCAGTCCAACATAATTCCCTTCCTTTCATTGTCGGTAAGATGCCATGGGAGCTCTCCGATTCTTAAATCAGTAGTGAGCCGTTGTAAAATAATTGCTGCAGAAACAGAAATATTGAGGCTTTCGGTAAGGCCCACCATCGGAATCTTTAAAAAGCCATCGGCATTACTTATTACTTCCTCGCTCAAACCATCTCTTTCGGTGCCAAAAAATAGGGCCGTCTTTCCTTTCAATTTGAAGTCGTCCAACAAACAGGAATCATTATGCGGAGTGGTAGCAATAATTCTATACCCTTGTTCCTTTAGCAATGTCAAACAATCTTTGGTAGTGTTATATCGATTTACATCTACCCACTTTTGGGCTCCCATAGCTATTTCGGAATCCAATCTTTTTCCATACCTGCTCTCTATCAAATGTACTTCTTGTATTCCAAAAACATCACAACTTCTAACTACCGCACTTGTATTATGCATTTGATACGCATCCTCTACCGCCACGGTAATGTGCTTTGTGCGCTGTTCCAAAATCTTAAGAAACTTTGCTTTGCGTTCAGGAGTTATAAATTCTTCCAAATAACTTAAAAGTTGCTCGTCAATCATACATCGAATATACTAAAATCTCTATTTTTATAGCATAAATCATTTTTAAGAAAGCGGCTATGAGAAAAAAAATAGTGGTCCTTACAGGGGCAGGAGTTAGTGCAGAAAGCGGCCTAAAAACCTTTAGGGATTCCAATGGCTTATGGGAGGGGCATGATGTCATGGAAGTTGCTACCCCACAGGGATACGCTAACAATCCTACTCTTGTACTCAATTTTTATAACCAGAGAAGAAAACAACTATTTGATGTAAGCCCAAATAAAGCCCATATCGCACTAGTAGCCTTGGAAAAATTCTATGATGTTTCCATCATTACTCAAAACGTGGACGACCTACATGAGAGAGCCGGTAGTTCCATGGTTCTACATTTACATGGAGAACTATTAAAAGTAAGGAGTAGCATTGATCCAGATGTGATCATTGATTGGAAGAACGACCTTAATTTAGGAGATACATGTAACAAGGGAAGTCAATTGCGACCACATATAGTATGGTTCGGGGAAGAGGTACCCATGTTAGACAAAGCCATTGAAATTACTCAAAACGCAGATATCATTATAATTATTGGCACCTCTATGCAAGTTTATCCTGCAGCTAGCCTCGTACAATTCACCCCAACGCAATCTCCTATATATTTTATTGATCCTAAACCTAATATATCACCCTCAGCATTTGAAAATCTCATCATCGTTCAAAAAACAGCTGCAATTGGTGTTCCTACTGTGGTAGCGGACCTAATTGATAGAGCACTCTAGATTTATTTGCCCAGACCATGATCATTTCCTTTTGTTTAGGATTTAAACGCGCTTCTTCATGGGTCCAGGTATATTCCTCTAGTGGCATTTCCCCTTCTTCTACCTCTTCTACTAATTCTTCTAGTTTGTGCTCTTTCTTTTTAGAAGTATAATTTTCCCAATCAGAAAAATTGAGATGTTCCTTACCCTCATTAATATGGTCTGCCAACCAATAGGAAACGGGGGCAATATTATTATACCAAGGATAAACTGTATTATTGCTGTGGCAATCGTAACAGGTAGTTTCTAAAATAAGTTTCACCTCTTGAGGCGGATTAGTTTCTGAAAGAAAAACGGCTGTATGTTCTCCACTGGCCACATTCTTAGCTGGCCTATAAAGCTGCATGCCTATAAAAACAATCAATAAAATCCACCCTATCCTTTTTGCTGTTTTCATATCATGAAAATTGAAAAAGAAAAGTACTAAATTTAAACCTATGATTAATATTTTTTAGGAAAAATTCAAAACTCCTTTTTATTTATAAAGTGCTTACCAGTGCTTAGGGTTTAAAAGGTAAATTATAGCTACTTAAAATTTCAATAAAAATACCCTATAAATAAAAGAATCTTAATCCATTGGCCCCTATAAACTTTTAAACTCCTTAAGTAATAGCTATCTTTGAGACTTTCAAAAAAATAATCAATTTCCTAAAAGATGTCACTAAACGAATTAAATGCCATATCTCCAATAGATGGACGCTACAGAAGTAAAACTGTTTCTTTGGTCCCTTATTTCTCTGAAGAGGCACTAATCAAATATAGAGTACGCGTTGAAATTGAATATTTCATTGCCCTTTGTGAAATTCCGCTTCCACAATTACAATCTTTTGATCATTCAAAATTTGACACCCTTCGGGATATTTATAAAAATTTTGATACCAAAGATGCCCAGGCGATAAAGGACATTGAAAAAGTTACCAACCACGATGTTAAAGCTGTAGAGTATTTTTTAAAAAAAGCATTTGATTCTTTAGGATTACAGTCCTTTAAGGAGTTTATCCATTTTGGATTAACCTCACAAGATATAAACAATACTTCTATTCCCCTTTCCATTAAAGAAGCAATGAATGAGGTATATGTTCCTCAATACATGGAGATCCTAACCAAATTGCAGGAATTGGCAAATGAATGGGCCGCAATACCCATGTTGGCAAGGACACACGGACAGCCTGCCTCTCCTACCCGATTGGGAAAAGAAATAGCAGTTTTTGCTACACGATTAAAAGAACAGTTCAATTTATTGAATAATATTCCTAGCGCTGCAAAATTTGGTGGAGCTACAGGAAACTACAATGCTCATAAAGTTGCATACCCCAATGTAGATTGGAAAAAATTTGGCGAAACCTTTGTGCAGGAAAAACTGGGACTACACCATTCCTTTCCCACTACCCAAATTGAACATTACGACCACTTGGCAGCGCTTTTTGATACTCTAAAAAGAATCAACAATATCATCCTAGACTTGGATAGGGACTTTTGGACCTATGTTTCCATGGATTATTTTAAACAAAAAATAAAAGCAGGAGAAGTAGGGTCTTCAGCCATGCCCCATAAGGTTAATCCTATCGATTTTGAAAATTCAGAAGGAAATCTTGGAATAGCAAATGCCATATTTGAGCACTTGTCAGCGAAACTTCCAGTTTCCAGATTACAACGCGATTTAACGGATAGTACCGTGTTGCGTAATGTGGGAGTTCCATTTGGACACACATTGATCGCTTTCCAGGCGACCCTTAAGGGATTGAACAAATTATTGTTGAACAAAGAAAAATTTGAACAGGATCTGGAAAATAATTGGGCAGTAGTAGCTGAGGCGATTCAAACGATATTGAGAAGGGAAGCCTATCCAAACCCGTATGAAGCATTAAAGGGACTTACGCGTACCAATGAGAAAATTACGCAACAATCCATTGCTAGCTTTATAGATACTTTGGAAGTCACTGAAGCTATCAAATCAGAACTAAAGGCAATAACACCAAGTAATTATACGGGGATCTAATAAAAAGTTCTGAAAAATTAAGCCACCAGCCAGGTGGCTTTTTTGTTTACTTTATATGCCTACACAATTATTTTTATTTTTTTGAAGGGAGGGGTTTTAAAACTATCGAAAAATGACACCATTATTTTTTGCTATTTTTAACCTCAATAAAACATAAAAAATTATCTATGGACAATAAATTTTCTTTAGAACGGGCAGTATTAAAACTTTGGGATAAGCTATACAACTGGTTAGATATGTTGATACTTAAGCTCCCAAACATCCTTATGGCTATAGGGATATTTATTATATTTTATTTCATTGCCAAGGGAACACGAAAGCTCTTTAGAAAAGTCTTGCTGAAAAGAGTTAGTCAGATATCCATAAGAGACATCATAGCCAAAGTAATTTTTGTCACTATTTTAATGACCGGCTTTTTTATTGCCCTCATGGTCTTAGAACTAGATAAGGTTCTTACTAGTATTTTAGCAGGGGCTGGAGTTATTGGTTTAGCCATAGGATTGGCACTTCAAGGCACCTTAAGCAATACTTTTGGTGGTCTTGTCCTTTCCTTTATGGATAACATACGTATCAACGATTATATAGAAACCGATGAAACTGCAGGTTTTGTTACCGAGATAAGTCTTCGAAATATGGTTATTAGAAAGCCAGACAATAATTATGTGATCATACCCAATTCCAAATTTATCGATGGCTCGTTTACAAATTATTCGTTAACTCCAAGAACTAAAATTTCGGTTTCCTGTGGGGTAGGATATGAGAGTAGCTTGCAAAAGGTAGAGGAAATAGTAGTAAAAATAATCTCGGAAAATTTTGAACAAAAAGACGATGAGGCCGTGGAATTTTATTTCACGGAATTTGGGGATTCATCCATTAATTTCTTTACCAGGTTTTCCGTAGATATGATCAACAGTAAGCAAGAACTTTTTGCCAAGCACAAGGCTATTAAATTAATCAAAGAACATTTCGACAAGCAGAATATCAATATTCCATTCCCTATCAGGACATTGGATTTTGGCAAGAACAACTTGCAGGTACTAGTCGATAAGGATTAGTTCATAGCATAGGCTCATATCAATTTTCGGCACGTAGAACTGTATATTTTTCATAAAAAAAACCTGCATCTAAAAACGATACAGGTTTTTTTATGATATTTAGTTTATGACTTATCCTTTCATAAAATCTTGCAGACTGCCAATACCCTCTCCCTTGTAATCAGATTTTTGCAAGGCTCTCATAAGGGTCATCAAATAGGCTGGATTCATATCATCTCCCAATACCCTGATCAACGCAAAACCTTGATCATTATTGGAACCAAAAATGATTACCTCATCTATTGCATCATCCTCACCTAAGTATTTGACAACTCCATTACCAAAAGATGATTTTAATTTCATGAGCTCAACAAACTTATCAGATTTTAGGATTGCATTCACCTTAGCACTCTCCACTTTAAATTCAGCAGCATTCTCTGCCGTTTTTTTAAAGGCCAAGACATTCAATTTTTTTAATGATTGTATTGCTCTCTTCTCTTCAGGTGATAGTTCTGCCTTGTCCAGATTTAGAATACTGGCCGGAATATCAATGGAGATAAAATTTGGATTATTTGAGTTGTCCACATAATATTCCTGTATGCTCTGATTGGAAGAGCAAGCTGCCAAAAACCCCATGGCAACAAATGCAAGTACTGTTTTTTTGATTGATGTTTTCATACTATTACTTTTTATTGTTTTTGCCTGCCTTGTTCAATTCCTGTGGAAGATTCATCTTTTTGGTAAGGGAGTTGATTTTGTTTAAATCTATATCTCCCGTCAAAGAAAGTAATACGGTCTCCACCTTACGGCCATTAACATCCATGTTCGCATTATTAATGCCGGTAACAAACATGAGCAATTCGCTTACGTGATCATCATCCTTTCCACTTTTAATATAGAAATTAACATTGGCATCCTTATCTTTTACACGCATCAACTCTACCAAAGACGTTGATTTTAGATATTTATCTACCGATGATTTCATGTCGGCAGATATGGCCTTATCCTCCGTAATAAAAACCTTTAGATTTTTTATACTCTTGGCAATTGCCATAAAATCTTTTGCCTCGGGTTCATCAACATCTACTTCTATTTTGCTCAATAATTTGAACATGCTCTCATTGACTACGACCGCGCTCACCTTATCCAAATCTTCATATTTATCAAACATGGATTGTGAAAACCCTGAATAGGACAAAAAGGCTACTACTAGTATTACTAAAATATTTCTCATCTTTTTTTCTTTTAATTGTTGTTGTAAATTTTTTGTTTAGCTACTTCAAATTCTTTCAAATAGGCCACTTTCTCTGTTCCTCGACTAAAATTTGAGGCTAAGAGGGTCAAGGCCTTTTTTGTTTGTTGATAAGCGAATTCTGCTTCTCTTTTTTCTTGGTAACTTCTACCAAAATATATGCCAAATACAAGAACTGCGACTGCTGCAACGGATAACCATCTATACGGCTGTTTTCTAGGTTTTAATGGAACCTGCTTGGTGAACCGTTCTTCTTTAGCTCTGGAAAAGAACTGAAATAAGGGAGTGTACTGCTCTAAATGTGGTGCTACTTTCTCATTTAGGAAATAGTTCCTCAAAACTTCCTCCTCTGCCACCGTAGTAGTAGCCTCGAAGTACTTTTCCATTAACATATTTATTTTATCTAATTCCATAGTTGTGTTTTGCCATTAATCTTACTCTTACTTCTTTTCTGGCCCTTGACAAGGCAACTCGTACTGCTGTTGGTTTCATATCCAATAACTGCCCAATCTCATCTAGCTCATACTGCTCCACGTCCCTTAATTGCAATACCAATTTTTGTTGTTCCGGAAGTTCCTCCATTATTTTTTGAACCCAACCAACACTGTCAATGGCTTCTAATTGGTTTTGTAAGGAGGTGTTTTCATCCTTATAATTACTGTGGACCAATTTTAAATTTCCGGCCTGTTTTGACTTTAAACGATCGAGACAAAAATTCTTTGTCATAGTCATTGCAAAAGCCTCTACATTATTATAATTGGCCATGCTGGTATTATTAGCCCAAAGCTTTAATAAAATTTCCTGAGTGGCATCCTCCGCTTCCTCCTTTGAAACCAGTAAGCGTTTTGCTAAACGATATAGCTTATCCTTAAAAGGCATCACCACATTTAAAAATTCCACTTGTTTCATTATTGGTTTGGTTGTTAGTAACCATACGTTGGTTTCTATAAGGAAGACGAAGTATAACGAATATTGTTACAAAAAATTTTTTATTCTATATAAACTCAGTAATTTAGAACGTACTATTACGACCGTTATAAAAAAAGTTGCCCATTACCCGCCATATATAGAGTTACATTCTTCCATAAAATTGGAACGGTATTTGAGCATATTTATTTAAAAAAAGATTTATGAAAAAGGTGTATTTGCTATTCTTAGGAATGGTTATGTTTAATGCCAGCTGTAGTAAGGATAACGAACCCGAGGTTGTTACTGTTACTTTAAATAGTGAAGTAAATGAATTTATCTGGGAAGGAATGAATTATTGGTATTTTTGGCAGGCAGATCAACCTGATTTAGCCGATACCAGATTCAAAACTACTGATGATTTTAATAAATATTTAAATAGTTATAATTCTCCTGAAGATCTATTTAATGATTTAGTGTATCAACCCGGTGTGACCGATGATTTTTCATGGTATATTCCCGATGTAGACGAACAATTAAATAGTTTTAATGGAATTAAAGAATCCTATGGTATTGGATTTCCTAGGCGATTAATTAGACCAAATCCAGATACGGAAGACATTGTTATTTTTATTGCATACGTAGTCGCCGGCTCCCCAGCTGATATAGCAGGTTTAAAAAGAGGAGATATAATAAACAGAGTAGACGGAGTGACCATGAACGTTGATAATGCCTCCATAATTAATAAAGTATTTAGTGAAAAAAGCATTTCCTTAGGCTTAGCTAATATAGAAAATGGAAACGTCACCTCTATTGAAGGTGAAATAAACTTGAATGCTGTTGTAATTCCTGTAAGTCCCATTCAACACTTTCAAGTTATTCAAGAAGGAGGTAAAAAGATTGGTTATTTAGTTTATAACGGTTTTACGAGAACCTACAATGGAGAATTAAACGATGTATTTAACTCTTTTAAGAGCGAGAATATAACCGAACTCATTTTAGATTTAAGATATAATGGAGGCGGCTCTGTTTTAACCTCGGCATTTTTGGCTAGTATGATTAATGGTAACGTTCCTGCTAATAGCCAAACGTTTGCTAGACTTCAATACAATGCTAAAAGAGATGGCAATAACGGTGTTAATTTTCCTTTTTTTAATGAGGTCTATTTATATGATAAAAAATCAGGAGACAATACTGGACAAGTACCTTCAAACAGAATTAAAAGCCTTACAAAATTATATGTTATAACTGGTCAAGGTACTGCTTCGGCGAGCGAAATGATCATTAATGGCTTAAGGCCATATATGGAAGTTATTTTGGTTGGAGAAAAAACTGTTGGGAAGAATGAAGGTTCTATAACAGTCGTTGATTCCCCTTCTCCGTACACTAATCTAGACAATCGGAATAAAAATCATACCATTGGTATGCAACCAATTGTTTTTCAAGTTTTTAATAGTAAAGATCAAAGTGATTACACCTTTGGTTTTGATCCAGAATTTTTAGTAGAGGAATTTAGATTTGTCTCGGATATTAAACCTTTTGGAGATCCTAATGAAGCATTACTTCGGGCAACATTAGATGTTATTCTAGGTGCATCAAGTAAAAAGGGAACTCTAGAACCGAACATGAAAATGTTCAAAACAGAAAAGGAGATATCATTTCCAAAATTTAACTACGATATGTACCTGCTTCCTCAAGAACAACAAAATTAATGTGAAGCTAAGTAAATAAAAAAGGGCTTGGTGTTTCACCAAGCCCTTTTTTATTGGTTACTATTATAGGCTAGTTAAAGTATATTCCTCCAGGAATAATCCCTGTTGTAACAGTTTTGATAACACTATTCGTGTCAAGGTCATAAACTGTTAAGGATCCCTGACTAGCAAAGTCCTTTGCATCTGTACCGTACAGCTTACCATTGGCAACGGCCATGGTGTAGAAAGACACTCCCCCGAATCTTGGACCAGATGGCAAGGAACTATCAGAATAGCTCATCTTATAAACCGCTCCATTAAGTTGATAGTACAAATCAATACCATCAGAACATAAGAGTCCAGGGTGATCGGTACTTTGAAATTCCAAAGTGTCTACCACCAAATTAGAGGAGGTATTTATCTTTGTAAGAGAGCCTGCTGTTTCATTATCAGTGTAACTAGGATTTCCCTCAGATAATACCCATAAATTGCCCTGTGGGTCCAAAACTAGGGAATTGGGTACATCTCCTACTGTTATAGTTTCTAAAACAGTATTCGTATTGGCATCTATTGCCGTAATTATATTGTTCTGGCCAAAGGCTCCCTGATGGGCCACATAAATGGTATTATTATTAACTACGATATCCTCAGGGCCAAACACAACAGAAATAGTCCCCGCTACCGTAAAATTCTGCAAATTGATAATCGCTACATAATCGTCTGTCTCATCAAACGGATCACCCCAATTGGTCACATAACCAGTATTGTTTACTGAAACAAAATATCTAGGATTATCCAATCCTTCAGTAATAGTACCCAATTTCTCAAAGGAGTATCTATTTACAACCGTAATCTTATCAGAATTATTAGCCACAATATAAGCTTGGTCCCCATTAAAGCCGATAGACTGAACTATGTTTCCCAAATCCTCTCCATTAACCTTATTGTATATAGCGCTTTCTGTAATGTTTAGGTCACTGGAAATAAAGGTTACAGTTCCTGTCCCATTGCCGAAGGGTCCTTCATTGGAAACCAAAATCCCACCTTCATATGCGCCTAAAGGTTCCTGTGGTGTTTCAGTGTCATCTGTACTACAAGAGCCTATTAAAAGGCTAAGTATGAAAACTGATGCTAGAATTGATGTACTTTTCATTGTTTTTGATGGTTTAAAATTTAGTTATAAATTGAAGATTGAAATTTCTATTAGGCATTGGTCTAAAGGCAACATTTTGATAGTACGTGTTATAAAGGTTATTGACTTTAAAACCAAGGGTGCATTTTATCTTAGGTGAAAGTTGAAAATTATGTTCAACACCTAAATTTGATAGACTATATCCAGGAAGGCTTTCACTGTTATCGGTTGTTATAAAAACAGACCCATTGTACAACAATTGATAATAAACATCCCAACGTTTCAACTGGTAAGACAAATTGGATGTGAATTGGTGCTCGGGAACATAAATCAATTGGTGATTGGTTTGCTTATCCACGGATTTGGTATAGGCATATAAATTTTTAAAACGAAGCTGGTGTTTCCCCCAAGTCTTTTCTAAATCCAACGCTACTTCTGCACCATATTGCTTTGATTCCTTTATATTTCTTGGGCTAAAAATCCCAGAATTATTAGGGGTCCATTGTATCAGGTTTTCACTGGAAATATAAAAAGCGGTCAGATTAAAAAGGTATCCCTGACCTGTTATGTTCTGCCCCAATTCTGCCTGTTTTGAAGTCTCCGGAATAAGATTCTCGTTGCCAATGGCTCCAGCACCAGACCAGTATAGATCGTTGAAAGTAGGAATTCGATAATTTTTAGAAGCATTTATATTAATGTTATATCTTTTGGTAAACAAGTACTTACTATCAAAGGACAGAAGTAAGGGACTTTGAAAATCCGACACCAATTCTTGTCTTACGTTAAGTCCATAAGTAAACTTGTTGGTTACCTCGTGTGAAAACATCAGCGTTCCGGTTGCTTGGTTTCTTGTTGCATTTTCTATATTAGAACCTTCGGCAGCTATAGTACTTAACTCCCCTATTCCATTTAAGGTGATGCTACCTAATTGGTATTTGGCATCATAGTTAAGAATATAGGAATTAGTGCTTCCATAGGTGAATTCAGGTCTATCCTGGTTAAAGTAATACCGATATCTTTCGTACAAATGTGCAACCTTAAGACGTTTTATTATCTTGTCGTTAAATTGGCTCCACTCAACCAAGGATCGCGAGTTTACATCCTTATAATTGTCATTAGAGGGTGCTGTTAATGTACCAGAAAAGTTCCTGTTGCCATAAAAAGTTGTATGATAAAACTTTAATAATTGGGATTTAGAAATTAAATATCCTAGGGAGGTATTAAAATTTATGTTATTGAATTCTCCATTTTCATTTCTTCTCTCTGTACCCAAATACTTGTAATCATTATCGGAGGCATTGTAATTAACCCCAAAATTTAAAGAAATTTTTTGCGAACCATAGGATGTCCCATAATCAAATCTTCTGGTATTAAAACTCCCATAACCTAGTTGCAAACTATTGGAAAAATGTTTTCCGAACAAAAAAGAGTCATTGAGCAATACACTACCCCCAATAGCCCCACTTCCGTATTGTACACTTCCTCCTCCACTTCTTACCGAAACAGAATTATAATTTTGTGGATTTATGGTGTTAAAGTCGGTCTGTCCCGTTAATTGGGAATTTATATTAATTCCGTTCCAGATTACGGCAGTTTGAGAGGCATTGGTGCCTCTAAAGGAAGCAGAGGAAACCATACCGTAACCATTTTCTTTAAAGTATATATTGGAATTAAATTGAAGGAGATTGGTTAGTGTAGAACTATTTCTTCTAATGGTTGAATCTGACAATACCTCAACTTTTAGCCCTTTAGAAAAATACTTTAATTTGGCGTCGCTCAGAATCACTTCATCCAAAACAATAATACTGTCCGTTTGGGCATGCAATAGAAAGGTATACAAGAATACCGGAATAAATAAAAGTAACCGTTTTAGTTCCATATCAATGAAGACCTTTTACCCGAAAGTCTTTTCATTTTAGTTATGAACTTGGCAGGTCTCCTGACTTGCGTCTTACTACGTACCTTCCCATTTATATTACTTGACTTTTTAGGGACAAGTGCTGAAAACGTATCAGCATAAACAGTGGTTTTTGAAGATGTAGCGAGCACCCATTCAAATGGGCATAGCTTACAGTTGCGGGAACAGCTTCGGAATTACACCGAATTCCCTTTTAATCCTATTAAAAATAATAGAAACCAAAATTCTGTTCGAAATTAAACCTTTTTTTACAAAAATCACCCATTTTTATGTTTGAGATTCTGAAATACAGATAATCCACAAATAATAAAAGCAATGATTAAGCAAATAACAAAGCATCATGGGTTTTATAGTCTGTAGTTTAAAATTTCATTCAAGAATTAAATACTACTTTTGCCCATATACCAAAATCATTATTTTTTGAAAACTATTCACTGTCTTCTGGTACTATTGGTTTTTTTGTCCTGTAAACAGGAACCCAAAGAGAAAATTCCATCATCTATACCAACAGAAACCATCGCTATTTCTCATGCTAAAGGTTTTACTATTACCAAATCATCAGAAGGAATTACCACTATTAAAATAACCTCGCCATGGCCAAACGCGGAAGCAGCATTTACTTATGCTTTGGTCCCTAAGGAAAAATTAGCTTTTGTCACTTTGAATAGGGATGAATATGACGCTGTCATCGCCACTCCTATTGCAAAAATTGTGGTAACATCTACTACCCATATCCCCGCTTTGGAGATACTGGGAGTGGAGAACACACTGATAGGGTTCCCAAATACTGAATACATCTCTTCGGAAAAAACTAGAAACCTAATTGCTAAAAATATAGTTCAGGAATTAGGCAACAATGAAGCCATTAATGCCGAAATGGTAATAGCCCTGCAACCGGATGCAGTGATAGGTTTTAGTATAGACAATCGTAACAAAGCCTATAGCACAATACAGAATTCTAACATCCCCGTGGTTTACAATGGGGATTGGACAGAAGAAACTCCCTTGGGCAAAGCGGAATGGATCAAATTCTTTGCTCCTTTTTATCATCTGGAAAAAAAAGCAGATTCTATTTTTAAAGCCATTGAAACCAATTACAACCAAGCCAAACAAATGGCTCTCAAAGCTAAAAGCAGACCTACAGTTTTAAGCGGTGCTCTTTATAAGGATGTGTGGTATCTGCCAGGAGGAAAAAGTTGGGCTTCCAATTTTATATCTGATGCGAATGCTGCCTATTTATGGAGGAGCACAGAAGAAACAGGAAGTTTATCTCTAAGTGTGGAAAGTGTTCTTGATACTGCGAAAGAGGCCGATTTTTGGATCTCCCCTTCCCAATACACATCTTATAAACAATTGGAAGAGGGCAACAGACATTATATCCAATTTAATGCATTTAAAGAACGTAAGATATACAGCTATGCCAGTTCAAAAGGAGCATCAGGCGGAGTACTTTACTATGAGTTGGCACCAAATAGACCCGATTTAGTCTTAAAAGATCTCATCCATATCTTCCATCCAGAATTGTTACCGGTTTATGAACCTTTCTTTTTTAAACCCTTGGAATAAATGCAGTCACCCAAATCATATAAAGCACCTTTTACTTTTTTGCTGTTAGCCTTGATTCTTTGCTTTGTGATTAATATCAGTTTGGGATCTGTGGCCATTCCATTTATGTCCACTCTAAAAGCTATTTTTAATGAGCCACTTGCCAATGAGGCATGGGGTTACATCATATGGAACTATAGAATACCAAAGGCTTTGACTGCTATATTGGTGGGTAGTGGACTCGCCTTAAGCGGTTTGCTCATGCAGACGCTTTTTCGAAATCCTTTAGCTGGACCTTTTGTGTTGGGCATAAGTTCCGGTGCAAGTTTGGGTGCGGCTATGCTCATTATGGGCTCATCTTTGTTTTCTGGCTTATTTAGCTTCGGCTTGATAAATGATATTTCCTTAGCTATTGTGTCTAGCATTGGCAGTTTTATAGTGCTTTTGGCCGTTATGGTTGTAGCCTCAAAAGTAAAAGATACCATGGCTCTTTTAATCATAGGTCTAATGTTTGGCAGTATCACTGCAGCCGTAGTGAGCGTTTTATCCTATTTTACCAATGCTGAAAAATTACAGCAATATGTTTACTGGTCTTTTGGTAGCCTTGGGAACCTGTCTTGGTCACAAATAGGGCTATTATTTATAATACTTGCAATAGGCATTCTTTTGAGCATTGCAGCCATTAAATCATTAAATGCAATGCTCTTGGGTGAAAATTATGCCCGAAGTCTTGGAGTAGACATTGTAAAAAAAAGATTTTTAATTATTCTGGCTACCGGACTGCTCGCCGGCGGTATTACTGCCTTTGCAGGTCCAATAGCATTTGTTGGGCTCGCCGTGCCACATTTGACAAGGCAGATTTTTAATACGACCGACCATAAAATACTTGTTCTTGCCGTACTTTTATACGGGGCAATCCTGATGTTGGTATGTGATACCATTGCTCAATTACCAACCTCAGCCAATGTGCTTCCCATAAATGCCATCACCTCCATTATTGGTGCACCTGTGGTTATCTGGTTATTGGTTAGAAAAAGGAAGATGATATTTTAAGAAAACTTCAATTGATAAGACTATAAACAAATTAAGCTACCGAAAATTAATACTACAGATACACATATCGCACTAAGCACAAGTCACCTTACCATAGGCTATCTAAATAAAAAACAAAAAAATATTGTAGCCACGGATGTTTCTTTTTCACTACAAAAAGGAGAATTGGCTGCTATAGTAGGTGTTAATGGTATTGGTAAATCCACTTTATTACGGACATTGGGAATGGTACAACCTAAATTAACTGGGGAAATACTATTGGATGGTAAGAACTTAGAATCTTATACCTCTTTGGGTTTGGCGTCAAAAATAAGCATTGTATTAACAGAGCCCGTGGCTTCTAAAAATCTAACCGTTTTGGAACTCATTAGTCTTGGGAGGCAACCCTATACCAATTGGATAGGCACTTTGACTAAATTGGATAAAGATAAAATAAGCAAGGCAATAAGAATGGTGCAAATTGAAGAACTACAACATAAAAAATGTTATGAACTGAGTGATGGGCAACTCCAAAAAGTTATGATTGCTAGGGCCTTGGCACAGGACACAAGTATTATGTTACTGGACGAACCTACCTCCCACTTAGATCTTTACCATAAAGTACATATCTTGAAATTATTACGAGCGATAGCGCATGAGACTAAAAAAACCATTCTCTTTACAACCCATGAAATTGAAATTGCAATTCAATTGTGCGACAAGATGTTGATTATGGAAGAAAATAAAAGCAGCTTTGGGAAACCCTGTGAGCTCATTACCCATAAAAGTTTTGAAAATTTATTCCCCGCGGACACCATAACTTTTGATAGTCAATCAGGTTCATTCAAAGTTAAAAAGTAAGAACAAGGTTGAGTGATAATTTAAGATCAATCCTTTATCTTTACCTCAGAGAACATATTATCAATGGACGGATTGCTTACCTACATCATTTTAGGATTATTATTTTTGGGCCTTGGCTTTTTTCTTGGCCATTACATTCAAACTTTAAAAACAAAATCAGGTCAAAGTACCCTAGTGGAAAGGGAGCAACAACTGCGTTACAATCTCACTTCTCTAGAAGAAAAACTAAAAACTTCAGATGGGGAAAAAGATCAGCTGCGTTCAGAGAAAGAGCAATTGAGCAACCAAATAACGCGATACCAAGCAGACCTAGAGAATTTGGATTTAAAAAATAGGGAGCAAAAACAAGAAGTAGAAAAGCTTCAGGAAAAGTTCACCAAAGAGTTCGAAAACCTAGCCAACAAAATCTTGGATGAAAAGAGTACCAAGTTCACCGAACAGAACAGAATAAACATCAAAAACATATTGACTCCACTACAAGATAAGATCTTGCTTTTTGAAAAAAAGGTCGATGACAGTCAAAAAGAGAGCGTGGGCATGCACTCCGCTTTAAAGGAACAACTGGCCAATTTGCAAACACAAAACCTAAAGATCACCCAAGAAGCAGAAAACCTTACCAAAGCCTTAAAAGGAGACAGTAAGATGCAAGGAAATTGGGGGGAATTGGTTTTGGAACGGGTATTGGAAAAATCTGGTTTGGAAAAAGACCGGGAATATACGGTACAACAAAGTTTTACAAGAGAGGATGGAAGTCGTGTTCTACCCGATGTAATCATCAACCTGCCCGATGGCAAAAAAATGATTGTAGACTCCAAGGTGTCTTTAACAGATTATGAGCGCTATGTAAATGCGGAGGACGATATGCGTGATAAGTTTTTAAAAGACCATGTTAATTCCCTTCGCAGACATGTTGATCAATTATCGGCCAAAAAATATGAAGATCTGTACGAAATGGATAGTCCAGATTTTGTGTTGATGTTTGTGCCCATAGAGCCGGCCTTTGCCATTGCCATCAACAATGATAACTCCCTTTACAACAAGGCATTTGAACAGAATATTATTATTGTTACCCCTTCTACTCTATTGGCCACCTTAAGGACCATAGACAGCATGTGGAACAACGAAAAACAACAGCGAAATGCTATTGAGATAGCCCGTCAGGCGGGAGCCCTTTATGATAAGTTTGAAGGTTTTGTTTCTGACCTTACTAAAGTGGGCAAAAAAATGGATGAGGCCAAAATAGAATATAAAGGGGCCATGAACAAATTGATAGATGGCAGGGGAAATATTATTACCAGCATTGAAAAGCTGAAAAGAATGGGGGCGAAAGCAAAAAAATCGATCCCAGAAAACTTGCTAAAACGTGCACAAGATGATGATCTTGAAGACGATTTTGAGGAAGAACCTAAACTTGAACTATGAGAAAATTTCTGACAATAGGAATTGTGGCAGTAATAGCCCTCTTTTCCATATATTATGCCTTCATATATTATGTTCCCTATAGTGATGGAGTACGTTCAGGAGAACTCATAAAAATAAGCCATAAAGGGGTTTTAATCAAAACCTGGGAGGGAGAAATTAGCCAAGGCATATCCGGCGCCCAGATCTTTACCTTTTCTGTACTCGACAAGGACAAAGAAGTCATAAATAAGCTTCAAGAATATCAAGGGCAATATGTAAAAGTAAACTATGCAGAACGGTTTAGAACCTTTTCCTGGTTGGGAGATACAAGATATTTTATTACAGAAGTAAAACCAGAAAGATCACCACATTTTAGAAACTAACCAACCATGAACAAGTTTAAAACACCAAAAGAGACCCGCATATCCTTAATGGAGCTCATGCTACCCGTAAATTCAAATTTTGGAGGAAAAATACATGGTGGATATATATTGAACCTAATGGACCAGATTGCTTTTGCCTGTGCCTCAAAACATTCAAGGAGTTACTGTGTAACGGCCTCGGTCAATAAAGTAGATTTTTTAAATCCTATAGAAGTGGGAGAATTGGTAACCTTAAAAGCATCCATCAATTATACAGGACGCACGTCTATGGTTGTGGGTGTGAGGGTAGAATCGGAGAACATCACCTCAGGGGAGGTCAAACATTGCAATTCCTCCTATTTTACAATGGTAGCCAAAGATGCTAACGGTAAAAACATTTCTGTTCCCGGGCTTTTGCTAACGGACAAACAAGGAGTACGAAGATTTGCTCGCAGTATTCAACGAAAAAACGAATCTACTCTAAGAAGCACCAAGTTCACTTCTTCTAAATTTAAACTGGAAGACCACCTAGAAGCCTTAAAGACAGAAAATGTTAGCCTCGAATTGACATAAGCTCTTTAGAGGCATCTGAATCTAAAAACCAAATAAGCTGTCCTGAGGTTGGGGCTACTAAAGAAGCTGGATAAGAGACATAATCCCCTTCCTTCTTCATAATTTCTTCCACTTTTTCTGCTTTTCCCGCTCCAGTCACAAGAAAGGCAACCTCTTTAGAGTTGTTAATAATTTTGCCAGTAATAGTAATTCTTCGTTGCCCGGAATCTGGATGTACTGCAACGACACAATTCTCTTTGGCATCCCATAGCTCAATTTCGTGAGGAAAAATGGAGGCCGTGTGTCCGTCATCACCCATTCCCAATATCACTAGATCAAATTGTGGTTTTCTATTGCGTTTTGGCAATCTATCGTCTAAAAGCTGTGCATATCGCTTCGCTTCTTTCTTTGGGTCGTCCTCTCCTTGAATCCGATGAATATTACCTTCAGGAATACTAATTTTTTTAAACAAATGGGTTGATGTCATTTTATAATTGCTCTCCTCATGGGTTGGAGGTACACAACGTTCATCTCCCCAATAAAAATGTACATTATCCCAATTAATGTCCTTTCCATATTCATCAGCAAGCACATCAAAGACAATTTTTGGGGTACTTCCTCCAGATAAGGCTATATGCACATCTTCCTTAGAATTTGTGATTTTCACCAAATATTCCGAAAAACGTTTGGCTACTTCTTCTTTGGTTGTAAATATTTTAAGTTCCATTGTAGGTTTTTAATTGATTACGCAGAAGCCAGGATCATCTGCCATAAATTCTCCAGGGTTCCTCCATCCCATACTGCCTTCAATAAGGTCATCTCCGTTTTTTGGTCCCCATACGCCAGCAGAATATCCATAGGTCCGGACATCGGGACTATTTTCCCAATAATTTAGAATAGGATCCACAAAGCTCCATGCTGCCTCAACTTCGTCTGCCCTAGCATAAAGCGTTGCATCGCCTTGCATAGCATCCAATAATAAACGCTCATAGGCTTCCATGACATTAGTTTCTGACAGGCTGGAATAATAAAAATCCAAATTTGCACGTTCTACTTTAAAGCCCTGACCAGGAACTTTTACTCCAAATTTGATCATAATGCCCTCATCGGGTTGGATCCGGATAATTAATTTATTATCCTTATTGTTCATATCAGAATCCTTGAATATTTGATGGTGGGGAGATTCAAAATGAATAACCACCTCTGTAACCTTTGTTGGCATCCTCTTTGCGGTACGCACATAAAAAGGAACATCTTTCCAACGCCAGTTGTCTACATAAAATTTAATAGCTGCATAAGTCTCCGTCATGGACTGTGGGTGAACATCGTCCTCTTCTCTATATCCCTTTACATGCTTCCCATTAGCATCTGATGCGATGTATTGACCTCTTATGGTATTCTTGGCCAAAGTCTCTTCTTCTATCATGATACGTAAAGATTTTAATGCCTTTACTTTTTCATTCCGTATTGCCTCTGCACTAGCATCAATGGGGGGCTCCATAACAATAAAGGATACAATCTGCAGTAAATGATTCTGGAACATATCCCGAAGGGCTCCTGATTTATCATAATATCCCCCTCTTTTTTCGACCCCAACGCTTTCAGCATTAGTAATTTCAACATGATGTATATAGTTTCTATTCCAAAGTGGTTCAAAAATACTATTAGAAAAACGGGTCACCAATAAATTCTGTACGGTTTCCTTTCCCAAGTAATGGTCTATCCTGTAGATCTGAGATTCGTTAAAGTATTTTTGAAGTCCTTTATTTAATCCCTGAGCGGTTTCCAAGCTATATCCAAAAGGTTTTTCAACTATGAGTCTTTTCCACCCTTTAGTCTCATCATTTAACCCTTGATCAGAAAGGTTTTTGGCTATGACCTCATATAAATTAGGAGGTGTAGAAAAGTAAAATATGAAATTATCTTCTGTACCATACTTTTCATTTAAATCCTTGATCCGTTTGGCTATATTGGTATAATCCGTATCGTAATCCTTACCTAAATCCTCATAGAACAATTTATCAGAGAACGCCTTTATAAAATCTTCTTGTCCTTCCTTTACCCTTTCTTTTAAATATTTGCTCTCGTGTACTACCTTTTTTCGAAACTCCTCATTGGACAAATTACTTCTACTTGCACCTAGTACTACAAATTTTTCTGGCAGATGTTTTCCTTTGTATAAATTAAAAATTGCGGGGACCAACTTCCGGGCAGTTAGATCTCCCGAGGCACCAAAAATCACTAACATTTGATTTGCAGTCTTATTCATAGTCTATAGCAATTGCAATGGAATGTATCCATTTATACAACAAAATTAGGCTAAAAAGAGACAATGGGAGTTTCAAAAAAAACTATAGGCCCAAAAGTCGATATTTTAAATTAATTTTGAAATCATTCTAGTTTTGCGCTAAGATAAAACTTATTTAAGTTATACAATTTACATCGTAAATTACTTAACATAACAATTGTGAATTCCTTTAATTCGAAACAAAAATAAATTATGGAGAATACTACATACGATTTTGGTCTTATAGGTCTAGGAGTCATGGGACGTAATTTTATACTTAATGTGGCCGATAATGACTTTTCTGCTTTCGGATATGATTTAGACCAAGAAAAGGTAGACGCCTTGGTGAAAGAAGGCGGCAACACCAATAAAGTTAATGCTTCCACGGATCTTAAAACTTTTGTTCAGGCATTAACTAAGCCTAGGAAAATAATGCTCTTGGTTCCTGCAGGTAAAATTGTGGATTCAGTTATAGAAAGTCTCTTACCAGAAATTGAAAAGGGCGATCTTATTATAGATGGCGGAAATTCGTTCTTTACCGATACAGATCGCAGAGAGGCCTATTTGAAGGAAAAAGGCATTCATTTCTTTGGTTCTGGCGTATCTGGAGGTGCAAAAGGAGCTAGAAAAGGTCCTAGCATCATGCCCGGAGGTAATAAAGAGGCATATAAGGAAGTACAGCCCATTTTTGAAGCTGTTTCCGCAAAATTCAAAGGAGAGCCTTGTGTTGCTTATTTAGGTCCAAAATCTGCTGGTAATTATGTGAAAATGGTTCACAACGGTATTGAATACGGGTTAATGCAACTAACGTCCGAAATATATGATTTACTAAAAAAAGCAGGCGGATTTAATAATGACGAACTCAATGAGATTTTTAACGAGTGGAACCAAGGAAGGTTACAATCTTTCCTCATTGAAATAACCGCTGAAATCTTTGCCCAAAAAGATGATCAAGGCAAGGGTGCGTTAGTAGATAAAATTTTGGATAAGGCAAAGCAAAAAGGTACGGGAAAATGGACTTCACAAAATGCGATGGATCTAGGTATTCCAGTTCCTTCTATTGACATTGCCGTTAGTATGCGAGAGATTTCTGCCTTAAAGGAGGAACGCGTATTAGCCGATTCGCTTTATGGCAGACCAGAACCTAAGGCTATTGACAAAAAAGAATTAGTAAAAATGGCAGAAGCAGCATTATATTTTGCTTTTATTAATACCTACGCCCAAGGATTACACCAATTGAATGATGCCTCCAAAGAATACGGGTATGAGCTAGATCTTTCTGTAATTGCCAAAATATGGAGAGCAGGTTGTATCATTAGAGCTGCATTATTGGAAGATATTTCCTCTGCCTATTTGGCCGACAAAGATGTTCCGAATTTATTGCTGGCACCAACCTTTGTTTCCAAAGTTCAAGGTACTGTTGCTTCTGCTAGGGAAGTTGTCGCCTATGGGGCAACAAGTGGGATACCACTTCCTGGATTATCAAATTCATTAATTTATTTTGATGCCTATACTTCCAGTAGGTTGCCATTGAACCTTATACAGGCACAACGGGATCATTTTGGCTCCCACACTTATGAAAGAGTAGACATGGAAGGAATTTTCCATACAGAATGGGGATCATAATGAGAATAATCTCACAAATAAAAAGCCCTGTAAGAAATCTTACAGGGCTTTTTTTATGCTTCAAGCAAATTTCTTGATTAAAGAAATTTGGTTTTGATATTACTTGCTCAAGTACATTTTACGTCTGTGATACAGGTTATAGAAATCATCATTCTTTAGGTTATCTATAAACAAAATACTCTCGCCAGTACTTTTCATTTCTGGACCCAAATTTTTATTTACGTTAGGGAACTTATCAAAAGAGAATACCGGTTGTTTTATTGCAAAACCTTCCAACTGTGGATTAAAATTGAAATCTTTAACCTTTTTCACTCCTAACATTACCTTAGTAGCGTAGTTCACGTAAGGTTCCTTATACGCCTTTGCTATAAAAGGCACTGTACGTGATGCCCTAGGGTTTGCTTCTATAATGTATACAAGATCATCTTTAATGGCAAATTGTATGTTGATAAGACCTACTGTATTTAAGGCAAGGGCTATCTTCTTCGTATGGTCCTTGATCTGCTGCATTACAAACTCCCCTAAGTTAAATGGTGGCAAGGTTGCATTGGAGTCTCCAGAATGAATACCACAAGGCTCAATATGCTCCATAATACCAATGATATATACATCTTCCCCATCACAAATAGCATCTGCTTCTGCTTCTATAGCACCGTCTAAATAGTGGTCTAAGAGTAATTTATTGTTGGGGATAGATCTCAAAAGACCTACCACATGGGATTCCAGCTCTTCCTTATTGATGACAATTTTCATACCTTGTCCACCCAACACATAAGATGGCCTTACGAGAAGTGGAAAGTTCAAGCGATCTGATAATTCTAATGCTTCTTGAGCCGTTTCAGCCACTCCAAATTCTGGAAACGGAATGTTGTTTTCTTGTAATAACTTAGAGAAACTACCCCTGTCTTCTGCCAAATCTAAGGATTTAAAGCTGGTACCTATGATCTTGATGCCATACTTATCCAATTTTTCGGCTAACTTTAACGCTGTCTGGCCTCCTAGTTGAACGATAACACCTTCTGGCTTTTCATGACGGATGATATCATAAATATGTTCCCAGAAGACAGGCTCGAAATAAAGTTTATCTGCAGTATCGAAATCCGTGGATACCGTTTCAGGATTACAGTTAATCATGATGGTCTCATAGCCACATTCAGCAGCAGCCAAAACCCCATGGACACAACAGTAATCAAATTCTATTCCCTGACCAATTCTGTTTGGTCCTGAGCCTAAAACAACAATTTTTTTCTTATCAGAGACAATACTATCGTTCTCCACGTATCTTTTACCATCCGCTGTTTCTATTTCCTCTTCAAAAGTAGAATAATAGTAAGGCGTCATGGCTTTAAATTCTGCGGCACAGGTATCAACTAATTTGTATACTCTGTTGATCCCTAAGGAAGATCTTTTATTGTAGACCTCACTTTCATAGCAATCTACCATATGTGCAATTTGTCTGTCCGCAAAACCTTTTTGTTTCGCTTCCAACAATAACTCTCTAGACAAGGATTCAATGGTGTACTTTTCAATTTCTTTCTCTAAGAAATTCAATTCTTCATATTGTCGCAAGAACCACATATCTATTTTAGTGATCTCATGGATTCTACTTAATGGAATACCTAACTGTATGGCATCATATATAACAAAAACTCGGTCCCAGCTAGGGATCGTCAATTTACTTATGATCTGATCGTAATCTTTATATCCTTTACCGTCGGCCCCTAGTCCATTTCTCTTTATTTCTAAAGATTGTGTGGCTTTGTGCAAGGCTTCCTGAAATGATCTGCCAATTCCCATTACTTCTCCAACCGATTTCATTTGAAGTCCCAGTGTTCTGTCAGATCCCTCAAATTTATCAAAGTTCCATCTAGGGATTTTCACGATCACATAATCCAAGGTAGGCTCAAATAATGCAGAAGTAGACTTGGTGATTTGGTTATCTAATTCATCCAGGTGATAACCTATTGCCAATTTGGTAGCTATTTTAGCAATCGGATATCCAGTAGCTTTGGAGGCCAAGGCCGATGAGCGGGAAACTCTGGGATTGATCTCTATAGCAATTATATCTTCTTTCTCATCTGGACTAACTGCGAACTGTACGTTACATCCTCCAGCAAAGTCACCTATACTACGCATCATCAAAATGGCCATATCACGCATCCTCTGATATGTTTTATCAGAAAGTGTCATTGCCGGTGCAACGGTGATGGAATCTCCTGTATGGATTCCCATTGGGTCCATGTTTTCTATGGCACAGATTATGACCACATTGTCATTTTTGTCCCTAAGCAATTCCAACTCGTATTCTTTCCAACCTAAGAGGGCCTTATCAATCATTACCTCATGGATAGGAGAAATCTCCAAACCACGACTCAACATTTCATCAAAATCCTCTTGCCTATAAACAATAGATGCTCCTGCGCCTCCTAGTGTGTAAGAAGCCCTGATCACTAAAGGAAATCCAAAATTCTGTGCAATTTCCTTACCCTTAAGAAAAGATGTTGCAGTAGCCTGAGGCGCCATACCTACTCCTATTTTTAACATCAGCTCTCGGAATTTTTCACGATCCTCAGTTATATTGATGGCATCTATATCTACCCCTATAAGTTCTATACCAAAATCTTCCCAAATACCTTTTTCATCCGCTTCTAAACAAAGGTTCAAAGCCGTTTGTCCGCCCATTGTTGGCAAAACAGCATTTATATTGGGGTGGTTTTTTAAGATCTCTATAATCGATTTTGTATTTAATGGCTTTAAATAAATATGATCCGCCATGGAAGGATCTGTCATGATAGTAGCTGGATTGCTATTGATCAAAATAGTTTCTATTCCATCTTCACGAAGGGAACGTAAGGACTGCGAACCGGCATAATCAAATTCGCAAGCTTGTCCGATCACTATGGGACCAGAACCGATAATTAAAACTGATTTTAAATCTTTTCTTTTTGGCATTGGATATGGCGTTTAATCTAAATTTAATAAACAAAAAAAAGGTGTTACTTATAAAAAGTAACACCTTAATATTTTTAATAATAATGTGATCATTATTTTTTGTGTCTTGGCTCTGAAGAAACGCTTAATTTTTTTCTACCCTTAGCTCTTCTTCTGGCAAGAACTTTTCTACCATTCGCTGTTGCCATGCGTTCTCTAAAACCATGTTTGTTCCTTCTTTTACGCTTTGACGGCTGATATGTTCTTTTTTGTCCTGGCATTTTTAATACTTTTTGATGTTTTCAAAACCGCGGTTCTGTCCGCAAAATCTGGGCGCAAATATACGAAGAGTTTTCACTTTCACAAATCTAATTAAAAAAATATTTACGATTGTTTTTATTACTTTTGCAATCGATTATTCAGGAACCTATTTTTTTCATGAGACAATTTCTCTCTTTCTTACTTTTCATCTTCTGCATCACTACCATTAACGGGCAAACTACCCTACAATATACCTTGAAAGTTGGAGATGTTTTTCGCATAAAACAGAATGCCAAACAGACCATTATTCAGGAGTTAGATGGTTCCTCCCATGAGATCGTTAACCAAATGAATGGGATATTAGAGTTTAAGGTTGTTGCAATTAAGGAAAAAAACTACATAATTAGCCTTACTTTTAAAGATTTAAATCTAAAAATGACTTCTAGCATACAGGGGGAATTAATGAACGTTAAGGCAAAACAAGTGGTTCCGGGAGACATGCAATCTAGCATTTTTAACAGTATACTCAACAGTCCAGTAAAAATGACTCTTTCAAAGAATGGAGACATCCTTGAGGTTAAAGGTGGAGATGCCTTGGTAACCAAAATGACAGCTGCATCAGGATTGGAAGATGATTTTTCATTAAAAATGATGAAAAAATCTTTAGAAACAGAATTTGGGTCAGGTGCCCTTTCCAACAGTTACAAGCAAATGACCTACATCTATCCTACCAAAAAAATTAAAGTCGGAGATACATGGGAAAATGAATATAAGGGTAAGTTGGCTGCAACCACGGTTTGGACTTTAAAGGCCTTAACATTAAAATCAGCCACGATATCAGGGAAGGCGGTAGTTTCTATGAATGTAGTAGAACCTGCAAGCACTATGAATCTTACAGGAACACAGAACACCTATATCACTACCAATAGATCTACTGGATTTATGTCTAAAATGAATGTGGAAGGTGTATCTAAAGGTGCTTCAGTAATGGCACAAATGAGCGATCAAAAGATCCCTACAACAATAAAATCAAAAGTTACCTACGAATTAATTAACGAGTAAATCATGTTCAATAAAATTTTTAAACTTATCATCGCCGGATTAATTATTGCCTATGCCATCTATCAATTTATAGAAGGAAATATAGGAAATGGAATCTTTTTAATATTACTGTCCTCCATTTTCATATTTCTTTATTTTAGAAATGAAATGATACTACTTGCTTTTTTAAGAATGCGAAAGCAGGATATGGCGGGTACTCAAAAATGGTTAGATAAGATTAAAAACCCGGAGGCCGCACTAACCACAAAACAACAAGGATATTATAACTATTTGCACGGCATCCTTTTTTCACAGACTAACTTGACACAAGCTGAGAAGTATTTCAAAAAGGCGTTAAAACTAGGATTAACCATGGATTACGATGTAGCTATGGCCAAACTTAGTCTCGCCGGCATAGCCATGCAAAAACGTCGTAAAAGGGAAGCCACGATGCTTCTTAACGAGGCCAAAAAATTAGACAAACAGAACATGCTGACTGAGCAAATAAAAATGATGCAACAGCAAATGAAGAAGATTTAGAGCAATGGAGCCCAAAGTCTGCTAAAAGACTCTCTTAATTTCTTGCTCAGAGGTCGATTTTTCCAGCGCTCCACATCTACAATTTCACAGTCTTTTAAATCCTCCATGAACATTTTTTTCATCTGGGATGATATTTCAGTATCATATATCATGGCATTGATCTCAAAGTTGATGGTGAAACTTCTGTAATCCAAATTTGCGGTTCCAATACTACTAAGGTTACTGTCTATAACAATTGTTTTAGCATGCACAAATCCTTTGGTGTAGCGATATACTTCAATTCCTGAATCTAAAAACTCCTCTATATATGAATCTGTTGCATATTTTGCCGCCCATGAATCAGAATCTTTGGGTATAATAACTTTCACCTCCACCCCACTCCTGGAGGCTGTGGTCAAAGCAGCTAATATTTCAGCATTTGGGATAAGATAAGGTGAGGTAATATAAATAGAATCGTTGGCAGAATTTATAGCCAAAAACAAAGCCTCCATAATACTGGCCCAATCCGTGTCAGGTCCACTGGCAACAATTTGTACTGCTGTGGTATTTTTTGTTTCAATTAAAGGTTTTTGCATCACCTTCCGTATATCAATCTTAGAGTTGGATACAAAATCCCAATTTAAAAGAAATGAAGCTTGTAAGGAGCCTACTGCATCCCCCTCTAACCTTAGGTGGGTATCTCTCCAATATATATTGTTATTATAGGTGTTATCATACTTTTTTCTAATATTAATACCTCCAACATATCCTACAATACCATCTACAATCACTATTTTTCTATGATCCCTATAATTGAATTTACTGGTAAACCTGGAAAAGGTTACGGGCATAAAAGCATGGTGCTCTACCCCACTATCCGATAACTTTTGTTTTGTTTTGGGAGAAATAGTACTGCCTACGTCATCGTAAATTAACCTAACATGAACTCCATTTTTTGCCTTTTCGCAAAGTAGATCTAGAATTTGTATGCCCAATTCATCATCGACCACTATAAAGTACTCCACGTGAATGTGAGACTCTGCTGCCTTTAGGTCTTGTAGCAACAATTTGAATTTCTGTTCGCCATTTATAAGGATCTTGGCCTTGTTTTGGAAGGTGACTACGGCCTTATCATTATTTTGCAGAAGCTTATAAATTTTAAAAATTCCTTCTCCGAACTCTTCTCGAAATTCTTTGTTCTCTTTTTGGGTGAATTTAAAAGCCTCCCTCCATTCCTTAAGTTTTATATTATCTAGTACCGATTTCTTTTCAAAAATCTTGTATTTCCTATAATCTTGGCCAAAAAAATAATAGACCAATAAACCCAGAAAAGGCAAGGCTGCTAAGGCAAACAAATAAGAAAGCGTTCTTATAGGATTACTATTCTTTAAAACAATAAATATTGAGAAAAATATAACCAACAAATAATTGATTCCCAATAAAATTTGCCAAAGGTGCTCCTTGAAAAAAGAATACATTATTTTGAAACCTTGTAATACCCTTTGTTAGGAATTTCTATGACATATTTCTTTTTAGAACTATTATTCAAAGACGCCTCCCTCAACCATGGGTTGTGTCTCTTTAGAATTTTATAATTGATTTCGTAGTCTTGGGCAAAATCCGCAAAATTGGCAACAGGGCTATCTACTTCAACAGTAAAGGTCGGTACGGAAGTATATAAATCCTCCTTACCTATTTCAAAACCATATTTTTCTGGATTGGACAAAATTTCTTTGATCGCCAAAATTCTAAATACATATCTTCCCGTTTCTTCACCTAACAATAGATCGTAGTAAGCATCTACTTGTTGTACTCCTTGATATTTTTTAATACCATAGGGTCCTGCATTATAAGAAGCAGCTGCAAGGGTCCAACTTCCAAATTTTTCCTTGGAACTTTTCAAATACCTGCAGGCTACCTCTGTGGATTTTTCCAAGTGATAGCGTTCGTCTACATTCTCATTGATCTCCAGTCCATAATCCTTTCCAGTACCTTTCATTATTTGCCAAAATCCCGTTGCACCAGCCGGTGAGACCACATTATGCAATCCGCTTTCCGCAACGGCCAAGTATTTAAAATCATCAGGTATACCATTCTTCTTTAAAATTGGTTCAATGATGGGAAAGTACTTATTAGCTCTTTTCATTAACAACAAGGCATTAGACTGCCAGTAGGTATTAACCAAAAATTCCCTGTCAATCCGCTCCATTACTTCTGGATCATTCACAGGAACACTTTCTTCTGCAAAATTTAAATCCGTGGGAATATCAATGGCCCTCACCTTGTATCTATAAGAGTTGGCTTCTTCTTCATGTGGCCCCTGATCATTTGAGGTGCCATCCATTGTATTTTGGACCGCAAATATCAAGCTGCTTATTACACAAAGCATTCCAATCAACATCAATCCATTTTTTAATATTTTCATAATCCTTCTCTTAGTGTTTGTTCAATATAATAAAGAAATTAAATAGAACGTCCATTATCTAAAATAATTTTAGGTAGGTGCTCATTAAACCATTTAAATCTATGAATTATCATTGTATGAGATCCATTCTTAACCGTGAT
Source organism: Sediminicola arcticus (assembly GCF_040566695.1). Classification (NCBI taxonomy): domain Bacteria; kingdom Pseudomonadati; phylum Bacteroidota; class Flavobacteriia; order Flavobacteriales; family Flavobacteriaceae; genus Sediminicola; species Sediminicola arcticus. Next base: position 44,046 of record NZ_JBEXAE010000010.1, on the reverse strand, counting down.
GCAATCTTTGATATACTGGATAGGAAAAACATTGTCTTTTTCCCCATGAATATGCACCACATTAGGTGGACATGTAGCTTGATTCCAATTTACAATTTGATCTATGGACCAATCTATATAGTATTTATCTTTAATAGACAAATACTGTTCATAGAGCTGTAATCTTTTTGTCACGGTTTCCCCAAACGCATATTTTGCCAATAATTCTACGTTATTGACCAAACCTGTGGGTAGTAACTTATGTATTTTAGTATATTTAGCAAAAATCATGCGTTTTGGAAGTTCGGAGGTAAGTTTAACACTAGAGATTACTATGACTTTTTTTACCGAAATATGCTTGGCCATTTCCTGAACCAGCATACCTCCAAAAGAAACCCCTACCAAAACTATATCCTTATGCTCAATCTTTAAACACATCACTAAGGCGTATTCGGTCAGTGTCATACCCCTTTCCGGCAAAAACCAGTCCAAAACATGTTTTTCAAATATATCTGAAGGTAAAATTATTTGATTGAAAATAGTAGAATTGGCTGCCATCCCTGGCATAAAATATACATGGATCATATGTTTAGGTTATCCCTGCTTGTGTATAATAAGCTAGGAATGTAGCTAAATTTTCCTTAAATTTGTTGCCATAATAATAATTTCTTGTTCCAAAGACTGATTTTAACATAATAGAATTGAGGCGATGTTAAAAACATCTCAATTACAATCTTACGCAATCAAATATCAAACTATATGAATGAAGTATTAATTAAGGACAATAGTTTCTTGCGTCAATTTGAAACAACCGTTGACGGGCAATTAGCTAAAATTGAGTATTCTTCACAAGAGCGTAAAGTTTTTTTGACAAAATTGGTAATCCCTGAGGAGATTACAATTGAAGGTTTTAAGGAGGATTTTATTAAGGCTGTGTTGAACAATATCCAAGAGAATAACTTAAGGGTGGTCCCTACAAGTCCTGAAATTGCAGGATTTTTAAGAAAAAATAGGCAGTATAAAGAAATGCTACCTGTTGGAATTCGTATTTAAAAAACACAAAAAGCCTTTCCTTCGAGAGGCTTTTTTTTATATAGTTACCTCTGATGCTACAAATTCAAACCGAACCAGACCCTCTTCATCAATTTCGGTAAGGCATATTTTGCACAAAGTATTCACCAAAGCAGGATCCCAAGGCGTCCTAACTTTCACATAATTCTCTGTAAACCCTTGTATATACCCTTCCTTATTCTCTCCCTCAAACAATACAGTTCTGTTAGTTCCAAGCTGACCTTCATAAAAGGCGCGTCTCTTTTTTACCGATAAGCCTCTCAGCATTTTACTGCGTTTGTTTCGTACATTTTTAGGGACAACGCCCTCCATATCTGCGGCAACCGTATTATCCCTTTCAGAATACATGAATACATGTAGGTAGGAAATATCCAATTCATTTAAAAAATGATACGTTTCCAAAAAGTGCTCATTTGTCTCTCCTGGAAACCCAACAATGACGTCAACTCCAATACAGGCATCCGGCATAGTTCGTCTAATTTGAGCAACCCTATCCAGGTATAGATTGGTTAAATATCTTCTTTTCATCAATTTTAAGATGGCGTCACTGCCACTCTGCAAAGGAATATGAAAATGGGGAACAAACGTTTTGCTCTTAGACACAAAATCTATCGTCTCATTTTTTAGCAAATTAGGCTCTATGGATGAAATCCTTAGCCTGTGGATTCCTTCAACAGTATCCAAGGCTTTTACGAGATCCAAAAAGGTGTTTTCGTGTTTTTTATTTCCGAACTCTCCCTTTCCATAATCACCTATATTTACCCCAGTTAGGACAATTTCCTTAATTCCTTGAGAGGAAATTTCAGCGGCGTTATCTAATACATTTTGCAGGGTATCACTTCTGGAAATACCACGAGCCAAAGGAATGGTACAATAGGTACACTTATAATCACATCCGTCTTGCACTTTCAAAAATGCCCTGGTTCTATCGCCAATGGCATAACTACCCACATAAAAATCGGCATCCTCTATTTCGCAGGAGTGTATCTCTCCAAAATCATTTTTGGAAAGGTCGTTGACATAATCTGTTATCTTGAATTTTTCTGTAGCTCCTAATACAAGATCTACCCCATCTACAGCAGCAAGTTGTTCTGGTTTCAACTGGGCATAACAGCCAATAGCTGCCACATATGCATCAGGATTAACTTTCTGCGCCTGTTTTACTATATTTTTGAACCGTTTGTCTGCATTTTCTGTTACCGAACATGTATTGATCACATACATATCGGCAGCTTCAGAAAAGTCTACACGCTGAAAGCCTTCGTCTTCAAAACCTCTAGCAATTGTTGATGTCTCTGAAAAGTTAAGTTTACAACCCAACGTATAAAATGCTACTTTCTTTTTCATGGTCCACTTCTTACGATCTACCTAGTATTCAAGAGTATCCACCTTTATAAAGGATAGAACTTTTAGGCTTGCAAATATACCAACAAATGTTTGTTCTATAAAATAGAGTAATTGTTAACTATTTAAGTAGATTTATATTCTTAATCTTTACGCCATTTTTTTGTTTCCTCAAAAACGTGATTCAAAATACCAGCCTCTACTTCATCGAATTCCACACCCCTTCTTTCCATCGCTATTTTGGCTGTTTCAAAGGCTTTTTTAGGCAAGTAAGTGGTAAAACCAGAAGCCCCACCCCAGCTGTAGCTTGGGACAAAATTCCTAGGGAACCCTGAACCAAAAATATTGGCACTCACCCCTATAACTGTCCCCGTATTAAACATGGTATTGATTCCACACTTACTATGGTCTCCCATCATTAATCCGCAAAACTGAAGTCCAGTTTTTGCAAAGCCTTCTGTCTCATAACTCCATAAACGAACAGGCTCATAATTATTTTTCAGGTTGGAATTGTTGGAGTCGGCCCCAATATTACACCATTCTCCCAAAACAGCATTTCCTAAAAACCCATCATGACCCTTATTGGAGTACGAAAAAAGAACAGCGTTGTTCACCTCTCCCCCAATGCGACAATAAGGCCCAGCTGTGGTAGGCCCATATATCTTGGCACCCATTTTAACAACGGCATGTTCCCCAAGAGCAAAACCACCTCTAATGATACAGCCTTCCATAACCTCTGCGTCTTTTCCAATGTATATAGGTCCATCATTGGCGTTAAGAATGCTGCATTCCACTTTGGCACCATCTTCCAAAAAGATATTCTTTGAGTTAAAAATAGTATTGGTTTTAGAAATGGGGGCACTTTTTCTACCTTCGGTAACTAATTTGAAATCGGCTTCTATTGCCTTTCCATTTTTGGAAAAAATATCCCAAGTATGTTCTATCCTTAAAACATCACTTTCAAACTCTAAAGCGGTGTATTTAGAAAAATCGGGGTCTTCTTGTGTTTCCAAAGAATAAAAGGCAATGATTTCCTCCTTTTGAAAAATGGCCTCGTACGGCTTTAGATTTTTTACCAATGCCACCAAGCCTTCATTGGGTAAGAAAGAAGCATTGATCAATATATTTTCTTCCATTTCCACCATAGGATACTTTTCAGACAGGTATTCTTCGGTAATGGTTGTTGTGGTATAGCCCAAGAATTTTTCCCATTTCTCCCTTATGGTCAAAATGCCAACCCTAATATCTGCCACTGGCCTTGTAAAAGTAAACGGTAACAAAGCATTTCTTACCGTACCGTCGAAAAGAATATAATTCATGGTTCTATTTTTTGTAAAAATAAAAAAAGTCACGCCTCGATTAACATCGGGGCGTGACTATATGCAGTAGTGTGAAAAAGTTTACTCTTTGATGAACTTTTTATATTTGTTCTTGAACTTGTCAATACGACCAGCAGTATCTACTAATTTAGCCTTACCAGTATAAAATGGGTGTGATGTTCTTGAAATCTCCATCTTTACAACTGGGTATTCAACACCATCAACTTCCAAAGTCTCTTTGGTATCTGCCGTAGATTTAGTAAGAAACACGTCTTCATTAGACATATCCTTAAAAGCTACTAATCTATAATTCTCTGGGTGTATTCCTTTCTTCATGGTAAAAAACCTTTAAAACTCTCAATTTTTAGAACTGCAAATTTAGGGATTTTTCCGAAAACAACAATTTAAATCGAAAAAAAAATTAAAATAAAAAAACATTAATTATCTGTAACAAAAATAGACGGTTAACAACTAATAGCAAACAACCGTAAAACTATAAAAAAAATGGAAGAAGACAAACCGAACACAGGGAAAACAGCTTTAAATTTTGGATTAATTCTCGGAGGAATAAGCATTGTATTTGCAATGATGTTATACTCTTTGGACATGCACTACCAAGGTGGCATGCTTGTATTGGGTGTAAGTGTAATTCTTATGATTGCTGTTATTGTACTGGGAATGCTTCAATTCAAAAAAGCAAACAATGGGTTTATGACCTTAGGTCAGGGCTTAAAAGTAGGTTTGGGTATAGCTATCGTTGGTGGTGTAATGGGGATTTTATTCAATCAAGTAATGGCTGGGATTATTGATCCTGAAATGATGGAGAAGGCCATGGAATATCAAAAAGGAGTATTAATGGAAACGACCAAAAAAACTTCTGATCAAATAGATACACAATTGGAAATGGGTAAAAAATTCTCCACACCTTCCATGCAAATTGTATTTGGACTCGTATATAGCCTTGTCGCAGGCTTTATATTCTCTTTAATTGCTGCTTTGATACTAAAAAAACAAGAAACTAATCAGTAATTTGTACTTTTGAAATTATTCTCAGCGGTACCAAATGAATATAAGCATAGTAATTCCCTTACTTAACGAAGAAGAATCACTAAAAGAATTACATGATTGGATTGTGCAAGTAATGCAATCCAATCATTTTTTATATGAAATTCTCTTTATAGATGATGGAAGCACAGACACTTCTTGGAAAATCATCTCAGAACTTTCCTTTCAAAACCCTCACGTAAAAGGAATTCGTTTTCTAAAAAACTTTGGAAAGTCGCAAGCCTTACACGCTGGTTTCAAAGCTGCAAAAGGTGATGTGATCATTACTATGGATGCCGACCTACAGGATAACCCAGAAGAGATCACAGATTTATACAAGCTCATCAAAGAGGAAAACTACGATTTAATATCAGGATGGAAGAAAAAGAGATATGATTCTATTCTCTCTAAAAACTTACCTTCAAAATTATTCAATTGGGCAGCGAGAAGAACCTCTGGAGTACGACTGCACGATTTTAATTGTGGCCTTAAGGCTTACAAGAAGGAAGTCGTAAAAAACATAGAGGTCTCCGGTGAAATGCACCGCTACATCCCCGTATTGGCAAAAAGTGCAGGTTTCTCCAAAATTGGGGAAAAAGTAGTACAGCATCAGGCTAGGAAATATGGAAAAACTAAATTCGGCATGGAACGTTTTATCAATGGATTTTTAGATTTGATTACCATATGGTTCGTATCCAAGTTTGGAAAACGGCCTATGCACCTCTTCGGGGCATTAGGTGTACTAATGTTTATTATTGGCCTTGGTTTTTCGACTTACCTAGGTATTGATAAACTCTTTATTCACCCTACTGGAAGATTAATCACGGAACGGCCACAATTTTTCATAGCCTTAACCGCTATGATCATTGGTACTCAGCTATTTTTGGCAGGTTTCCTAGGTGAAATAATGGTAAGGGCTAGAAAAAATGAAACCAGTTACTCCATTTCTGAAGAATTGAACCTCACCAAAGATTAAAACAATATTCTTTATAAATTTAAATATACCATAAATAGTAATACGCATATGGACGCCATACTCAACACCGCAAAAAGCTGGTTAACCGATTTTTTTGACGCCAACACAAAAAAGGAAATCGAAAATCTGATGAAAACAAATATCGAAGAACTAAAGGATAGGTTTTACAAGGACTTAGAATTTGGAACGGGAGGTATGCGAGGTATAATGGGGGTAGGAACTAACAGAATCAATAAATACACCTTGGGGAAAAACACCCAGGGACTGAGTAACTACCTTAAAAAGGTCTACCCCAATGAGGCGCTAAAAGTGGTCATCGCCTATGATTGCAGACACAATAGCGACACCCTTGCAAAAACAGTAGCTGATGTATTTGCCGCAAACGGCATTAAGGTGTTTTTGTTCTCCGAATTAAGGACCACCCCTGCCCTATCTTTTGCCGTAAAATATTTAAACTGTCATGCAGGAATAGTATTAACAGCCTCCCATAATCCACCGGAATATAATGGGTATAAGGTATATTGGACAGACGGGGGACAAATTGTTCCGCCTCAGGATGTGGAAATCATTTCCGAAATCAACAAACTTTCATTCGAGGATATCAAATTTGAGGCAGATGAAAGCTTGATCCAATTAATAGATAAAGAGGTTGACGAGCCTTTTATCTCAGCGTCGGTAAAAAATGGGAACTTTAATGCAAAGGGTAAGGACGATTTTAAAATTGTTTTTACATCATTGCATGGTACTTCCATTACTGCCATTCCCGAAGTTTTAAAAAGGGCTGGGTACAAAAATGTTACCATAATTGAAGAGCAAGCGGTTCCAGATGGTAACTTTCCAACAGTTAAATCGCCTAACCCAGAAGAACCAGAAGCATTAAACATAGCCATAAAAAAGGCTGAAGAGATTGGTGCGGATATGGTTGTTGGAACTGATCCTGACAGTGACCGATTAGGTATTGCTGTACGCAACCTTGATGGTAAAATGGAATTGTTGAACGGGAACCAGACCATGGTGCTCATGACTAAATTTTTACTGGATCAGCGCAAGGCCCAAGGGATGGAAGGGAATGAATTTATAGCCTCTACCATTGTATCTACCCCTATGATGCCTGCATTGGCAAATGCCTATGGTGTAGAATGCAAGACAGCTCTAACAGGCTTCAAGTGGATCGCTAAAATGATCAAAGATTTTCCAAAGCAACACTTTGTAGGTGGGGGAGAAGAAAGTTTTGGATTTATGGTAGGTGATTTTGTCCGGGATAAGGATGCCGTGACCGCAACCTTATTAGCTTGTGAAATTGGTGCCAATGCCAAGGCTAATGGCAGTTCATTCTACGAAGATTTGATAGCCTGTTATGTAGATTTTGGTTTTTATAAAGAGAAATTGATTTCCTTGACTAAAAAAGGAATCACTGGGGCTGAGGAAATAAAACAGATGATGATAGATTACAAAAATAACCCTGTAATATCCATAGATGGATCCAAGGTTATCTATGTAGACGACTATAATACCTCTACTAAAAAGGATATGGTGACAGGCAAAACAACCACTATAGACATACCAAAATCCAATGTATTGATCTATACAACAGAGGACGGGACCATTATGGCAGCTAGGCCTAGTGGGACGGAACCTAAGATAAAATTCTATTTTAGCATCAATTCAACCTTGGAAAAGGCTAGCAATTTTAAAAAGGTAGATGCGGAATTGGACCAAAAGATCAACAGAATCTTAAATGAACTGAAACTGAATTAATGGAGTATTTTAAAAAAATTCTTCGGTTTGCCAAACCTTATAAAAAATATGGCTACCTAAATATATTCTTTAATATTCTTTATGCACTTTTTAGTGCCCTGTCTTTTGCAGCATTAATCCCTATGTTGGATGTGCTATTTAAACAGGATAAAAAAGTTTTTGTGGAACCCACCTATACGGGTATGCGCCACTTAAAGGATTATTTGCAAGAGTATATCAATTTTAGAGTTACTGCTTATTCAGGAAATGATGAGATGAAGGGACTAGTTTTGGTCATTGGATTGGTATTGATATTATTCTTGTTAAAGAATTTCTTCAATTACCTGGCCATGTATTATATTACTTTTCTCAGGAACGGGGTATTAAAGGACATTAGAAATAAAATGTACCAAAAAATAGTAGAACTCCCTATTTCCTACTATTCGGAAAAAAGAAAAGGCGATGTCATTGCTAGAATTACCTCAGATGTCTTGGAAATTCAGCATTCCTTCCTTTCCGTTTTAGAATTGATCGTAAGGGAACCGCTTACTATTTTATTTACCATTATCATCATGTTTGGTATCAGTACCAAACTTACCCTTTTCGTGTTTATTTTTATCCCCATTGCAGGAATGATCATTTCTAGAATTGGGAAATCATTAAAAAAGAAATCAGACCGAGTTCAAAGAGAATCAGGGGAATTCCTATCCATTGTAGAGGAAACCTTGGGCGGACTTAGGGTAATCAAGGCATTTAACGCAGAATCAAGATTTCAAAAAACTTTCAATTCGTCTACGTTCCGATTTTTTGATTTCTCCAACAAATTACTCAATAGGCAAAATCTCGCCTCCCCAACAGGAGAATTCCTGGGGATTTTGGTCATTGGAGTCCTGTTATGGTTTGGTGGCAAAATGGTGCTGATAGACAAAACCTTAGATGCTTCCTCTTTTATCGCTTATATGGGATTGGCATATAATATTCTTACTCCTGCAAAAGCCATCAGCAAAGCTTCTTATGGCGTTAAAAAGGGTGATGCCGCAGCGGAACGGGTATTGGAAGTTTTGGAAACCGAAAACCCTATAGGAGATATTGAAAATGCCATTTCCAAACCATCTTTTGAGAGCGGAGTATCTATTGAAAATGTCTCCTTTAAATATGAAGACGAATACGTCCTTAAAAACTTTAATCTCAATGTACCCAAAGGACATACCGTTGCTCTGGTAGGGCAATCTGGAAGTGGAAAAAGCACCATAGCCAATTTGGTAACCCGCTTTTACGATGTAAATGAAGGCACTATTAAAATAGATGGTACAGATATAAAACATCTTACCAAGAACTCCCTACGCAATCTGATGGGACTAGTTACACAAGATTCTATTTTGTTCAATGATACGGTAAGAAACAATATTGGCCTCGGGAAAGAAAATGCTTCAGATGAGGAAATAATTGCAGCCGCAAAGATTGCGAATGCACACGACTTTATATCAGAACTTCCAAATGGATATGAGACCAACATTGGGGATAGCGGAAACAAATTAAGTGGTGGCCAAAAGCAACGCTTGTCAATTGCAAGGGCCGTTCTTAAAAATCCTCCCCTGATGATATTAGATGAAGCAACTTCTGCCTTAGATACAGAAAGTGAAAGGTTGGTACAGGATGCATTGGAAAAAATGATGAAAAACAGAACTTCCATTGTAATTGCACATCGCTTGTCTACAATTCAAAACGCAAACACAATTATTGTATTACAAAAGGGAGAAATAGTGGAACAAGGGTCTCATACGCAACTTTTGGAGGCCAATGGGATATACAAAAAACTAGTAACCATGCAATCCTTTGATTCCTAACATAGTATAGCACCTATAATAGGGCGTATGTAAGAAAATTAGTGGTAAATATTAAACCATTGCCAAAATAAGTAGTCACAGATCTAAACGTAAACATCCACTTTTGATATCAGAGGCATCTTTAGTAGACCAGTTAAAGGACAAGGGCACCCAATCCCAAGCTTTTGAGGTATTGATAAATACTTACAAAGTTAGACTCTATTGGCATATCCGAAGAATTGTGCTTAACCATGCCGACACTGATGATGTTTTACAGAATACCTTTATCAAGGTATTTAAAAACATTGAAGGTTTTAAAGGAGAGAGCAAGCTTTTCTCCTGGATGTATAGGATTGCAACTAATGAGGCCTTGAGTTTTTTGAAGTCAAAATCAAAAAAAATGGAGGGTTCCAATGAAGAGCTTCAAGCTCAAATGATAGAAAATTTACAGGCTGATGTATATTTTGAAGGGGAAGAGATACAATTAAAACTTCAAAAGGCTATCGCAGAACTTCCGGAAAAACAAAAATTAGTGTTCAATATGAAGTATTTTGAAGAACTAAAATACGAAGAAATTTCGGAGATTTTGGATACTTCTGTTGGAGCTTTAAAAGCATCCTATCATTTGGCATCAAAGAAAATAGAAGCTTTTTTAAAGAACGATTAAACCTTTTAAGATATTGAAGGTCAAACAAAAGCAATGAAAGAGAAAGATAAACATAGTGGTTTTAAAACTCCCGAAGGATATTTCGAAGGGTTCAACAATTCTCTTTTAGATAAATTGAAAAGAGAAAGCACCGATATACCCCAAAATGAAGGGTTCAGTATTCCTGAAGGTTATTTTGAAGGGTTGAACCAAAATATTCTTATTACTTTAAAAGAAGGGGAATCAAAGGTTATACCTCTCAACCCTTATAAAAAATATTATTTTACGGCCATAGCTGCAGCGGCATCTATTCTTTTGGTTATTAGTTTGCAAAGGAAAAAGGAGGAGGCATTTACTTTTGACGATCTAGCAGCATCTGAAATAGAATCTTATTTTGAATTCCATGATTATGGAATGAGCTACTATGAAATAGTAGAAATAATGCCATTAGACGACATTAATTTACAAGACATGCTTCAAAGAAGAATAAAAGATGAGACTATTGCCGATTATCTAAACGACAATGTCGATCTTTTTGAAGATTTAAATCTAGAAAATGATGAGTATTAATAAAAATATTACGCCATTAGTGCTATTCCTTTTGATCACCGTTGTTTCCTTTTCACAGGATAAGCCGGATCGGGAAAAAATCAAAGCACTAAAAGTAGCGTTTATCACAGAACGATTGGAACTAAGTAGTAATGAAGCACAATTATTCTGGCCAATATACAATGAGCACGAAACGAATATGGAGACTCTAAGGGCAAAAGAATGGTCACAGGTTCATAATAAGATAAAACTGGCCAACACCCTATCGGAAAAAGAAGCCTATGAACTTTTGAGCTTGTATAATACCTTGGAAAAAGAAAAACAAGACTCTTATACTAATTTGTTCTCCAAACTTAAGAATGTACTCTCCAGTAAAAAAACATTATTGTTGATTCAGAGTGAGCACGATTTTAAGCGACAATTGATGCGGATGTACCGCCAAAAACAACGTGATAACTAATATGAAACTAGGTAAAGCCTTATTTTTTGGAGGTTTTTTACTTGAATGTTAATTTCGAAATTCGCCCACTTCCTGCGGCATACGCTATAGAATCATTCAAAAAGCGAATGGTGTAAAATGATTCGTTTGATAATTTTTTCCAATTAGAACCCATATCTCCTGAGTAAGAGATTCCGTTAAAACCAACAGCAACGATATCCAAACCTGAACCTGTAGGAACAAACTGTACACAGCTCATATAACCTGGCTCTTGTCCGTCTGCTAACAATTGCCAAGTTTTACCTCCATCTTTGGTAAGCGCTTTATTGGAGTTTTTATTTTCTGCCCTGGTATAATCACCCCCAAAGGCAACCCCTAATTTTGAGTCGAAAAAAGAAATAGAATAGATTCCCTCCGTTTCCTTTTCCTTTAGCATAGGTGTGGTATAAACTTCCCATGTTTTTCCCTTATCTGAAGAATAGTAGATATTTCCTTTGGTTGTAGCGAGCCACGTCTTATCCCCTATCATTTCTATATTGGTGTTACTGGCAGCAAAGGCTCCTTCTCCCTCAATTGACTTTGGCAATAGAGTACATGGTGATTTTTTCCAAGTTTTTCCCCCATCCCTAGTTATAATAATAGACAAACATCCATCCATACTATCTCCAATAGCAATGCCTTCCTTATCATTCCAAAACTTCATGGCGTCATAAAACACTTTTTCATTCTCCTCCTTGTATACCAATTCCATATCGCCTTGATCTCCAGTCTTATACAACAACGCTGGATTGGATATTGAAAGCATAAAAAAGTCGGTCGCTGTATGTGCTACAGCTCTAAACTGAGGGAGAATGCTGTCATAAATTTGCACCTTTGTCCTTACAATACCCTTTTTTAAATCTACTGACCCGAACGTACCTTTATCTGCGGCGAAAGCTAAACTTCCATCCATGAGTTCAATGGCACGGATGCTCAAAGAGTCCTCGTAAATAGTTTCTACCGTAACTGACTTATATTGAAGGGATTTAGGTTTCTCATTACAGGAGGCAAGAAACAAAAGGCCAATTATAACTGATAAATATTTCATAGGTATAAATTTCACCAAAAATAAACGGATTACCTTCTAAAACAATACCTTTGCAACCTTAATTTTTAGGAATGCGATTACATAGAAATCTAGTATTTGGAGTTATTGATGCATTAAACTTTATCTTTAACGAGAATGAGTATGCAGACAAAGTGGTGGAAAAAGTATTAAAGTACGACAAGCGATGGGGAGCTAGAGATAGGGCGTTTATAGCGGAAACCACCTATGACATTGTACGATGGAAACGTTTATATACGGAAATTGCAGAGGTAAAGGTTCCATTCAAAAGACCGGATTTGTTTCGTATTTGGGCTGTTTGGGCCGTTTTGAGAGGTATAGAGCTTCCTGATTGGAAACAGATAGAACCAACTCCAACAAGAAGGATAAAGGGCAAGTTTGATGAGCTTTCAAAAATTAGGAAATATAGGGAATCTGTACCTGACTGGTTAGATGAATTAGGTGAAGAAGCCTTGGGAGAGGACTTGTGGACCAAAGAACTTCATGCGCTAAACGAACAGGCCGATGTTATTTTAAGGGCAAACACCCTAAAAACAACACCTATAAAATTACATGATATCTTATTAGAGCTAAATGTTGATACGGATTTCATTAAAGGCTATCCAGATGCATTAAAGCTAAAAGAACGCAGTAATGTGTTTACGACCAATGCTTTTAAAGAAGGATTATTTGAGGTGCAGGATGCGTCATCCCAATTAGTAGCAGAATTTTTGGATGTAAAACCTGGACAAAGGGTTATAGATACTTGTGCCGGTGCTGGGGGCAAAACCCTGCATTTGGCAGCATTAATGGAAAATAAGGGTCAGCTTATTGCGCTTGACATCTATGCTCGTAAACTTACAGAACTAAAAAGACGCGCAAAGCGTGCCGGAGCCCACAACGTGGAGACCAGGGAAATAGATTCTACTAAAGTGATCAAAAAACTGCACAATAGCGCAGATAGAGTCCTTATTGATGCCCCGTGTACCGGTTTGGGGGTTTTGAGAAGAAATCCTGATGCAAAATGGAAAATGCAGCCCGATTTCTTGGAAAAAGTGATCGCTACACAGAAACAAATCCTAAGTGATTATAGTAAGATGGTAAAACCAGAAGGAAAATTGGTATATGCTACCTGCTCTATCCTACCACAGGAAAACAAAGACCAAGTAAAGACATTTTTGGAATCTGAGGAAGGGAAGGATTTTATCTTAATTAGAGACAAGAACATTTATGCATCCGTTGAAGGTTTTGATGGGTTTTACATGGCTTTATTACAAAGAAAATAGATCTATAACTGACGTTAAAAATAAAGAAGGGTATAACTGGAGTTATACCCTTCTTTATTTTTATATCTTATTATAAATAGTGAACTACTCCTTTAAGGTCGGGTAACTTACCCCAAGTTGCTCTAGATATGTATCATATTTGGTATCATCAAAATAAAATTTTTCCAATTGCGGTCTATATTTTTCCATTTTATCTTGATTCAGATAAGTGGGTGGCAAATCGGCTTCTGTGATCATCGGTTGGTATTTGGTTTCCTTACTTTGTTCATTATTAAAATAATCCCAAGCCTTAGTCATTAGTTCTGGCTTTAATAAAAAATCTAAAATCGTCATTGCTTCCGCCTTAGCTCCTGCCACTACCCCCTTGTGTGCAATAGGCGTTGCCATGGCTATGGCATTACTCCAATGGTGTCCTTGAAGCCCTGGTATATTAGAAGGAAAGCGCATAGTCACCGTTGGAACCTTCCAGGAAACATCGCCTATATCATCGGAACCACCACTAACGGGATCTTTTACCGGTAGACCCAAGGGATCTAAGACAGTACTCAAGCCTTCCAATTTCTCTGAATTTACTTCCTTTTGTACGGCCTTGGCCAAGGTTTGATCGGCCTCTGACCATGTTGGTAATCCAATTTTTTGAATATTGGCATACATGCTTTCGGCAATCACCTTGTTGTAATGTCTGGGCCATGCCGTTCCTAAGACCTTTGATTTTACTGTAGTACCTGTCATCAATGCTGCTCCTTCTGCAATAGTATTGGCATCCTTATACATATCCATAATACCTTCATAAGTAATATCTCTAAAATAATACCAAATGGCGGCTTTGGAAGGCACCACATTGGGTTGATCCCCAGCATCAGTAAAAATAGAGTGTGATCTTTTTAAAGGATGTAGATGCTCCCTTTTATAATTCCAACCTATGTTCATTAGCTCAGCTGCGTCTAACGCACTACGGCCCCTCCAAGGGGATCCTGCAGAATGAGCAGCCTCCCCTTCAAAGGAATATTCTACAGAAATAAGTCCAGTCCCCTTTGTTGGCCCCCAAGAGACCTCAAGATTATCACCCACATGGGTAAAAATACACATATCGATGTCGTCGAAAAGGCCATCCCTTACGTACCAGGCTTTGGCCGCTACAAGTTCCTCAGCAATCCCTGGCCAAATAACCAAAGTGCCTTTAATTTCTTCCCGTTCCATTAGCTGTTTTACCGCTAGGGCCGCTGTAATATTTAAGGGAATTCCAGAATTATGGCCTTCACCATGCCCTGGCGCACCCTCCACTATTGGTCTATGATAGGCAACCCCTGGATACTGTGAGGCTTTTGGAATACAATCTACATCACTGCCTAAAGCAATAACTGGACCATCTCCATTACTCCACCTTGCAAACCAGGCAGTAGAAATCCCAGAAATTGAATTCTCAATCTCAAATCCATTTTCTTTTAGCAACCCAGTCAAATACTTGGATGATTCTATTTCCTGAAACCCGAGTTCAGAAAAGCTGAAAACCTTATCTACCATAACCTGGGCTTGTTTATAATTCTCCTGTACCATTTGGGCAGCCTCAGCCTTTAATTTTTCTACCTGTTTGTCAGAATATTTCTTTTGCGAATAACCAACATGGGCTAGGCCTACAAATAAGAATAGTATAATTCTGTGAGTGGTCTTTTTTAAAATATGCTTCATATGTTTTTATTAAGTTATTTCTAAATTTAAATAATTTAAGTTCACTTTCAATCTTTTGTGCTGTCCCAAATCATTTTAAGTATCTAATTTTTTATTGGAAGTATGATAAAGTTTTCCATTGAATGAACTCGACTTAGATCCTTCTTTACCAAAAATTAACAATTTGTGCTTATAAGTGTTCACTTTTCTATCCGGCATTTACACATAAAAAATGTAAATTTGTAGCTTGTTAAACAAACAATTTACGAATTCCATGATTCATTTTTTCGGGGACCCAAATACCAAAGTTTTTGCAATTCAAAGCAATAATGAACTTTCTAAAGAAGACATCGCTAAATTGACTTGGTTGTTCGGCAACCAACCTCATATAAACACGGCGTCTCTTGACGCCTTTTTTGTTGGTCCAAGAGCAGCTATGATAACGCCTTGGAGCACAAATGCAACAGAAATTACCCAAAACATGGGAGTTTCTGGTATCATTAGAATTGAAGAATTTAAAGCCAGCAATAAAGACTCCTTGGATTTTGATCCTATGCTATTGCAAAAGTATAGCGCTTTAACCCAGGATATCTTTACCATAAAAATAAAGCCAGAAGCAGTTTTGGAAATCGATAATATAGCCTCATATAATGAAAAGGAAGGTTTAGCATTGAGTAGTGAGGAAGTGAATTATCTAGTGCAAATGTCTGAAAAGATAGGTCGCAAACTCACAGATTCAGAAGTTTTTGGTTTCAGTCAGGTCAACTCAGAACATTGTAGACATAAAATTTTCAATGGTACATTTATCATAGATGGGGTTGAAAAACCAACATCATTATTCAAACTCATTAAAAAAACATCTCAAGAACATCCAGGAGGTATAATATCTGCCTATAAGGATAATGTGGCCTTTGTAAAAGGTCCGACAGTAGTGCAATTTGCTCCAAAAAGTGCAGACAAGCCTGATTTTTATGGAGAAAATAGTTTTGACTCTGTCATCTCCCTAAAGGCAGAAACACACAATTTCCCAACCACGGTAGAACCCTTTAATGGGGCCGCTACCGGTGCTGGAGGAGAAATAAGGGATCGTTTGGCCGGTGGAAAGGGATCCTTGCCATTAGCCGGAACTGCAGTATATATGACTTCCTATTCCCGTTTGGAGGAAAATAGACCTTGGGAAAAGGCTATGAAAGAGCGGGACTGGCTGTACCAGACCCCAATGGATATTTTAATCAAAGCCTCTAATGGTGCATCGGATTTTGGAAATAAATTTGGACAACCCCTAATCGTTGGTTCTGTTCTTACCTTTGAACATGAGGAAGATTTCAGAGTCTTAGGATTTGATAAGGTAATCATGCAAGCTGGCGGAATTGGTTATGGAAAAATGAATCAAGCCCTAAAAGATGCTCCTAAACCTGGGGATAAAATAGTGATTCTAGGAGGTGACAACTATCGAATTGGAATGGGCGGCGCTGCGGTATCCAGTGCAGACACAGGTGAATTTGGATCCACTATAGAGCTTAATGCCATACAACGTTCCAATCCTGAAATGCAAAAACGTGCTGCCAACGCTATACGCGGGCTGGTAGAGAGTGAACATAATCCTATTGTATCCATTCATGACCATGGTGCGGGCGGACACCTTAATTGTCTTTCCGAATTAGTGGAGGATACAGGAGGTAACATTGATCTTGATAAATTACCCGTAGGGGACCCTACGCTTTCCGCCAAGGAAATTATTGGTAATGAATCCCAAGAGCGTATGGGATTGGTAATAGGAAAAAAAGATGTGGACATGCTTCACAGGATTGCGGATAGGGAACGCTCACCCATGTATGAAGTAGGTGATGTTACGGGAGATAAACGTTTTACCTTCCAGTCCAAAACCACTGGAGAAAAGCCAATGGATCTTGATCTTTCGGATATGTTCGGGAGCTCCCCAAAGACCATAATGACCGATATTACAGTCAATAGAAAATACGCAGCTCCAGAATATTCTTTGGAAAATTTCCACGACTATTTGGGGCAAGTTCTACAATTGGAAGCAGTTGCCTGTAAAGATTGGTTGACCAACAAAGTAGACCGTTGTGTTGGCGGGAAAGTTGCCAAACAACAATGCGCCGGACCTTTACAATTACCTTTGAACAACTGTGGCGTAATGGCATTGGATTATAAGGGAAAAGAAGGAATTGTTACCTCCATTGGACACTCCCCCATCTCTGGATTGATTAGCCCAGCCGCTGGAAGTAGAAATAGCATAGCCGAAGCTCTTACAAACCTGATTTGGGCTCCAATAAAAGACGGGTTACAATCCGTTTCTTTGTCGGCAAACTGGATGTGGCCTTGTAAAAATGAAGGGGAAGATGCAAGATTATATGAGGCCGTGGAAGCAATATCTGATTTTGCCATTGAATTAGGTGTAAATGTACCCACTGGTAAGGATTCCTTGTCTATGAAGCAACGGTACAAAAATGCAGAAGTTATAGCTCCAGGAACCGTTATTATTTCGGCTGCGGCACACTGTACAGATATCACCAAAGTAGTAGAGCCAATGTTGCAAAAAAATGGTGGTGACATCTATTATATCAATCTTTCTGAAGACAGCTATAAATTAGGCGGCTCTTCCTTTGCACAAATACGCAATAGCATAGGGGACGAAGCACCAACCATTAAAGATGCCAAAAGCTTTAAGAATACTTTTAATACCATTCAAAATTTAATAGGGGAAGGAAAAATTATAGCAGGCCACGATGTGGCGTCTGGTGGACTTATTACAACCCTTCTAGAATTGTGCTTTGCAGATATCCAATTGGGAGCTAAGTTGGATTTGACCAGCCTCAGCGAATCAGATACCATCAAATTACTATTTGCCGAAAATGCAGGTATCGTTTTTCAAGGAAAGGATGCTTCCATAGAAAAAGTATTGAACGAAGCTGGAGTTACGTTTAATAAAATAGGTGTTGTTATTGAAGAGCCTGTATTGACTATCAAAAATAATAGCGTAGAAATAGGATTAAATATCAATTTCCTGCGCGACATCTGGTTTAAAACCTCCTTTTTATTGGATAGTAAACAGACTTCCAATAACCTTGCCCAGGTTCGATACGATAATTATAAAAACCAACCTTTACGTTTTAACTTCCCATCTCATTTTGATGGAAGTCTTAAAGGCTTGGCCGGATTACAAAGCTCTGGACAAGCGAAACCCAAAGCCGCTATCCTAAGAGAAAAAGGAAGTAATTCTGAACGGGAAATGGCAAATGCCATGTACTTGGCTGGTTTTGATGTGAAGGATGTACACATGACCGATCTAATTTCTGGACGTGAAACATTGAAGGACATTCAATTTATTGGTGCTGTTGGAGGCTTTTCCAATTCTGATGTACTAGGCAGTGCCAAAGGATGGGCAGGTGCTTTCAAATACAATGAAAAAGCGAACATGGCCCTTAAAAATTTCTATGCAAGACCAGATACATTATCGTTAGGGATTTGTAATGGTTGTCAGCTGTTCATGGAATTGGATCTTATCAACCCAGAACATAAAGAACATGGGAAGATGACCTATAATGACTCCCATAAACACGAAAGTGGTTTTACCTCTGTTGAAATACAAAAGAACAATTCAGTAATGCTT
Source organism: Sediminicola arcticus (assembly GCF_040566695.1). Lineage (NCBI taxonomy): Bacteria > Pseudomonadati > Bacteroidota > Flavobacteriia > Flavobacteriales > Flavobacteriaceae > Sediminicola > Sediminicola arcticus. The sequence continues at coordinate 25,444 of NZ_JBEXAE010000010.1, read as the reverse complement.
TCTTCTTTGGAGGGTGCCAACCTTGGTGTTTGGATATCTCATGGAGAAGGAAAATTTAAATTGCCCATGTCTAAAGAAAATTATGAGATTGTGGCCAATTATGGTTATGAAGGATATCCAGCCAACCCTAATGGATCCGATTACAATACTGCAATGCTTTGTGACAAAACCGGAAGACATTTGGTTACTATGCCCCATATTGAACGTTCTATCTTTCAATGGAATTGGGCACATTACCCAGCAGGAAGAAAGGACGAAGTATCCCCATGGTTAGAAGCATTTGTAAATGCAAGAAAATGGGTAGAGACTCATAAAAAAGGTTAGATAAGCCCATTGTAATGGATACGAATGCAGTTAAAAAGACCAATTTTTATGCGTTGGTCTTTTTATTTGATACATTTTATGATCAAAAAATAGTGTTCAATAAAAAAAAGAGGCATCTCTTTTTTTTTATAATTACCTCAAGTTTAATCCCTTAAAAAATACCAGTGTATATATTTTTCGTATTTACAACAGCTGAAAACTAGGAATTCATTAATATTATAACATTTTTAATGGGAATATCATTTTAAAATACCATTCCCTTTTCTTATTTTGGCGCTACGTTTAGATAAAAATATGCAAACAGTCACGCGCCTTTTTGATTTTCCATATTATCAATTAGAGAAATTTAACTTAGAAAAGTCATTAATTACCAAATATGATGGTAATTGGATCTCCACCTCTACTCAAGAATATATCGATAAGGCCAATATGGTTAGTCGTGCTCTCTTAAGATTGGGCGTAAAACCCAACGATAAGATCGCCGTAATTTCTTTAAGTAATAGGACGGAATGGAATATCATGGATATTGGAATTCTCCAACTGGGCGCACAAAATGTGCCTATTTATCCTACTATTTCGGAAGAGGATTATAAATATGTGCTGAATCATTCAGAGGCAAAATATTGTTTTGTTTCTTGTATAGAGGTGTATGATAAAATAAAGGCGGTAGAAGCAGATACACCCCATTTACTAGATGTTTATTCCTTTGATGCCTTATCAGATTGCAAAAACTGGAACGAAATTTTGGAAATGGGTGCAGATACGTCCAACCAAGCAGAGGTTGAAGCCATTAAAGCCGCGGTACAGCCTGATGACCTTGCCACCTTGATATATACCTCAGGAACCACAGGAAGGCCTAAGGGTGTTATGTTGTCCCATGACAACGTTGTCAGCAATGCAATGGAAAGTTCAAAACGATTGCCTATTCTTGATGGACAAACTAAAGCATTAAGTTTTCTTCCTGTTTGTCACATTTACGAACGAATGATTATGTACATCTACCAATACAGAGGAGTTAGCATCTATTTTGCAGAATCCATGGATAAGATCAGCGAAAACTTAAAAGAGACTGAGCCTCATGTTATGACTGCGGTTCCCAGATTATTAGAAAAGGTTTACGACAAAATAATTGCTAAAGGAGCAGAACTGAGTGGTATTAAAAAGAAACTATTTTTCTGGGCTGTTGAAGTTGGCCTGAAATACCAGCCCTACGGACAAAATGGATGGTTTTATGAGCAAAAATTAGCGTTGGCTCGCAAACTTATCTTTAGCAAATGGAAAGCAGGACTTGGGGGAAATTTATATCTCATAGGCTCCGGTAGTGCCGCGTTACAACCACGATTGGCCCGTATTTTCAATGCCGCTGAAATGGGTGTTATGGAAGGGTATGGCCTTACAGAAACCTCCCCTATTATCGCTGTAAACGATATGCGTAATGGCGGTTTTAAGGTAGGTACCGTTGGCAAGTTGATAGAACGTACCGAAGTGAAAATTGCCCCAGATGGAGAAATCTGTGTTAGAGGTCCTCAGATTATGCTTGGCTATTATAAAGAAACTGAAAAAACAAATGAAGTACTAATTGATGGATATTTCCATACTGGGGACATTGGGGAATTGGACGCAGAGGGATTCTTAAAAATTACCGATCGGAAAAAAGAAATGTTTAAAACCTCTGGCGGAAAATATGTTGCGCCACAGCTTTTAGAAAATAGGTTTAAACAGTCACGCTTTATTGAACAAATTATGGTGGTAGGTGAAGGTGAAAAAATGCCAGCAGCCCTAATACAGCCAGATTTTGAATTTATTAAAAATTGGGCAAAGATACACGACGTTCATGTTGGCGATAATAAAGAATTGGTCAAAAATGATAAAGTTATTGAACGATTTCAAGAAGAGGTAGACTTAGCAAATGAACATTTTGCCAAATGGGAAAAAGTAAAACAATTCCGTCTGACTCCAGATGCATGGACCATTGAAGAAGGCCATCTCACACCCACATTAAAATTAAAGCGAAAAATAATTAAGGAAAAGTATTTGAAACTTTATTATGATATCTATGGTAATCCAGATGTCCGTTAAATTTAATATCTAAATACCCCAATTCCTTTGGGGTATTTTTTACCCTTCATTTTATATATTTTAATAAAATTTATTATGCATGCATAATAAATTTTATTATATTTGGATATCTATTTAAAAGAAAATGAAGGATATTACCGCTGATTATGCACTAAGGGCTACTTGGCAAGCAGTCACTAAAATGTATAATGAAGAGGCCAAAAACTATGACACTACGATGGCTATAGGCTTTACTCTGCTTAGCATAGATCCAAAAACAGGGACTCCTTCCACTGCCTTGGGACCTAAAATGGGTATGGAAGCAACCTCACTTTCTAGAATAATAAAGAGTATTGAAGACAAAGGATTTATAGAAAGGAAACCGAATCCAGATGACGGGAGAGGAGTTCTTATACACTTGACCGCCTTGGGCTTAGAAAAAAGAAAATTATCTAAAGAGGTAGTCATGCGCTTTAATGAGGTTTTAAAGCTTAATATCCCAAACGAAAAACTACAACACTTTTTTGAGGTAACCGAAAAAATCAACAAATTAATAGCCGAAAAAAAGATCTATATAAAAAATTCAACAACCTAATAATTCTAATTATTGATGAACAAACATATAAAAAAAATAGCGGTAATTGGCTCGGGTATAATGGGAAGCGGCATTGCTTGCCATTTTGCAAATATTGGTGTACAAGTATTGTTATTGGATATTGTACCAAGAGAATTAACCGATAAGGAAAAAGCTAAAGGATTAAGCTTAAAAGACAAAATGGTTCGCAATAGACTCGTGAACGATTCTTTAACGGCTTCTTTAAAGTCAAAACCATCTCCTATTTATCACCAAGATTTCGCAAATCGAATCCAAACAGGAAATCTTGAGGATGATATCGCTATGGTAGGCCAAGTAGACTGGATTATTGAAGTGGTAGTTGAAAGGCTGGATATCAAAAAGAAGGTATTTGAGGATTTGGAAAAATACAGAACTCCTGGAACGTTGATTACTTCCAACACCTCTGGAATTCCAATCAAATTTATGAGTGACGGAAGAAGTGATGATTTCCAGAAACACTTCTGTGGCACCCACTTTTTTAATCCTGCGCGATATTTAAAATTATTTGAAATTATTCCTGGTCCACAAACTTCTCCAGAAGTATTGGATTTCCTTAATGGGTATGGAGAAAAATTCCTAGGAAAGACATCGGTGGTTGCCAAGGATACTCCTGCATTTATTGGTAATAGAATTGGTATTTTCAGTATACAGAGTTTGTTTCATATGGTCAAGGAAATGGACCTTACCGTAGAAGAAGTTGATAAATTAACCGGTCCTGTTATAGGTCGACCTAAATCTGCCACCTTCCGAACAGTAGACGTTGTTGGTTTAGACACTTTAGTACATGTGTCCAATGGAATTTACGAGAATTGCAAAAAAGATGAGCGTTTGGAACTTTTTAAACTTCCTGACTTCATAGACACTATGATGAAAAATAATTGGTTGGGAAGCAAAACTGGCCAAGGTTTTTATAGTAAGATAAGAAACGCCGATGGATCTAGTGAAATTAAGACATTAGACCTAAACACTTTAGAGTATAGAGCTAATAAAAGGGCAAGTTTCGCTACCTTAGAATTAACCAAGACTGTAGATAAGGTTGTGGACAGGTTCAAGGTATTGGTTGGTGGTAAGGATAAAGCAGGTGAATTTTATAGAAAAACTTTTGCTGCCTTATTTGCTTATGTATCTCATAGAATTCCTGAGATCACCGATGAGCTTTATAAAATTGATGATGCCATGAAGGCTGGTTTTGGCTGGGAACACGGTCCTTTCCAAATATGGGATGCAGTAGGATTGGAAAAAGGATTAGAAATGATCAAAGCAGAAGGCTTAGAACCTGCTGCATGGATTGATGAAATGATAGCTGCTGGCTCAACTTCATTTTACGCTGTAAAAGACGGATCTACCTATTACTACGACATTCCTAAAAAAGCTATTGAAAAGATTCCAGGTCAAGATGCCTTTATCATATTGGACAACATTCGTAAGACCAAGGAAGTATTTAAAAATAGTGGGGTAGTAATAGAGGATATAGGAGATGGTATTCTAAATGTGGAATTCCAATCCAAGATGAATACCATAGGAGGAGATGTTTTGGCTGGTCTTAATAAGGGCATCGATCTTGCTGAAAAAGATTTCCAGGGTCTGGTGGTTGGAAATCAGGCCGCCAATTTTTCTGTAGGTGCAAATATCGGAATGATATTCATGATGGCCGTAGAGCAAGAATATGATGAATTGAACATGGCTATAAAAATGTTCCAGGATACCATGATGCGTATGCGCTATTCATCTATCCCAACGGTAGCAGCACCCCACGGTATGACATTGGGAGGAGGCTGCGAAATTTCATTACACGCAGATATGGTAGTGGCCGCTGCTGAAACGTATATGGGATTGGTTGAGTTTGGTGTAGGTGTCATCCCTGGTGGTGGTGGTTCCAAAGAAATGGCCCTTAGAGCATCTGATATTTTCAGAAAAAACGATGTAGAATTAAATGTTCTACAAGAATATTTCTTGACCATCGGTATGGCAAAAGTTTCTACTTCAGCTTACGAAGCCTTTGATTTGGGAATTCTTCAAAAAGGGAAAGATGTAATTGTGGTAAATAAAGACCGGCAAATTGCTACTGCTAAAGCATATGCAAAACTTATGGCGGAAACTGGGTATACGCAACCTCCAAAACGCACCGATGTAAAGGTATTGGGTAAACAAGCTTTAGGAATGTTTTTAGTGGGAACAGACGCTATGCAAGCTGGTAACTATATTTCTGAACACGATAGAAAAATTGCCAATAAATTGGCCTATGTGATGGCGGGAGGTGACTTATCCGAAGCAACTATGGTGAGTGAGCAATACTTATTAGATTTGGAACGTGAAGCCTTCTTATCCCTGTGCACGGAGCGCAAAACCTTAGAACGAATCCAACACATGTTAAAAACTGGAAAACCACTTAGAAACTAACACTGGGAAGTGAGATATAAAGTATCATGGGGGTAACCTTTACTTTAAAATTAACTTCAAAAAATAAAATAAATGAAAACAGCATATATAGTTAAAGCCTACAGAACAGCAGTTGGGAAAGCACCAAAAGGCGTATTCCGATTCAAAAGACCAGATGAATTGGCCGCGGAAACCATCGAACATATGATGAAAGAGGTACCTCAACTAGATAAAAAACGAATAGATGACGTAATCGTTGGAAACGCCATGCCTGAAGCCGAACAAGGTCTCAATGTAGCCCGACTAATTTCTCTTATGGGATTGAACATAGATGACGTTCCAGGGGTTACTGTAAATAGATATTGCGCTTCAGGAATAGAAACCATCGGTATTGCCACAGCAAAAATACAATCTGGAATGGCCGACTGCATTATAGCAGGTGGAGCAGAAAGTATGAGTTACATTCCCATGGGCGGCTACAAGCCTACTCCAGATTATTCAGTGGCCAAAGCAGGACACGAAGATTATTATTGGGGTATGGGACTTACTGCAGAGGCTGTAGCAGAACAATTTAAAGTGTCCCGGGAGGATCAGGATCAGTTCGCTTACAATTCGCACATGAAAGCCTTAAAGGCTCAAGCAGAAGACCGTTTCAAGGAACAAATAGTCCCTATTAACATAGAGCATACGTTTGTTAATGCAAATGGAAAAAAAGAAACTAGTTCCTACACAGTAACCAAGGATGAGGGCCCAAGGGCAGATACTTCTTTGGCTGTTTTAGGTAAGTTAAGGCCAGTTTTTGCTGCCAACGGTTCGGTAACTGCTGGAAACTCTTCCCAAATGAGCGATGGTGCCGCCTTTGTCCTTATCATGAGCGAGGAAATGGTGAAAGAACTTAATTTAGAACCTATAGCCAGATTAGTGAATTACGCTGCTGCCGGAGTAGAACCTAGAATTATGGGAATAGGACCGGTAAAAGCAATTCCAAAAGCTCTTAAGCAAGCGGGTTTAAAACAAGAAGATATTGAGTTGATAGAGTTAAACGAGGCTTTTGCTTCCCAATCTTTAGCAGTCATTAGAGAATTAAAACTTAATCAAGACATCGTAAATGTAAACGGTGGAGCCATTGCACTAGGTCATCCATTAGGGTGCACAGGTGCCAAGCTTTCTGTACAGTTATTTGATGAAATGCGCAAGCGAAACATGAAGGGAAAATATGGTATGGTAACCATGTGCGTTGGAACTGGGCAAGGCGCTGCAGGGATTTTTGAATTTTTGAATTAGAAAAACAAAATAGTAGCTGAAGATCCTATTCAAGATCTGGCTAACACTTTTTACTTAAAACATAATAACATGAGTACAGAAACCATAAAAAAAGAAATATTACGAGGAGGACAATTCCTAGTAAAAGAAACAAACTGCGATGATATTTTTACCCTAGAGGATTTGTCTGAGGAACAGAAGATGATGCGCGATAGCACTAAGGAATTCGTAGATAGAGAACTTTGGACACAGTGGGAGCGTTTTGAAAAGAAAGATTATGCCTTTACAGAGGAATGCATGCGAAAAGCAGGCGAACTTGGCCTATTGAGCGTTGCCGTACCAGAATCCTATGGCGGAATGGGAATGGGATTTGTTTCCACAATGTTGGTTTGCGATTATATTTCGGGAGCCTCTGGTTCTTTTAGTACCGCATTTGGAGCCCATACTGGTATAGGAACTATGCCAATTACCTTATATGGAACAGAGGAACAAAAACAAAAATATGTTCCAAAATTAGCCTCAGGAGAATGGTTTGGAGCCTATTGCCTTACGGAGCCTGGAGCAGGTTCAGACGCCAATTCCGGTAAGACAAAAGCGGTTTTGTCCGAAGATGGAAAGCACTATAGCATTACAGGTCAGAAAATGTGGATCTCAAATGCTGGATTCTGTAATATGTTCATTGTTTTTGCCCGTATCGAGAATGATAAAAATATTACTGGATTTATTGTTGAAAACGATCCAAGTAATGGTATTTCAATGGGGGAGGAAGAGAAGAAATTAGGGATACATTCTTCTTCTACCCGTCAGGTGTTTTTCAATGAGACTAAAGTACCCGTCGAAAACTTGCTTTCAACGAGAGGTAATGGGTTCAAAATAGCAATGAACGCCCTAAATGTGGGGCGTATAAAACTAGCCGCTGCCTGTTTAGATGCTCAAAGAAGAGTGATTGGCGAGGCAACTAAGTATGCTAATGAACGTATCCAATTTAACACTCCAATCATCAATTTTGGGGCTATAAAAGCGAAAATAGCGAATATGGCCACTAATTGCTATGCAGACGAATCAGCTAGCTACAGGGCAGCAAAAAATATCGAAGATCGAATTGCTATAAGAGAGGCTGAAGGTACTTCACACCAAGAAGCTGAATTAAAAGGGGTTGAAGAATATGCCATTGAATGTTCCATTCTTAAAGTAGCAGTTTCAGAAGACGTCCAAAATACAGCAGATGAAGGGATACAAATATTTGGGGGAATGGGATTCTCTGCAGATACTCCTATGGAATCGGCATGGAGGGATGCCCGTATTTCCCGAATATACGAAGGAACTAACGAGATCAACCGTATGTTGGCTGTAGGAATGTTAGTTAAGAAAGCCATGAAAGGCCAAGTTGACCTTTTGGGCCCTGCTACAAAAGTAGGGGAAGAACTCATGGGGATACCTTCGTTTGAAACCCCTGATTTTTCCGAGCTATTCGCCGAGGAAAAAGATGTGTTAGCTAGACTGAAAAAAGTATTCTTGATGGTTGCCGGTGGCGCAGTTCAGAAATATGGACCAGAATTAGAAAACCATCAACAAATCATGCTGTCAGCTTCAGATATACTTATAGAGATCTATATGGCAGAATCAACACTTTTAAGAACCGAAAAGAATGCAAAACGTTTTGGGGAAAATGCCCAAGCCACCCAAATAGCAATGTCCAAATTGTACCTATACACAGCAGTAGACATCATCATCCAAAAAGGTAAAGAAGCTATCGTTTCTTTTGCAGAAGGTGACGAACAACGCATGATGCTAATGGGCTTAAAACGTTTTACCAAATATACCAATCAACCCAACGTGGTTTCCTTACGCACCCAGATTGCTGATCAGGTTGCAGCCGCTAATGGATACACTTTTGACTAATTTCAATTGATATCTAGACTACAAGGTCTTGCAAAAACCGCTCTACAAAAGGAGCGGTTTTTTTTATGTAAAAATGGTTGTTTTAGTATTGGGAACGGCCTAATTTTATAAAATGAAGAATGATCTATTACAGAAAGCATATGACCCAGAAGAATTTAGGTCAATGGCGCATCAATTAGTGGACCAATTGGCAGATCATTTGGATAACACCATCCATGAAAAGTCAGAAAAGACCATATCATGGAATACGCCAAAAGACGAACATGAATTTTGGATGGACTACTTAAAAAATGGAGATTCTAGGCAATTATTTCCAGAGGTCCTAAATCATACCATACACATTCACCATCCTAAATACATGGGGCATCAGGTAGCTCCTACCCTACCCATTACCGCCTTATCGGGCATGGTTGCTTCGGTACTGAACAATGGCATGGCCGTTTATGAAATGGGGATGGCACCAACCGCCATGGAGAGGATAATAACCGATTTTATTTGTAAAAAAATAGGTTACGATTCCAATTCAAATGGATTTTTGACCTCAGGAGGAACCCTTGCGAACCTTACCGCCCTCCTCGCAGCCCGTAAAGCCAAACTATCACACAATGTATGGAATGATGGTAATAATGAACGTTTAGGCATTATAGTAAGCGAAGAGGCTCATTACTGTGTGGATAGAGCTGCTAGAATAATGGGGTTAGGAGAAGAGGGAATCATAAAAATTCCAGCTACTAAAGATTTTGCTTTGGATACCAAACAATTGGAGTCCTATTACCAAAAAGCAGAAGAAAATGGAATTAAAGTGTTCGCCATCATAGGCAGTGCACCCTCCACCTCAACAGGTATTTTTGATGACTTAGAAACCATTGCGAATTTCAGCCATAAGCATAACCTATGGTTCCATGTAGATGGTGCCCATGGGGGAGCTTCTATATTTTCCAAAACATATAAATATTTAGTAAAGGGAATTGATATGGCAGATTCTGTAGTCATTGACGGACATAAGATGATGATGATGCCGGCATTAACCACTGCACTACTTTTCAAAGATGGGACCAACTCACATGCCACCTTTATCCAAAAAGCTGATTACTTATTGGAACAATCCGCTGAGGAAGACTGGTACAATTTGGCAAAACGTACTTTTGAATGCACCAAGACTATGATGAGCCTACATTGGTTTACACTATTAAAAATTTATGGAGCAGGCATTTTTGATGATTATGTAAACACTTTGTACGATTTAGGGCATCAGTTTGCCGCAATCATCAAAAAAGACAAAAGCTTTGACATAGCGGTTGAACCAATGAGCAATATTGTTTGTTTTAGATATGTAAACAAGGCTTTGGATAACCAAACTTTGAACAGCATCAATGAGAAAGTACGTCAAGCTCTCTTGGAAGATGGTGAATTTTATATCGTTCAGACTAAATTAAGGGGCATCCACTATTTAAGAACAACCCTAATGAATCCTTTCACAAATGAAAAACATTTAGTAGCATTATTAAACAAGATAAAAACATTGGTACATCCTATTCTGACACAATCCTAGGATTAATGGGAAAACCCCCAAGTTATGGGGGTTTAAATGTAGTTACTTCAAAAAGTGAAATTTCTTAATTATTAATAAGTCTACCCAATACTATTCCTTGCTACCGAAGGATTCCATAATCTTGGCCTCACTATCTTTTTTGGAGAAATTAATAGCACATTCTATCAAAGCCAAATGGGAATAAGCCTGAGGAAAATTACCCAATAAGCGTTTGGTCTTAAAATCTATATCTTCACTAAAAAGTCCCAAATGGTTGCTGTAGGACAATAATTTTTCAAAATGCTTAATTGCTTTTTCTTCCTCCCCTATCTTAAACAAACTATTGATAAACCAAAAAGTGCAGATTGTAAATGAAGAAGATGGCAGTCCAAAATCGTCCTCGTTTTTATACCGGTACATTAAGCCTTCATTACTCAATTCCTTCTCAATAGCTTTTACCGTACTCATAAATTTTGGATCCCTTGCCTCAATAAATCCATAGGATTCCATTAGAAGGACTGAAGCATCCAGATCTAGGGATCCATAGGACTGGGTAAATGATTGTTTCTCTTCGTTCCATGCATTGGCATAAATATCCTGTTTGATCTCCTGTTCCAATACCTTCCATTTTTTAATCTTATGTTTCTTTCCGAATATTTTGGCAACCTTTATAGCCCTATCCAAAGCAACCCAGCACAATATTTTTGAAAATGTAAAATGTCGATCTTCTGTACGAAACTCCCAAATTCCCTTGTCTGGTTCTTGCCAATGGTTGTTAACGATCCACACGATTCCCTTGGTGATAGTCCATAGTTCTTCTCCATTATCTATGTCGGTATCAAATTTCACCAACTGTTCATAGATCACATCCATCAAAATCCCATAAATATCATTTTGACGTTGTTTGTATGCTGCATTTCCAATCCGAACTGGCTTGGATCCTTTATAGCCGCTCAAATGATCCAAGGTTTCTTCAGTCAGGTTTTTCTCCTTATTGATGCCATACATGATCTGTAATTTTTCATCCTTATCAGGAATAATATCTATAATAAACTGTAAATATCTCTTGGCTATATTCTTATGTCCAAGTTCCGAAACGACCTTGATGACCATGGAGGCATCTCTTATCCAACAGAAACGATAATCCCAATTGCGAACTTCACCTATAGTTTCTGGTAAAGAGGTGGTAGCGGCCGCCAAAACGGCACCAGTCTTGTCATAGGTTAATAGTTTTAAGGTAAGTGCGCTACGAATGATCTGTTCATTAAATTTCTTATAGGTGGGCGTGCGTTCCACCCAGTTTAACCAATATACTTTGGTACGCTGAAGAAGAAGGTACATTTTCTTGGTGTCGGGCAAAAATATCTTTTCGTTATAACCCAACAAGAAATATCCTGATTCATTAAGTGCTATTTCTTCTCCATTAACCACCTTTTCTTTATCAAAGGATGTATAAAGAAATACCGTATCAAATTTTACTGCATGGGTAAGGCTAGCTATAAAATTGGGCTTAATATAACATATGGTTTCACCAAGTGCATATTCTAACTTAGGATTATAGACCACTTTAAATTTTGGACACCCTTTGATGTATTTGATATATCTCACAATCTCAGGCGGCGTATGACATCCGCCATCCTCACTATAGTAACGAGGCATAAAATCATGTACTTCAAAAGTATTTTGACCATCAGAGAAAGTAGTGATTAAAATACATGTATTTTCCTCGTATTCTTGTGCAATAGAATAGTCATCAGTAACCAATATTTCAAAACTACCTCCTTTTTCATCATCCAATATTTTGGCAAATACAGAAGAAGAATCAAATTCTGGCAAACAGCACCAATCCAATGAGCCATTCTTGGAAATTAGTGCAGCACTTCTACAATTTCCTATTATTCCATAGTCTAAATTATCCATATCCTAAATAAGCATTATTTACAACCCTTAAAGTTGCTTTTAGTATTCGTTTTGTCGAAATTTAGGAAAAAATAGAGCTATTTAATCCAAAATATTTCATTTTATGGGCAAAACTATCATAATCTCAAATAGACTACCTGTTCAATTACAAATTGATAATGATGAAATCACTGCCATACCAAGTGTAGGTGGATTAGCAACTGGAATGAAATCTGTGCATTCCGGAAGTGATAGTCTTTGGATTGGTTGGAGTGGTTTGACAGAGGAAGAGATTCCTAAAGAATTGGACCCTAAGATAGATAAGGCCCTTAAGGATAATGGTTGTTCTAAAGTTAGCCTGACGAGTGAGGAAATTGACGGTTTTTACTATGGTTTTAGCAACCGGACCATATGGCCCTTATTTCACTATTTTTTGGAATATGCAGAATTTGAAACGGACAGCTGGAACACGTATAAGGCTGTGAACCAAAAATTTGCTAATGCTATTTTAGAAAAGGCCGATGACGATGATGTTATTTGGGTTCATGACTATCAATTGATGTTAGTGCCTGAAATGGTCAAGGAAAAACGTCCTAATACCTCCATAGGCTTCTTTTTACATATTCCTTTTCCTTCATATGAAATATTTAGAACGTTGCCATGGCGGAAAGAAATTTTAAGGGGATTACTGGGATCGGACCTCATCGGTTTCCATACCTATGACTATGAACGTCATTTTTTAAGTTCCGTTAGGAGACTTTTGGGTCTGGAGGTAAGTTTTAATGAAATACACCTTGAAGAGAGGGTCATTAAAGTGGACTCCTTCCCTATGGGTATCGATTATAAGAAGTTTAGCGATGCGGCAAGCAAGCATGAGAAAAATACTGCCGACAAGCAATCCGAGTTACAGCGCAGACTTAATATACACAAAGAGTCGACCCCCGATGCCAAACTAATTCTATCCATAGATAGATTAGATTATTCCAAGGGGATCGCCAAACGACTAAATGCCTTTGAATATTTCCTCAACAAACACCCCGAGTACAAAGAAAAGGTAAGGCTAATTATCCTAGCCGTACCATCTAGATCCAATGTGCCTCAATACCAACTTTTAAAGAAAGAGATTGATGAATTAGTGGGGAGAATTAATGGGGAGTTTGCTACGGTAAGCTGGACCCCTATTTGGTACTTTTATAGGTCCATGCCCTTTGAAAATTTAATTGATCTATACACCTCTAGCGATATAGCCCTACTGACACCTATACGGGATGGAATGAATTTGGTAGCCAAAGAATATATTGCCACTAGAACTGATAAGACAGGAGTTCTTATTTTAAGTGAAATGGCTGGTTCTGCTAATGAAATGAACGAATCGCTGCTCATCAATCCAAATAATTTTGACCAAATATCCGATGCCCTCATCCAAGCAATTCACATGCCCAAGGAAGAGCAAATAGCGAGAAATAGCATATTACAAAAACGATTGGAGCGCTATAATGTGGAAAAATGGGCCAACGATTTTATGAAATCCCTTTTGGAGCAAAGAGAAACCACCCAAAAATTTATCTCCAAACTACTTTCTAAAAAAACCTTGGATAAGGTTATAGATCAATACCACTCATCCAAAAGAAGACTATTGTTCTTTGACTACGATGGTACGCTGTCCGGATTTCACGTAGATCCACAAAAGGCAGGTCCTGATGAAGATCTATACGATCTCTTGGACAATATAAATGCCCAAGACAATACGGATGTTTATCTGATTAGCGGACGGGATACAGACACCTTCAAACGATGGTTCCTACACAAAAAATACAATATGATTGCTGAGCATGGGGTTTGGCTATCCAAAGAAGGAGAAGATTTTACGCTATTGGAAAAGATAAAAAACGATTGGATGTCCAAGATAAGACCCGTATTGGAATCGTTTGTAGATAGGACACCAGGATCTTTTATTGAAGAAAAAAACTATTCTTTGGCGTGGCACTATAGAAATACGGACCCTGATTTTGGAAAAAAGAGAGCCACTGAACTAACGACCGTTTTGACTAGTCTCATAGCCAATGACGACCTCACAGTGCTTTCAGGAAACAAAGTGCTAGAAATAAAAAACAGTGGCGTAAACAAAGGCCGTGCCGCTATAAAAATGCTTACGGGCAATGATTATGATTTTGTATTTGCCATTGGGGATGATTGGACAGATGAGTATATGTTTGAAGAATTGCCCGATGATGCCGTTACTGTTAAAGTAGGAATGCAAAAGACCCAAGCCAAATATTACGTTGAAAACACCAAAAAGGTTAGGGATCTTTTGAGTAGATTTATAAAATAGTTTTCTACAATCAAAATTCTATGAAAAAATTACTGGCCATTCTGCTTTGTTATTTGCCCTTGGCGCTATACTGCCAAACAAATCCCGAGGTCTATCTCATGGATATTAAAAAAGTTGGGGATAGTGTGGTTTTTCTAAGCCCTATAAATATTTCAAATAATGAAGGGTATGACAACCAGCCTTCATTTTTTGATAATGAACACCTATTGTTTTCCTCTACCAAAGAAGGACAAACAGATATAAAAAAATACGAGATCAAGAATGGGAAAAGTTCTTGGCTATCGGATACCCAAAATGGAAGTGAATATTCTCCGTTTCGAATACTAGGCACAGATGACATTTCGGCTATTCGATTAGACAAAAACGGCACCCAATTATTATATCGATACTCCCTTTCCAAAACGGAGCCAGAAATTCTTTTAAAAGATTTGAAAGTAGGGTACCATCTTTGGTTCAATCCACATATTCTAATAACATCAGTCCTCACAGAGAAGGGAATGGACCTTTTGGTTACCAATTTTAAGGACAATTCAAATTATACCGTTCAAAAAAACGTAGGCAGATCGCTTCAAAGAATTCCAAACACCAATCTGATCAGTTATATTAGTAAGGAAGATCCTTTAGGAATCATTAAATCCTTAGATCCTATTACTGGGGCAACTAAAGAAATTATCCGCACATATTTAATGAAAGATGACGTGTGCTGGCTATCAGATGGTAGTTTATTTACTGGCTTTGGAAATA
This sequence comes from Sediminicola arcticus, assembly GCF_040566695.1. Lineage (NCBI taxonomy): Bacteria > Pseudomonadati > Bacteroidota > Flavobacteriia > Flavobacteriales > Flavobacteriaceae > Sediminicola > Sediminicola arcticus. The sequence continues at coordinate 10,396 of NZ_JBEXAE010000010.1, read as the reverse complement.
AACTTTTTAGTTACCATCCTAAAAAAGACAAAGATTGGAAGTTGGTCCACATTTTTGAGGGAACTGAAATTAATATAATTTCAAGATTGGCGGTCAACTCCAATGGGACACAACTGGCCATGGTAGCTGACATTTCCCCAGAAATAGTCGTGCAAAAACTGATAGAAGCTTTTAATTCCAGGGATGTTAATGGATTTTTAGATACGTTTTCCGAAGATGCCAACGTGTATGGCTATGGTGGTCTCCTCCTATATGAAGGCAAAGAAATGATTAAAAACGGATTTACTTCTTATTTTGATGCCACCCCTGATCTAAATTATAGCATCATAGAGAAAATGGTGCTGGATAATAAAGTATACCATGAAGCCTTGATCATCGCAAATGAAGAGACCGTTGAAACAACATATTTTTATACCGTGGTCAATGGAAAAATAGCTAGTCTTACCTATTATGTAGAGCCTTAACCTTGAAGAATAAAACCCATATCCTTCCGGTTATTATTTTTTCCCAGTTTGCCTGCACTTCTTTATGGTTCGCAGGGAATGCCATAGTAGGAGATTTAGCAGAATACCATAACCTTAAACCAGGATTGACAGGGCTAATGCTGTCTTCCGTGCAATTAGGATTTATTTCTGGCACCTTAGTATTCGCTGCCTTGATGCTCGTTGATCGATTCTCGCCTTCCAAACTCTTTTTAGGTTGTGCCATCCTGGCTGCCTCCTGCAATGCACTACTCCTTTTAGATCACCTAACAGAATTTAGGCTGCTATCTGCAAGATTTACCACTGGCTTTTTCTTGGCAGGTATTTATCCGGTAGGGATGAAAATTGCATCCGATTATTATGAAAAAGGACTAGGTAAAGCTCTGGGATTTCTTGTTGGTGCTTTGGTATTGGGCACTTCCTTTCCCCACGCGATTAAAGGAATGTCCCTGGGCACCGATTACACTTCAGTAATCATAATAACCTCATGCTTAGCTATTTGTGGTGGATTTTCCATGTATTTATTCGTGCCCAATGGCCCCTTTAGACGACCCAGCACTCTTTTACAGCTCAAAGCGGGGATTACGCTTTTTAAAATACCGACTTTTAAAAAAGCCGCCTTTGGTTATTTTGGTCATATGTGGGAGCTTTATGCCTTTTGGGCATTCCTCCCTTTTGCAATTAGAACGTTCAATTCGGTAAGTAATACCAATGTTCCTGTTTCCATTTGGGTCTTTATAATAATTGCCTTAGGCTTTATTTCTTGTATCCTTGGAGGATATATTTCCCTAAAAAAAGGCAGTAAAAAAGTAGCCGTTTTGTCTTTAGTTATTTCCGGTGCATTATGCTTTATTTCTCCTCTGCTATTTCAATTGCCATCCCCTTACTTTTTACTTTTATTTTCCTTCTGGGGCATGGTCGTAGTATCCGATTCCCCTCAATTTTCTACCATGGTGGCTTCTTCTGCTCCGGCTCAATTAAAAGGCACAGCCTTGACCCTTGTTAACTGTATCGGTTTTTCTATCAGTATTGTGAGTATACAGGTATTATCAGTATTGGTAGATCGTATGGATCCCACTTATATATTTACCATTTTAGGAATTGGGCCTATCTTTGGATTAATAAGTATACTCAAAAAATCCTCTTAACAATTTCTTAAGATTTTATAAGACACTATAGCCGTAAATTACCGCCACAAAAACTATATGATGAAAAAACTACTTACCCCCGTATTTATTCTTTTAACTACGGTGTTGTTTGCACAAACAGACCAACGTGTTTATGACATAATCAATGCTGTATCCTCTGAACGAATTCAGAAAGATGTAACTACACTAGTAAATTTCGGAACCAGACATACCTTAAGTGATACTATATCCAAAACTAGGGGCATTGGTGCTGCTAGAAGATGGATAAAAAGTGAGTTTGAAAAAATTTCAACCACATGCGGAGATTGTTTGGAGGTTTCCTATCACAAAGATTTGGTGAAAAAGGATGAGAATTCCAGAATTGTTAAAGACGTAGAAGTCGTAAACGTGGTGGCTATTCAGAGGGGAACTAAATATCCTAACCGCTACATCATTATGAGTGGGGATATTGATTCTAGAGTAAGTGATCCTGCCAATTTCACTTCAGAATCTCCAGGAGCCAATGACAATGCCAGCGGAATGGCAGGTACTATAGAGGCTGCTCGTGTTTTATCAAAATACAGATTCGAGAACAGTATTATATATTTAGGACTTTCCGGAGAAGAGCAAGGGCTTTTTGGTGGTCAAGGTTTGGTGAAAAGTGCCAAAGAAAAAGGATGGGACATCATTGGTATCTTCAATAATGATATGATAGGAAACATTAAAGGGGTAGATGGAATTATCAGCAATACCGATTTTCGAATATTTTCTGAGCCAGTACCTCCTACAGAAACTGAAAGAGAACGAAATATGCGCCGCTTTTATGGGGGTGAGGTTGATGGAATTTCTAGACAATTGGCTCGTTACGTTCACAAAAATGTAAAAACCTATATGCCAGAAATGAATCCTATGATGATTTATCGATTGGACCGATTTGGACGTGGAGGACATCATAGACCATTTAACGATGCAGGCTATGCAGGAATCCGTATTATGGAAGCTCATGAAAATTACACCCAACAACATCAAGACATACGTGTGGAGGATGGTATTGCCTATGGTGATGTATTAAAACACGTGAATTTTGATTATGCTCGTAAATTAACCGCTGTAAATGCTATTAATATGGCTTCTCTGGCCTGGGCTCCACCAGCCCCAAAAGAAGTTAAAATAGGCGGTATTGTAGAACCATCGGCAAAATTTGAATGGAGTAAAGTAGAAGGTGCTATTGGTTACAAAATTTATTGGAGGGATACCACTTCACCTACTTGGGACCACAGCAGATTGGTAGGTGATGTTACTGAGTTTACCTTGGAAGGTATTGTGATTGATAATTTCTTCTTTGGTGTTTCTGCCGTTGGAAAAGACGGATTTGAAAGCGTTGTGGTATTTCCAAACGCCATCCTGAGAGAGTAATTTATTTATGGCCCATAGTTGTTCACATCCTTATGGAAAGAACTATAAGCCTTTTTAGATAACTTCAACTAAACGCTACCTATTATAACCCAATATCCCATGAAAAAAGCAACATATACCGTATTGGTTGCCATTTTAATTATTGGATTTGTATCGGCCCAAGAGCCGTTTACGGAACAGGATACATTAAGAGGGAGCATAACTCCCGAACGTGCTTGGTGGGACCTCAACTTTTATCATTTGGATATCAAGGTAGACCCAGACAATAAATTTATCTCTGGTTCCAATACCATACGCTATACTGTTTTGGAGCAAAAGCAAGTGCTTCAAGTAGACTTGCAGCCACCTTTAAAAATTGAGAAAATTACCCAAGATGGTAAAGATCTTATGTTCACCTCCAATATCAACGCGCATTTTGTTTCCCTACAGAAACCACAAAAAAGAGGAGCCATTAATGAGGTCATGATAACGTATTCTGGTCACCCAAAAGAGGCTATAAATGCTCCTTGGGACGGAGGATTCTCTTGGAAAAAGGACAGGAATGGAAAGCATTTTGTTGCCACTTCTTGCCAAGGCCTTGGGGCAAGTGTTTGGTGGCCCAATAAAGACCATATGTATGATGAGGTAGATAGTATGGCCATAAGCGTGGAAGTCCCCAAAAATCTCATGGAAGTCTCCAATGGTAGACTATCGAAGAAAGAATCACATGAAAAGACCAATACATATCATTGGTATGTAAACAACCCCATCAACAATTATGGCGTAAATGTTAACATTGGGGATTATGTGCATTTTGGAGAGGTCTTTGAAGGTGAAAAAGGTCCATTGACCATGGACTACTATGTGCTTCGGGATAATTTAGTGAACGCAAAAACACAATATTTAGATGCGCCTAAAATGATGAAGGCCTTTGAGCATTGGTTTGGACCCTACCCTTTTTACGAAGACGGATATAAACTAGTTGAAGTTCCTTATTTAGGGATGGAACACCAAAGTTCTGTAACGTATGGAAATGGGTTTCAAAATGGCTATTTAGGACGTGATCTTTCAGGTACGGGTTGGGGACTAAAATTTGATTTTATCATCATCCACGAATCGGGCCACGAATGGTTCGCCAATAATATCACCGACAGGGACACTGCGGATATGTGGCTCCATGAAAGCTTTACGGCTTATTCAGAAAATTTATTTTTGGACTTTTACTATGGGAAAGAAGCTTCTTCTTCTTACGTGATAGGCACGCGTAAAAATATTGAAAACAATAAACCCATAATAGGGCCCTATAATGTTAATAAAACAGGAGGTGACATCTATTATAAAGGAGCCAATGTATTACACACCTTAAGACAGCTTTTAGAGAATGATGATAAATGGAGAGCAATATTAAGGGGTCTCAATAAGGAGTTTTATCACCAAACTGTCACCACACAACAGGTAGAGAATTATTTGAGCCAACATACAGGAATTGATCTTACAGCTTACTTTAACCAATATCTGCGCACGACCAAAATTCCAATACTGGAATACAAATTGTATAAAAATGAGCTTCGCTATCGCTATACCAATATCGTGGAAGATTTTGACATGCCCGTGCTTATGCATTTGGATGATCAGCAATTATGGATATTCCCTACCAGTGAATGGAAGTCGACAACGCTTCAGAATAGTGTGATAAATATAAAGCCTGATGCTAATTTTTTCATTTATTCCTCTAAAATATAATGAAATTCAGAAAAAATATTTGACCTTAAACTAGTTCATTATAACATCATTAACTTTGAAAAAACACTCTTCATATACTGCTTAAATATAATAGATACTTGATATCAAATGCTGTCTTATAGGGAACTACCTACAAACTGTATATTTTACACCTATATAAAAATATGGGTCGTCAAAAAAATGAATATTTCCGCTATTATTATGCAGATAATAATAAATCTACATCCAAGTAAATCATAATTAATAGTAAATTAACCGCTCTTTAAAAAAATTAAAATGTCATATGAAAACTTTTAAATTCTTTCTTTTAAATATCTTATTCTTCACAGTAATTATCTCTTGTAAGGATAACAAGGAGCCGATTGCCCAAAACAACAATTTTAAAGTAGAATTTGAAAAGTTCACTTTGGACAATGGTTTACAGGTGATTTTTCATGTAGATAAATCCGATCCAGTTGTAGCCGTGGCATTAACAAGTCATGTTGGTTCGGCTCGGGAAATTGAAGGTCGTACCGGATTTGCACATCTCTTTGAACACTTGTTATTTCTAGAATCTGAGAACTTGGGAAAAGGGGGATTGGATAAAATGAGTGCCCGTATTGGTGGCTCAGGTGCAAATGGCTCCACTAGTAGGGACCGCACCAATTATTTCCAAACGGTACCAAAAGATGCCCTTGAAAAAATGATATGGGCAGAAGCTGACAAATTGGGGTTTTTTATAAATACTGTGACAGAACCAGTACTTGCCAAAGAAAAGCAGGTAGTTAAAAATGAAAAAAGGCAAAGCTACGACAATAGGCCTTACGGACATAATTCCTATGTCATCGGCAAAAATTTATACCCCAAAGACCACCCCTACAATTGGCAGGTAATAGGCTCGTTGGAAGATCTTCAAAATGCCACCTTAAAAGATGTCAAGGAATTTTATAACCGATGGTATGTCCCCAACAACGTAACCCTTACCATTGCAGGCGATTTTGATCCTGGGCAAGCAAAAGAATGGGTCGAAAAATATTTTGGTGAAATAAAGCGCGGGAAGGATATTCCCGAAATGGAAAAAAAGCCCGTTACCTTAACTGAAACGAAAAAGCGCTATTACGAGGACAATTTTGCTAGACTTCCCCAATTAACGCTAACATGGCCTACCGTTTATGAATACCATCCAGATGCTTATGCCTTAGAAGTATTGGGCAATTACCTTACCCAAGGTAAAAAAGCACCTCTTTATAAAACGTTGGTAGAACAACAGAAACTAACGGATGAAGTAGAACTTTACCAAAGAAGCTCTGAAATTGCAGGAGAATATATTTTACAGGTCACGGCCTTCGAGAACACAGATTTAACAAAAGTATATAATACCATAAACGAAGGGTTTGTTAATTTTGAAAAAAAAGGGATTTCCCAAAAAGACTTGGATCGTATTAAAGCCGGCCAAGAAACCAATTTTTATAACAGTTTATCTAGTGTTCTTGGTAAAGGCTTCCAATTGGCTCAATATGAAATCTTTGCTGGAGACCCTGGCTTCATTAACCAGGATATAAAAAATATCCTTGAGGTGACCACTTCCGATGTAATGAGGGTCTACAATACCTATGTAAAAGGGAAGCATTACGTGGCCACTAGCTTTGTCCCTAAAGGCATGGCAAATCTTGCCTTGGAAGGTTCCACTATGGCCGAAGTTGCGGAGGAAAAAATTATTGAAGGAGCCGAGGAATCTTTTGATGCCAGTATTGCTGCGGACTATGAAAAAACACCTTCTAGTTTCGATAGAAGCAAGGAACCTCCTTATGGAGCCAGTCCAGATGTAAAAGTCCCTAACGTATGGAAAGAAACGTTATCCTCAGGACTAAAACTCTATGGCATAGAAAATAGCGAAGTGCCTTTAGTACAGTTTCTAATGCAAATTAAAGGAGGTATGTTGTTGGAAGATGCAAATAAAATTGGAGTTTCAAACGTACTCGCACAATTATTGACCAAAGGAACTAAAAACAAATCCCCAGAGGAACTAGAAAATGCTATTGAAAGTTTAGGAGCCTCCGTAAATACCTATGCTACAGATCAGTCTATCATTATTTCGGGAAATACACTTACAAAGAACTATGCAGAAACAGTTAATTTAATTCAGGAAATACTTCTAGAACCACGCTGGGACGAAAAAGAATTTGATTTGTTAAAACAAAGTATTTTAAGTCAAATAGAACAAGAAAAAGCCAATCCTAATAATATAGCTTCCAACGAATTTGCCAAGTTAATTTACGGACAAGATCACATCCTATCCCACAATAATATAGGCACCAAAGAATCAGTGGAGCGTATTACTATGGAGGACCTAAAAGTATACTACAATTTAAACATTTCCCCTTCTGTCACCAATTTTCATGTCGTGGGAGATGTACAAGCAACCGCGGTTAAAAAATCATTAGAAGGGATAAATGACACATGGGAGTCCAAAGAAATTAAATTTCCCATGGTAGCCGCTCCCCAAGTACCTGGAAAATCAAAGGTATATTTCTATGATGTCCCGGGAGCTAAACAATCTGTCATTAACATTGGATATCCTGCCCTAGCAGCAACGGATAAAGATTTTTATCCCGCTGAAGTTTTGAATTATCGTCTTGGTGGGGGCGGATTTGCATCTCAATTAACACAACAGCTACGAGAAGGAAAAGGGTACACCTATGGCATTCGTTCTAGTTTTAATGGCTCTAATTTCAAAGGCCCATTTACGATCTCTAGTGGTGTTCGTTCTAATGTAACCTTTGAATCTGTTGATTTAATAAAAGAGATTTTAAACAATTATGGAAAGAATTTCAATGACGAAGACATGGAAGTAACCAAAAGTTATTTGATAAAAAGTAACGCTAGGGCCTTTGAAACCTTAAGATCCAAGCTTGGCATGTTAAGTGACATCAGCAATTATAACTACCCTATTGATTATGCCAAACTCAACGAAAAAATTGTAAAGGATTTTACGGTAGAAGAAATCAAAAATATGGCCAGTAGTTATTTAGATCCCAACAAAATGATCTATCTGATCGTGGGTGATGCGAAAACCCAATTAAAGAAATTGGAACAGCTTGGATTTGGTGCTCCGGTTCTTTTAAATAAGCAATAGCATAAACTCGAATTATTAAATATTGGCGGTAAACTTCTTTGGAAGCTTACCGCTTATTTTTTGTTTAGAGTGATAGAAAATAGTGTTTAAGGGAAAATTGGATAGCAGAGCCTTCAAATTAGAATATTTATGGGTATTTTAGAGTCACTTAGTAATTGGGGTAACCCCATTGCAAAATTGGCTAAATACCATTCTAGTTATTACCCGAAACCGTTAACGCAATTCAAAATTACATGATACCATATGTACAAAACATTTCAGAAAAACTTTTGTCTTCCTTAGAGGATAATTGGACAATGTTCATTAGGCAAATACCTGGGATTCTTTTAGCTATTCTCATCGTGGCATTAGGAGTTTTCATCTCAAAAAAAATTGGGAACCTTTCACGCAAAGTTATTTCCAAAAAGTCAGATAACCCCATCATGGTCAACTTCCTGGCCAAAAGAATCAAATTAGTGTTATATACTTTGGTTATTATGTATGCCTTGGAAGTGGCAGGGCTTCAAAGCATTGCCACTGGTATTTTTACCGCTGCGGGTGCCTCTGCAGTAATTATAGGTTTTGCTTTTAGGGATATTGGAGAAAATTTCATCTCCGGGATCATCCTTTCATTTAATAGACCGTTCAATGTGAATGAAACAGTAAGTATAGGTGATATTTTTGGAAAGGTAAAGAATATTGAATTCCGGTACACCAAGCTAAGGACATTTGATGGGCGAGATGTGTACATTCCTAATAGCGATGTCATAAAAAAAACCAGTTTTCAATTATACTGAAGGTGGATTTTTCCGCTTCGATTTTCTAGTAGGCATAGCCTATGAAGACAATATTGTTGATGCAGAAAACCTAATAAAACAAGTAGTGAGGAATACAATTGGCGTTTTTGAGGACGAGGCACATTCTAATTTTGTAATTACCGATGCATTAGCTGTAAGTACGGTAAACCTCAAAGTGCACTTTTGGATCAACACCTTTGAATATGGAAAGGAAGCGTTAATGATTAAAGGCAAAGTAATCACTAACGTAAAAGAGGCACTTCTCAAGTAAGGATTTAGCCTGCCAACAGATATCAACGAGCTAAAACTATACGGAACGCAGACCTCCATTCCTGCTAGTATAACCAAGTAATTTCGAATACATCTCAAATACTAAAATTTAACTATAAAGCATTATTTGCTCCTTGGTAAATGAATCTAGTGAATACATTATTGTTTACCTTAGGGAAAAGATTTCTTGTTCCCCTTACTATAATTTTATTTAAACAACCTTGGATATCGTTTTTCAAGAGTCTTGGTGGTAAAAGATGAAGTCTGTATTTTGGTAAATCTTTCTATTATGAAAACCCACTACAACATTATTATTGCTGGTGCAGGCGGTATAGCCGAGGCTACAGCCCTTATCTTGGCTGAATGGAGTTCTGTAACCCCGACTATTTACATAGGCAACCGTACCTTAAAAAAAGCTCAGAAAGTATCTCAATGGATCCAAGAAGGCACTACAAAAACCTGCAAGGTCATTCCCTTTCTTTTGAATACAAATACAATTACTGATGAAATGAAGGGGATATTTGAAAAGGGAGATGCTTTACTAGATTGTCTTCCTGGAAGCCTAGCCCCAAAAATGGCCCAATTTGCAAATGATTTTGGTCTGTATTATGGCAATCTGACTGAATATGTAGCCGAAACCGATCAAATCATAAAATTAACCCAGAATACAACTACAGGTTTTGTGCTACAGACTGGACTCGCACCAGGATATATTAATGTTTTGGCCAATTATCTATTCCAAGAATTTTGCAAAGATTTTAACGTTAAAGAGGTAGATACTTTAGAATTTAAAGTAGGGGCTTTAACTATCAATGCCGTGGCTCCTTACTATTACGGATATACTTGGAGTCCAATTGGTGTGGCCACAGAATATATAAAGGATACCATTGTAATTCGTGATTTCAAAAAGGGTAGCCTTCCCTCCCTCTCCGAAAGGGCTGGTATTATTATAAACGGTTTAACTTTTGAAGAAGACCTCACTTCTGGAGGCGCGGCAGATTTACCCGACGCATTAAAAGGGAAGGTCAAATCCCTAGATTATAAAACCTTAAGGCACCCAGGCCATTATAGTTGGGTAGAGAAGCAGTTATTGAAGAGGGATCCAAAAGTAGATCCTATCGCTGATCTTCAACAAAGAATGACATCAAACATTCCAAATGTTGAAGAGGATCAAGTAGTACTTTATGCCGCAGTGCAAGGAAATGACGCCAAAGGCATCTTAAGAAGACGTGAAGTAACAAAAATAATTCTTCCGCAAAAGGTAGGCCGTCATCAATTAAGGGCCATACAGACCACTACTGCAGTACCCTTACTACAATCCATCCAATGGCTGCTAGAGACTAGACAGAAAGGAATTAAACTACAAAGTCAATTACCTTCCGAATACTTTTTAAATGGCAATTTTGTAGTCCCTGTTTACGGGAAGGTATAATTATAATACTCCCCAATTTTAGGACAGCAAGTTAAGTTGTAATTTAACCCTGTCAA
>NZ_JBEXAE010000009.1:0-99789 GCF_040566695.1 Sediminicola arcticus | reverse complement strand
TAGTTCCATTTGACCTTGTAAAGGTATAAGTCCCATTTCCATTATCAATAAGATTAACATTGCTATTCGCTGCACTTATTTCATCTATCGCCAATTTCACATTGGTAGCCGCCAATCCTGAATCTACCGGGTTATAACTAATTTCGGCGGAAGTGAAGAGTCCGTTTTTAGAGACCCAAACTGCTGTTTCTGTATTTTGCGATCCAAACGGCTGTGTTTGAAGAATTTGACCGTTAAGACCTCCTATAAATTTTATAGGGGGGATAGTTCTGTCTTGTATATGGAAATTCCCATTAATGGAAGTAGGTCCTATATCTACATTTCTAATACTTCTATCCTGGATATTAGATCCCGTAATTTCCCCTACTTCAAAATTATAATTGTTCCCCGTTCTTCTGATTACAATGGTGCTGTCATTAGTCACGGTGGTATTATTAATCGTAAAAACATTCACTATAGCATCCGTACTGTAGGTATGCCTGTTCAAAGAATCCAAGGCCACACTTAGAGCGTTATTATTGCTATCGGTCAATACCAAGCTGTCATTGGCCACTTCAAAAGTAGTGTTGGTAGTCGTAGTTATGATCGTTTCAACTCCCACGGCGTCCGTAAACGTATAAGACCCATCTCCATTGTCCACCATGCTAATATTAACGCTATTGGTAAGAGCATCACAAATATTCAACCATTGGCCTCCGTCATAATAATGAACACATTTGGTCTCCGTATTGTAGATCAAGGCCCCTTGTAAAGGGGTAATAGCGTTCATTTGGGTGTTGTTTACCCTTGTTAAGACCAGTGCCCTAGCGGTGCTTTGTAATTCCAAAACAGACGCGGGGTCTATGTTTTGGGGCTGGTCACCAATTTTTATCTGTCCGTTAGCCAAGGTTCCAATCGCAAGGCTAAATAATAGAAAGACAACTTTTAATTTCATTACATAAAGGGTTTTATCCTAAAAAATAGGAGAAAACAAAAATAAGACTATATGCCCATCTAGATAAATTAAAAAGCCAAAATACGCGTACTAGTGGTTTAACGGAAAACTTATCCGATGAAAGGACTTAAAACGGAATATTTTCGGATTCATAAGGGACTTTTCCCACTTCAAAAATACGGGCCGTACCCTTGCCTTTTAAAAGGAGCTTTCCATTTTCTGCCCAAATAAAATCACCTTCCCTGAGACCCACAACTGGCGTGGTGTTGAATTGATGGAATTCTTTGATCCTGACTTCCCTACTTTCCCCATTATGTCGTCCATTTGGATTAGGGTCCATATAATGTGGGTTTAAATTAAAATTGACCAAACCCAAAGTTTCAAAACTAGGTGGATAAACAATAGGCATATCATTCGTGGTTTGCATGGATGGTCCGGCTATATTGCTACCCGCACTAGCACCCATATAGGGGATGCCATTTTCCACTTTTTCTCTAATCACCTTTATTAGATCTTGTTCATGGAGTTGTTTTGTCAATAAGAAGGTGTTTCCTCCTCCAGTAAAAATAGCTTCAGCCTTTTCTATCCCAACCTTGGGATCGGAAAAAGAGTGCAGGCCCACTACTTTTTTGTTCAGTTTAGAAAATGCTTTTATTACCACAGCGGTGTAAGCATCATGGCTAATACCACCAGGCCGGGCATAGGGAACAAAGGTTATGGTATCTACATCCTTGAAGAATACTTCCAAATTTTTAGTCAGATAGGATAAATAGGTTTCCCCAAATAGGGTAGAGGTGCTTGCTAATAGTAGCTTTTTCATGATTTCTGATTAACAATAGAATTACAAATTAACAAAAGTTTAATGGGGATATATTTTTTTTGATCACAACTTGCATTTTCTTTAACCATGGAAATATGGGAATACACCATTCTTTTTTTTTCGTAACTTTAAGTAGGACAGTATTCGTTGTATTTATGTTCAAAAGGCCGATATTTGATGTTAAAATTTTATTATGAAAAATCTATTTGTACTTGCTCTTCTTTTACTTGGCTTCGGAATATCAAATGCACAGGAGGATGATCGCATCCTTTTAAGGGGAAAGGTATTGTATAGGAACTCAAATGTGGTCAATGAAAACGTGATCAATACTACTTCCGAATTTGCTACAATCACCAATAATGATGGAGAATTTGGAATCAGAGTTAAGGTGGGGGACGAGCTGGTTTTTACCGCCGTGAATTACAAGATGTTATTATTGAAGGTCACCCAAGAAATGATAGAGAATAATAGGTTGGTGGTTGAGGTAAACGAGAAGGTGACCGAATTGGACGAGGTGGTGGTGAGTCCTGAAAACCAAGAGAAATTTCTTCAAATGCAGAATGAAGGTCTTCAAAAGCAATACGATTACGAAATAGACCGTTCCACGGAGGTAGAAAATATTGCCCTATCCCAACAAGATCGAGGAATGCAGAATGGATTAAATTTTGTCAATATCTTTAAGGCATTGACTAAGTCAAACAACAAAGAGGAGGCTGTAGATAGGCCAGCTTTAAAATTAAGCGATGTGATGAGACAGGTGTACGATGACCGCTTTTTTGTGGAAGACCTAAATTTACCCCAGGATCAAATTGATAATTTCTTAATTTATTGTGACGACAAAATTCCTGCCCAGTCCTTACTAAAAAAAGACAACGAGTTTCAGTTGATCGACTTTTTAGTGACGTACAGTAAATTGTATTTAAAAGAGCGGGGCACTGAAAAATAAGGTCGTTTTACTAAGTTTCATAATGATGGGTGTTTCCGTGGGAGCACAAACTTTTTTTTCCAAGGAATTGGAAGGCCGCGTTATAAATCAAAGTGGAGATGTGGCGGCTACCCATGTAATAAATATTACCACAGACAGGGCCACCATAACCAGTGTAGAAGGGTTTTTTAAAATAGGGGTAAACTTAAATGACACCTTGGTTTTTTCTGCGGTACAATTCAAGAAGAAGGAAGTAGTGGTCACCCGGTCCATTTTAGAGAGCAAAAGTATTTTTATAACTATGGAAGATGCGTTAACAGAGCTAGATGAGGTGGTAGTAAGGCCCTATAACCTGTCTGGGGATATTACTAAAGATTTAGAAACTCTGAAAACAGAGCCCGTGGTCACGGCATCTACCTTAGGGCTGCCCAATGCCTATGTAATCCCCATGACCCAGACCGAAAGGATATTAAATGAGGCCACCTCTGGAGGTGGATTTATTCCCTTAAACCCTATTTTAAATGGGATATCTGGACGCACAAAAATGTTGAAGAAACGATTGGCAATAGAAGAAAAATATGCCAGAACAGAACGGGTTAGGGCCTTTTATGCAGATTCTATTTATGCACAAGATCTAAAGATTCCGATCACCAAAATAGATGATTTCATGTATTTTTGTGAAGCAGATGAGGCATTTAGCGGTCTTGTGGATACACATGATAAATTAAAAATTTGGAGTTTTTTCAGAAAGAAAAGTGTTGTGTATAGGGAAAATAACGACTTGGAATAATAGAAGGGTGGTGGCGTTAGCTAAAAAGCTTTGGCACATAAATTGCTTACTTATAAGAAATTGGAAATGAAGATGAAAGGTTTAAAGAAGGGATTATTGTTGTTACTATTACCGTTGTGTGCATTTACCGCAGGGCATAAATTTTATTTGAGTGTTACCAATGTCCAATATTCGGAAAAGGATGAAGCCGTTCAAATTACCTCTAGGATATTTATTGATGATTTTGAGGACGTCCTAGAAGAGCGTTATGGAGTGCATCCTAACCTTGCAACGCCCCTTGAAACAGAAACTGCAGACACCTATATTGAGAAATACATTAGGTCCAAAATTTTTATTAGAATAGACGGTAAGCTAATGGAATACAAGTTCTTGGGTAAGAAATATGATAATGATATTATGATCATTTATCTAGAAGTTCCTAAGATTAAATTATCCAAAATAAAGACCATAGAATTAGAAAATGAAGTGCTTACCGATATCTACGAAGAGCAGCAAAATGTCTTGCATTTTAAAATGAATGGTAAAAAGAAGAGTTTTGTTTTGATGAAGGATAGTGATAAAGGAATGTTAAAATTATAACTTCTTCAAACGATTTCTTAAAAAAGAGGTAATTTCCCACGACTAAAAATCTTAAGAAAATGAACAAACTAAAGTATTGTTTTGCTTCTCTTTTATTCTTGTTTGCGGCAGTTGTATCCGCACAGGAAGAAGTGAAGGTAGAACGGGAACAAGGGCATACGGCCCAAAGTAAATTTAGGCAAATGTACCAAGAGTTTGCCACTCCCAACACCTATAGGTCTGCATCCGGGGCTCCGGGACCTGACTATTACCAGCAGCAGGCCAATTATAAGATGGATATTTTGTTGGATGACAAAAACACCAAAATTTATGGTACGGAAACCATTACCTATATTAACAATTCTCCTGACGACTTAGAATTCCTTTGGCTTCAATTGGATCAAAACGTAAGGACAAAGGATTCTAAATCCCTCTTAAAGGATGGGGATGGAGTTCCTTTGGCGGAGCCTACGGAAGGTTTCGTTCAAAAGTATATGACAGGGAATTTCGATGGGGGTTTCAATATTGAATATGTAAAAGACGCCTCTGGTAAAGAGTTGCCATATACCATTAACCAAACGATGATGCGTGTAGATCTACCGCAGTCATTAAAAAGTAAGGCACAAGTTTCTTTTTCAATTAAATGGTGGTACAATATCCCAGATCATACTGTAAGCAGAGCAAGATCTGGTTATGAGTATTTCCCTGAAGATGGAAATAGAGCCTATGTGATTGCTCAATTCTTTCCAAGAATGGCTGTTTACAGTGATGTAGAAGGATGGCAGAACCATCAATTCTGGGGCAGTGGAGAGTTTGCACTGACCTTTGGAGATTATGAGGTGAACATTACGGTTCCTGCAGACCATATTTTAGATGGTACAGGAGAACTTCAAAACAGAAAAGACGTTTTTTCTAAAGAGATGATGGATCGTTTTGAGAAAGCTAAAAAATCGTATGACAAGCCTGTGATCATAGTAACCCAAGCAGAAGCAGAAGCTGCAGAAAAAGGCTTTTCTGAGAAGACCAAGACCTGGAAGTTAAAAGCCCAAAATGTAAGGGATTTTGCCTTTGCTACTTCCCGTAAGTTTATTTGGGACATGCAAGCGGTAAAATTTGGCGCTAGAGACGTTATGGCGGTATCTATGTACCCAAAAGAAGGGAATCCACTTTGGGAAGACCTGTCTACTAAAGCTGTGGCACATACCCTAAGATCGTACTCTGCACATACGTTTGATTATCCATATCACAAAGCGATTTCTGTACACGCTAAAAATCAAGGGATGGAATATCCAATGATCTGCTGGAACTACGGAAGACCAGATGAGAATGGAAATATCTCTGACCGAGTGAAATACGGAATGATCAGTGTGATCATCCATGAGGTTGGACACAACTTTTTTCCGATGATCGTAAATTCCGATGAGCGTCAATGGGGATGGATGGATGAAGGTTTAGATACCTTTATGCAATATATGGCTGAACAAGAATTTGGGGAAGCCTTTCCAGATGATATTGCACCTAATGCTAAATACCCTTCAAGAAGGGGCGACCCTTCCAAGATTGTTCCTTACATGAGTGGAGATCAAAGCACCATTTCTCCTATTATGGAGAATCCAGAAAATGTATACCAATTAGGGAACAATGCTTATGGAAAACCAGCTACAGCGTTAAACATCCTTAGAGAGACTGTAATGGGTAGGGATTTGTTTGATCATGCTTTTAAAACATATTCTCACCGTTGGATGTTTAAACATCCGACCCCTGAAGATTTCTTCCGAACCATGGAAGATGCTTCTGCAGTAGATCTGGATTGGTTTTGGAGAGGATGGTTCTATACTACTGATTACGTAGATATAGGAGTAAAAGAGGTTAAAAAGTACTTTGTGTCCAATAAGCCAACCAAGAAGATGCAGGAGTATATGGCCGAAAGAAATGTAACGGAAGCAGACTTGCCACCGTTGGTTTATTTGGCTGATGAGGAAAGTGAGGACTTTAATGCAGACCTAAAAGGAAAAGCGCCTTCAGAAAACTCTAAGACTTTAAATGAATACATGATGGATAATATGACGGCTGTTGAAAGAGCTGCCGTTAAACAGCCTAAGTATTTCTATGAGATTACTTTTAATAAACCAGGAGGAATACCAATGCCGTTAATTGTGGAATACACTTATGCAGATGGTACCAAGGAAAATATCACCTATCCTCCAGAAATTTGGAGAAAAAGTGATAAAGAGGTGAAAAGGGTAATGGCTACCCAAAAAGAATTGGTAGGCATTATGGTAGATCCTAAAGCAGAGACTGCTGATATAGATACAACCAATAATTCTTGGCCTAAAAAGGATGAGAAGTCAGACTTTGACCAGTTTAAAGAAAATATCAAAGGAGAATAATAGTAGATTGTATAAATAAAGCCCCAATTGCCTTTAGTGGTGGTTGGGGCTTTTTTTATGTTAGAAATCAATAGAATTACCAAATTAATATCAGGGCATTCTTGCCTTGGAATGTCAAAATAATTTTTAAATAAATTGGCAGCCTTTTTTATTCAACTGCCAAACTTCTCATTATATTTGTTGTATGTATGCAAATGTATTGTTGTTCATAAGCGGTGCCGAGATATTTTTTATCATGTTCATTGTGGTAATGGTATTTGGTGCTGATAAAATTCCGGATATCGCTAGAGGTCTGGGTAAAGGTATGCGTCAATTGAAGGATGCAACTGAAGATATTAAACAAGAAATTTATAAAACAGCCGATAAGCAGGGCATAGACACTAGCTTTACTAAGGATATCAAAAAGGAGATTGATAAGGTAAAGGACAGCGTGGATGATGTAACCGGTGTTATTAAGAGAAAGTAAGTTAGTGCATGCTTGAAAAAATCGCGGAATGGGACCGAAATACCTTCATTTACCTAAATAGTCTAGGGATTGAAGAGTACGACGTGTTTTGGTCTACGGTTACCAATATAACTACTTGGATCCCATTATTTATTCTGTTCTTTATTTTGATATGGATTAAGTATCCTAAAAAGGAGGCTTTATTAATGACCTTTACTGTTTTTATTTTAGTAGGTTTTATTTTAGGAATCACAGATCTTACAAAGGAATTTGTAGCAAGGTTAAGGCCTAATAATAATGAGGAAATCAAAACAATTATTCGTATTTTAAGAAGTCCTAGTAGTTATAGTTTTTTCTCCGGGCATGCTTCCAGTTCTTTTTCCATAACCACACTAGTTTTTCTTTTCCTTAGGCCAAAATATAATTGGGCATGGGTCTTTTTTGTATGGCCCCTTTTGTTCGCTACCAGTAGAATATATTTAGGGGTTCATTACCCTATTGATATTATAGTAGGAGCAATAGTCGGGATTCTTTCGGCCTTATTGTTTTACAAACTGCACCGCAGATTTATAATACCCTACTTAGCGTCAACCCGTCCCTTATAGGGAGCAGTACAGTTTCTACTCTAGGATCTTCCTTTAGTTTTCTATTGTAATCTAATAACACTTTTGTTGCTTTATCATTAGGCTGCAAAGGTTCTATAACTTTCCCAGACCAAAGTACATTATCGGAAAGTATGATGCTTCCAGGCCTCGTTTTTAAAAGGGCACTTTCAAAATAGGCGTCGTAACTCGTTTTTCCCGCATCAATGAAAACTAGGTCGAAGACTACATTTAAAGTGGGGATTACATTTAGAGCATCTCCCACATGTTGTATGATTTGAGACCCATAACCACTCCTGTCAAAATACTTGCGTTGAACACCCTCTAATTCCTCGTTCACATCAATGGTGTGCAGCGTTCCTGTTTTTTGCATGCCCTCGGCAAGACATATGGCGGAATAGCCTGTATATGTACCTATTTCAAGGATGTTCTTAGGATAAATAATCTTGGAGAGCATGCTTAATACCCTCCCTTGAAAATGTCCGGTAATCATTCTGGGCTGTATCACTTTAAGATGCGTTTCCCTGGTAAGTTCCTGAAGTACCAATGGCTCCGGTTCAGAATGGTCGGCAATATAATTTTCTAATAAAGGGGATAAGAAATGCATGAATACGTTTTTGCAAAATTATGGAATATTATACTATTTTTGGACGGCACTCACTATTGATTAATATCCTAAAAATTAAAGGAAGATGGAGAATTTTACATGTAGAAAGGCTACAATTGATGATTTGGAGATATTATTAGAGTTCGAACAAGGCATTATAGTGGCAGAACGTCCTTTTGACCCTACTATTAAGGAGGACCCTATCACGTATTACGACTTGCGGGAATATATACTTTCAGAGGATGTAGAGGTGGTCGTAGTTGAGGCCAATAATGGGACTGTAATTGCGTCAGGATATGCGTTAATTAAGACAGCCAGGCCTTATTTGGATCATAAGGAGTACGCCTATTTGGGCTTTATGTATACGCATCCCCAGTTTCGAGGGCGAGGGGTCAATAAATTGGTTGTTGATGAATTAAAAAAATGGGCTGCTGCAAAAGGAATGAAAGAAATTAGGTTGACGGTCTATGATGATAATATTCCGGCCATCAAGGCATACGAAAGGGTCGGATTTAAAAAGCATATTATAGAAATGAGATTGAACACCCAATAACACGAACTAAATCTTACCTAAATATTAAGAATTAGTTCCTTTCTGATATTGTATTTTTACCAAAAAACTACCCTATGCAATTTGAAAATACCCTCGAATACGCTCAACAATTGGATGCAGAAGACAAGCTGCGTAAGTATCGTGACGAATTTCATTTCCCAAAGGTAAACGGGAAGCAGGTCATATATTTTACAGGAAACTCCTTGGGACTTCAGCCTAAACGGACGCAAAAATTTGTGGATGAGGTAATGACCGATTGGAAAGAGATGGCTGTGGAAGGGCATTTTTATGCAGACAAGCCTTGGTGGGATTACCACGAACGTTTGGCTGCCCCTTTAGCAAGGGTAGTGGGTGCAAAACCAGAAGAAGTAACCGTAATGAATACGCTTACCGTAAACCTTCATTTATTAATGGTTTCTTTTTATAGGCCTACGAAAAAAAGGTATAAGATCATCTGTGAGGAAAAGGCATTCCCTTCAGATCAATATATGCTGCAGAGTCAAGTTCGTTTTCATGGATTCGACAGCAATGACGCTATAGTAGAAATAAAGAAGAGGGATGGGGAGCATTTTTGGAGGACAGAGGATGTTTTAAAAACTATAGAGGAAGTAGGTGATGAGTTGGCCTTAGTGCTTATTGGAGGTGTCAATTACTATAATGGACAGGTGTTCGATATGGAAACCATTACCAAAGCCGGTAGGGCACAAGGTGCCTTCGTGGGATGGGATTTAGCTCATGCTGCGGGTAATGTAGAGTTACAATTACACGATTGGGATGTGGATTTTGCCTCCTGGTGTAGTTATAAATATATGAACAGTGGCCCAGGGAATGCTTCTGGGGTATTTGTGAATGAGCGCTACTTGAATCGTAAGGATATTCCAAGATTCGAAGGGTGGTGGGGAACCAAAAGGGATACCCGTTTTTTGATGAAGCCAGAATTTGAGCCCATGGAAAACGCAGATGCATGGCAATTGAGCAATGCTCCTATTTTGTCCGTTGCCCCATATTTGGCCTGTTTGGAGCTCTTCGAAGAGGTGGGCATGGATGCCCTTATAGAAAAACGTAACAAGATTACGGCCTATCTTGAATTTGTACTTCAGGAGATCGATAAGGAGGTAGATAGCACCTTCGAAATTATTACCCCTAAGGAACGAGGCTGTCAATTATCGGTATTCTTGCATGGAGAGGGGCGACCCTTATTTGATTATTTAATGAAAAATGGGGTGATTACAGATTGGCGTGAACCCAATGTAATACGATTGGCTCCAGCACCATTTTATTGCTCCTACGAGGATATGTACAGGTTTGGACAAATTTTAAAGTCGGGTGTATTAAAGAAATAAAGTATTTTTGGCCGGTCAATACTCTGTAATTCATGAAATCCTTACGGCTAATATTATCCAATCCAAGATATTTTGCCCCTTCGTGGGCCTTTGCTAGTCTAAACATCCTTTTTGGAACATGGGCCATTTATATTCCACAGGTAAAGGGAGATTTGGGTATTGATAAGGCTAGCTTGGGGTTTGCGCTATTTTTTCTTTCGTTGGGAAACTTTACTATTTTTCCCTTAGCTTCCAAAATCATAAATACGGTAGGGGTAGGGAAGGCAACTTGGTATGGGGTCCTCTTAATAAGTGTAGCGGCCCTACTTCCTTTTTTAGCTCCCAACTATTACGTTTTGTTGGGAGGCCTCTTTTTATACGGCGCGGCTAATGGATTTTTGGATATTTCTATGAACACCTTGGTGACCGAGATTGAAAAGGCGGATGGTCAGAATTTCATGTCAGCTGCCCATGGGTTTTTTAGTCTTGGTGGCGTATTAGCTGGGCTGGGTAGTTTTATGATATTGTTTTTGGACAATCCCGTGCTGCACATCGTCCTAGCTATTCTATTGGTACTTGGTATCAATTTATTCTTCTATAAAAATTACTTCCATATTATTTCTCCGCCTATAGAAAAGGAACCCTTTAAATTGAATAATTTTAGGCCTTTGCTTTTAATAGGTATTGTTTCCTTTGTGATCATGGGAAGTGAAGGCGCTATTGTAGATTGGAGTGGTATTTTTTTACAGGAAATAAGTAATGCACCCGTATCCTTAATAGGTGCTGGCTTTTTGGCATTCTCCATAACAATGACTTTAGGTCGGTTTTTGGGAGATAGCATTAGTGCTAAAATAGGTTCTGTAAAAATTGTGGGCCTTGGCGCCTTTGTGGCTATACTAGGATATTTTATGGTATTGACCACTAATATGTATTTGGCAATAATAGGTTTCGCCTTTATTGGATTTGGCTTTTCCGCAATTGTTCCAGAACTTTTCCGAATTGGAGGCAACATCAAGGGCGTTAAAACATCCCAGGGTGTTGCCTTTATTGCCGGTACGGGAATTTCTGGATTCCTTTTGGGTCCTGTAATTCTTGGTTATTTAGCGGAAGCCTCTTCGTTAAGATTAAGTTTTATGACGCTGTTAGGATGTTGTGTTATAGTCCTTCTTGCAACATTTGGCTTAAGAAAAAAGAAGTGAGTTTTTCTACCTGGTAACAGCCTTAATATTTGTAAAATAAAGTTTAAAGCTCCCATCCTTGTTTTGGTGCATCCTAGCTATTTTTAGCCCATCTACATCCATATAATCCTCCCAAGTGGTCATAGTAGATGGTTCAGGTGTATTTCCTTTTCTAAACACCCATTCTTTGATGACATAGTCATCTCCAAAATAAAAATCATAGGCATCCCCTGGGGTGTATCCACCTTCATTGCCATAAATAATAGTTAATTTTTGCATTGGAGCATTGCTAATTGGCGCAATTGCCTCAGTAGTCTGGTCATAAGTAAAATTGTCTTTGTCCCAAACCAAATTATAAGGGGCCAATAACCAGTATTTATCGTTTATAAAGCCACCATCTGTTTTCATAGATAGGCTATCTACACTTTTTCTATTGTAAGAAAGAGTATCCATAGCACTGATGGCCGTAACATTGTTGGTTTTCGTATTCCAGATCCAAGAACGCTCATAATGGGTTGTATCCCTATCCACATTAAATGTAAATTCAAGTTCTTTTAAATTGTTCCATTTCTCAAAGCCATGGGCGTTTGCGATTTTTTCTAAAACAGTTAGTTCAGCTACTTCAGTTTCTTTTTCGTTTTTTTTATCGGACTTGCAGCTTACGATGAGTACAGTAGCCAGGATAAAAAGGAAGGTATATTTTTTCATAAAATTTAACTTTTCACAAATATAAATTCTTTTAGGTATATATTTGAGAAATCACTACGTTTCTTAAGATAACAAATCCCAAGAAATTGATTATTTTTGGGAGCAATAAAGAAAACTAACAATGAGTTCAAAAAAAGGTAAGATACAAGAAGCTATAGACGAAAAATTACTAGACGAAAGAAAAGTGTTTTTGTGGGGAATGGTAGATGACAATTCTGCAAAACATGTAATTGACCGTCTGTTATATTTGGATTTAGAGAATAATAAAGAAATACAATTGGTCATCAATAGTCCGGGTGGATATGTCACTTCTGGTTTTGCTATATATGATACCATTAAATCTTTGAAAAGTCCGGTTTCTACTGTTTGCTCTGGATTAGCTGCTTCCATGGGTTCTATTTTATTATCGGCAGGAAAAAAAGGGAGACGTTTTATTCAGCCACATGCACAGGTAATGATTCACCAACCAAGTGGTGGTGCAAGGGGCCAAGCTTCTAATATAGAAATTCAAGCTCGTGAAATAATAAAGACACGTGAGCTTAGTGCTCATATTTTAGCTGATAATTGTGGTCAGAAATTTGAAAAGGTAATGAAAGATTTTGACAGGGATTTCTGGATGAACGCAGAAGAATCAATGGAATACGGCATAGTTGACGGAATTATAAAATAATTCAAACGACCATAAAAAGTGAAAAGTCCTTTCCAATTTATTGGGAAGGACTTTTTCTATATATAAACGCCTGAGCGGAAAAATCAAGATAGATACGTTTTAACCTTTACTCTTGGATGATAGAATGTAAAAATTAGGAGTGCAATGTCTTTAGAATTTTTCCGGATACTCAATTATTTGCTGTGCTCTTTCCTTTAATTCCTTCATTTCAGTTTTATCTTTTTTATTTAAAAGATTTAACATCATTCCCATTCGCTGGTTATTTTTAAAATGTTCTTTCTTTTCATCTAAGAAATTCCAGTATAGGGCATTGAACGGGCAGGCATCCGCTCCTGTTTTTTTAGTGTGGCTATAGTGGCAATCGGAACAATAATTACTCATTTTGTTGATGTAATTAGCGCTGCTTACGTAGGGTTTTGTTGCCACGATACCGCCATCTGCAAACTGACTCATACCCCTAGTATTGGTGATTTGCACCCATTCTATGGCATCCATATAAATTCCTAAATACCAGGCATCCACTTCATCAGGATGCGTTTGTGTGAGAAGTGCATAATTACCAGTGATCATTAGCCGCTGAATATGATGGGCGTAGGAAGTGTCCAAACTTTGTTTTATGGCGTGTTGCAAACAATTCATTTTTGTTTCTCCTGTCCAATAGAATTCTGGCAGTTTGTTGTGGTTATCCAACTCGTTCTTTTTTTTGTATTGAGGCATTTCTTTCCAATAGATACCGCGCATATATTCCCGCCACCCTAGAATTTGCCTTACGAATCCTTCCACTTGGGAAATATGGATTTGGTCGCTGTGGTCGTAATAATGCTCTAAAACCATATCAATAACCTCTTTGGGCGAGACCATCTTACTATTCATGGCAAAGGAAAGCCTGGAGTGGAAAAGGTAATATTCATCTGTATGCAGGGCATCTTGGTAATCCCCAAAATGAATTAATAGATTTTTACAGAAGTAGGTTAGAACAGAAAGAGAATCAGCCCTAGAAGTGGGCCAATTAAAACTATCGGGTGCTATGGTACCAATGGTTTTTATTCCAGAGGTCTTAATTTCATCTACCAAAGCATTTACATCTTTTTTAAAACCCCTTTCATGAGGTATTTTGGGATCTCCTTTCCATTTTTTTCGATTGCTCTGGTCGAAGTTCCATTTCCCCCCGTCAGGCTGTCCGTTCACCATCATAATGTCATGCTTCTTACGCATCATTCGGTAAAAGGATTCCATGATCAATTGCTTTTTGCCTTCAAAAAAATCCTTTAGTTCATAACGGGAAGTGTAAAAATGTTCACTTTCAAAAGCCTCCGTAGTTATAGAAAGACCTTTACAAATACCCACTAATTGTAGGTCTAATCGGTACTCATCTGGACATTGGTATTCAAATTTGTTTGCATTAATAGCATCTATTTGCCATTGGATAATTTTATCCAATGCCTGGAGGTTATTAGAATCGTTAATATTAAAATAGTATACCTGATGTCCTTTTTCTTTTAAATCCTCAGAGAATTCCCTCATAGACTGAAAAAAGGCCACGACTTTTTGGATATGGTGGGTAACATAATCTGTTTCTTGCCGCATCTCGGCCATTAGGTAGGTTATGTTTGGGTCCACTTTATTAAACCATGAATGCTTTAAGTTCAACTGGTCCCCTAAGATCAATCGTAATATCTTCATCCTTCCGTATTAAATTGTACTATTAAAATAAGGTTTCCTGTAGCCATAATTTTTGAAATTTTCCTGATGGGTCATACATTTCGGCTTGTCTACCAATATTGAATTTTCGATCTCTTGGATCATTGCCCACTCCGCTATTGTACATCCAATTGCCCCAATTGCTATGTACATCATAATCAATCAATATACTTTCAAAATAGGCTGCTCCAATACGCCAATCTTGGCATACTTCTTTAGACCAAAAACTGGCAACATTTTGTCTGCCGCGATTACTCATCCACCCGGTGAATGCCAATTCGTGCATGTTGGCATTGACAAAAGGATATTTAGTGCTTCCTGAAACCCATTGCTTTCTCAGTTCTTTGTCCGTTCCCCATTGGTAATGTTTATTTAGGATACCTTCTATTTTAAAAATTTTATTTCCGTGCTTTAGGGAAACATATTTGAAATAATCGCGCCAAATGAGTTCAAAGATGAGCCAATAGGTGTCTTGGTTTTTTTTAATTTCCTGTTCAAAACGTTTTATCTCCCAATAGATCGTTCTCGGTGAAATACTTCCATTAGCCAACCAAGCCGATAATTTTGAGCTGTATGCTTCACCCACAAGTCCATTTCTTGTTTTCTTGTAGATAGCCAAGTTTTTAGTTTCCCAAAAATAATTGTGTATGCGTTTTAGTGCTTGTGTTTCTCCGCCCTCAAAAGGAAAGGCAGATCTCGTGTCTAATGTAAATTCCTGAAATCCCAAATCTTTAAGGGATGGGAGCAATGTGGTATTTCTTAATACGTCTTCAGATGATCTAGGTTGTGGTATAGGGGCACAAGGGCTTATTTTGGCGTATTTCTCGCACTTTTTACGAAAAGCGGTAAATACCTCAGGAATATTTTTAAAGTGGTCATAAGGGATATCCTCTGGATGAAATAGAAATTGGTCATAACTTTCTTCCAAAGGAATTGTAGGTGATAATTTGGAGGTTACAGCAGAAAGCACTTCGTTTTCTTCCGAGGTCCATTCCTTTTGAAGGAAGATGTTATCTATTTTAAATTGGCTGGTCATGGAAGGTATAATATCTTCTGGTCGCTGCTGATAAACAAATAAAGGAATATTGAGCTTTTCTAGGTTCTTTTTAAGATCAAAAACTGACTCCAATAAAAATTTAGCCCTAAACTTTTCTGTCTTTTTAAATCCAAAAGGGCCAAAGTCAAAATGTCTGGGATCAAAACAATACAAACCAATGACTTTGTGGTCTTTGACTGCACAGGCTTTAGACAAAGACTGGTTATCGTAAATTCTTAGATCATTTCTAAACCAGACTAAATTGTTCATTAAAGGCAAGGTATTGTGGGGTGTTAAAGATTTTAATTATTTATTTCGGCGACAACGCTCACTGCAATATTTTACTTCTTCCCAGTTTTTCTCCCATTTTTTCCGCCACGTAAAAGGAAGACCGCATGTAACGCAAATTTTACTGGGTAAATTTGACTTCTTATGAGCCATAGATTAAGGAATATGATTTTTGATCTGGCTTGGCATATGAAAATCGATCTAAGAGTTGTGGTAGTGCATACCCATCTAAGCCAATGATTGCAGCGGTATCGGCTTTATCCAATTGTACCCAGCCATCTTCGTGAACAATATCTTCAGGTACATATACATCCAAAACTTCTCCGATGATAAGAAGACAACCATTTTCTTTTATCTCGTATTCGTTGATGTACCTGCACCCCAATTTTATATGGCTCTCCTTAACAAAGGGGGCTTGAAATTCATTCATATATTCTTCAGTCAGATTTGTTTTGCTAAACTCGGAAACATCACTTTCATATTTTGCAGAGGTATCATGTGCATTTTTAATGATATCTTTATGTATTTGATTTACAGTAAAGTACCCAGAATCCTTAAAATTGTCATAGGTGTTTCTTTTTACCGTTAAAGGTCGCAGAATAAACCCTAGCATTGGCGGATTACTACCTATATGCACTACTGAATTAAAAATAGCCACGTTTGTTGTTCCTTCCTTAGATTTTGTGGCTAAAAGATTGGATGATTTATAACCTGTACAACTAGTGATTAGGTTAGCCCTAAACCTGGAATTTAATAATGCAAGCTGTTCTTCGGAATAATGAATCATACTATTTTTATGTTGAACAAATGTAATGATAAATTAAACAAAAATGCATATGTAGGATGATTGGTATTTAAATCTATATGATATACTATGCTAACTAAGAGTTGTGTTTTTTAAATTTAGTATTTTTACAACTTAACATTATTTCCCCTTTGGGGCGAACATGGCAAAAACTCCTAAAAACATTGCGATCGTTGGTTCAGGACTAGTTGGTTCTTTATTGGCGCTTTATTTAAGAAAGGCAGGGCATTCTATTACGGTATTTGATCGTAGGCCAGATATTAGAAACATACAATTTTCCGGCCGTTCCATTAACTTGGCAATGAGCAATAGGGGATGGAAGTCCTTAAGGAAAGTAGGAATAGAAGATGAGGTTAAGAAGATTGCAATTCCTTTAGACAAAAGAGCAATGCATGTTGTGGGACAACCACTCTACTTTCAGAAATATGGTATAGACGGAGAGGCCATATGGTCTATTTCCAGAGGAGTTCTGAATAGAAGAATGATTGATTTAGCCGAAGAAGCTGGAGTTGAATTCCGATTTGAGGAGAAGGTATGGGATGTAGATCTATCCAGTGCCAAAATTTTTACTGGAGAGACAGAGAAAGGATTCTGGGAAGAATATTCCTATGACGTTATTTTTGGTTGTGATGGTGCTTTCTCCAGGGTAAGGCATAAAATGCAACGCCGAAGTCGTTTTGATTATTCTCAGGAGTTTATAGATGTTGGATATAAGGAACTTACCATACCTGCCAATATAGATGGTACACATAAATTAGACAAGTACTCCTTTCATATTTGGCCACGAGGCAAGTTCATGTTAATAGCAATGCCAAATTTGGACGGCAGTTTTACTTGCACGTTATTTTTACCTTTTGAAGGAGAGGTTTCATTTGAAAGCATTAAAACAAAAGAGGACGCGAAACATTTCTTCACTACTTATTTTCCCAATGTGATGCAAGACATTGAAAACCTCACCCATGACTTTTTTAGCAATCCTACCAGCGCCATGGTGACCACAAAATGCTATCCTTGGACCTATTGGGACAAAGTAGCTCTAGTGGGCGATTCAGCACATGCTATAGTACCCTTTTACGGGCAGGGAATGAATGCTGGCTTTGAAGATATTTACGTGCTCTGTGATTTACTTGATAATAGCGGTGATGATTGGAGTGCTGCATTCCAGGCCTATCAAGAATTAAGAAAGCCCAATGCAGATGCTATTGCCGAATTGAGTTATCGTAATTTTATGGAAATGAGCAGTAAGACGGCAGACCCTAAATTTCTATTGCAAAAAAAGATCGAACGCCGATTCTCAGAAAAACATCCTAAAAAATGGATACCCAGCTATTCAAGAGTGACCTTTTCAGATGGGTCCTATGCTGAAGCCTTGGCCATTGGAGACGCTCAGGAAGAAATTATGAAACAAATAATGCAGATGCCCAAGATTGAAGAAAAATGGGATAGCGAAGAGGTAGAGCAACGCATATTAAAATTACTCTAAATCAATTTCGGTAGAAATATAAAAAGCCAGCTTTATAAAGCTGGCTTTTTATATTTAGGTAACTCTCCTTATAATTTGGAGAACATTTTTTTCATTTTTTCTTGTTCTTCCTCAGCTAAAATAGGATCTACCAAGATTCTTCCGCTGTGCTCATCTGTAATGATTTTTTTGCGTGAAGCAATTTCTACCTGCACTTGCGGAGGAATGGTAAAGAAAGAACCTCCAGAAGCTCCCCTTTCAATTGGAACAACGGCAAGTCCATTTTTAACATTGTTGCGGATACGTTTGTAGGCTTGCACCAAACGCTCTTCAATTTGCGATTCATATTCAGCAGATTTCTTAATCAATGCCTTTTCTTCCTTTTCAGTTTCTGCCAAGATAGTGTCTAATTCACTTTTCTTGTGTTTTAGATGGGCATCTCTTTCTGATAAACGTTCTTTAGTTTGGGCAATTACCTCTTTTTTCTGCTCTATTTGGACCTTAAATTCCTTGATGTTCTTTTCAGCCAACTGAACTTCCAATTCTTGAAATTCAACTTCTTTTGTTAATGAGTTAAACTCCCTACTGTTCCTAACGTTCTTTTGTTGTTCAGTATATTTCTTTACCAAAACTTTAGATTCGTCAATAAGGTTCTTTTTGGCAGTTATCTCATAATTGACAGTTTCAACATCAGTTTTTAACTTATCCAATCTTGTTTTAAGGCCAAGTACCTCATCTTCTAAATCCTCTACTTCCAAGGGTAATTCTCCACGAACACTTCGTATCTCGTCAACTCTAGAATCAATTAATTGCAAATCATATAATGCTCTTAATTTTTCTTCTGCTGTTGCTTCTGTTTTTGTTGCCATATGTTAATAATACTTGATGGGATTTGTTATACTCTCCGATAAAGAGATTGCAAAATTAGGAATTTTTTTTGTAAGATAGTCTACTAATAGATTTTTTGTAAACTGCTCTGTTTCAAAATGTCCAATATCAGCAAGTACTATTTTGTTCTCGGCCTCGTAAAATTGATGATATTTTAGGTCAGCAGTAATAAAAATATCGGCTTTTGCCCCTTTGGCAGCAGATATGGCAAAAGAACCACTGCCGCCTAAGACAGCAACTTTTCTGATCTTTTTGGCTAATAGATTGGAGTGTCGTATGCAGGAAACATTCATTTGTTCTTTTACCCATTGCATGAAATCTTCTTCTCTCATAGGTGTTTCAAGAGTTCCTACCATTCCAATGCCTATGTGCTGATTTTTGTTTTCTAAAGTCTGTATTTCGTAGGCAACTTCCTCATACGGATGCGTTTGTAATAGGGCATTGATGATATTGGCCTGATTTCCTTTGGAATAGGTAACGCTAATCTGTGTCTCTTCTTCGTAATGGACCTTTCCAAGTTCCCCTATGGTTGGAATCGCAGTTGGTCCGGCCATGTAACTACCTGTTCCATTAACGGAAAAGCTACAATTGCTGTAATTGCCAATATTTCCTGCTCCTGCTGAAAAAAGAGCTTCTTTAAGTTCTTGTGCATTGGCTTTGGGTACGTAGGTTGTCAATTTTTTAATGGTCCCTTTTTGGGGGATTAAAATTTTTGGATTTTTTACTCCTAAAACCTCACATATTTTAGCATTGACACCAATTGGTGCATTGTCCAAAGCGGTATGCATACTATATAGCGCTACATCATTTTTGATGCACTTGAGCACTACGCGTTCCACATAGTTTTTACCCGTAATTTTTTTCAATCCGCTAAAAATAATCGGATGAAAGCTCACAATGAGATTGCATTTTTTTTCAATGGCCTCGTCCACGACATTTTCCAGGGTGTCCAAGGTTACTAAAATGCCAGTTACCTCCATTTTTTTATCCCCTATGAGCAACCCTACATTGTCAAAATCTTCTGCATAGGCCAAAGGAGCCAATTCCTCAAGTATTCTTGTAACTTCGTTTACGATCATTTTTGAATTTTATAGCCCTTCAAAGATAAAATATTATATTTTCGTTCCGATGAAGCTACTCAGAAAAATAGGATTTCCCATTTCCTTGGTCTATGGATTAGTGGTCTATATTAGAAATATGATATTTGATAGAGGTATATTTAGATCTCTTTCATATGGCACGTCAACAATCTGTGTGGGGAATTTGAGTGTTGGGGGAACGGGAAAGACGCCCATGATTGAATATCTTATTGAACTTTTAAAGGAAAATAGCCAACTAGCTGTTTTAAGTAGGGGTTATGGAAGGAAAAGCCACGGTTATCTAAAAGCAGTTCCGTCTACCACAGTGGAGCAAATAGGTGATGAACCTTTTCAGATTTATAAAAAATATCCTCAAGTCACCGTTGTCGTAGATGCCCATAGAAGGCATGGGATTTCGCTTTTAGAAGCCCAAGAAAATCCAGATTTGATTTTGTTAGATGACGCTTTTCAACATCGAAAGGTAACGCCAACATTTTCTATACTTTTAACCGCCTATGGCCAATTATATGTAGATGATTGGTATTTGCCAACTGGAAATTTAAGGGATAGTAAAAGGGAAGCTAAAAGAGCTAATCTCATTGTGGTAACTAAATGTCCAACTAATTTAAGGCTGGAGGACCAAGAGGAGATCATCAAAAAACTAAATCCCTTAAATCATCAAAAGGTATTGTTCAGTAGTTTGGTCTATGATACTGTTTTGCAAGGTGAAGGAGATACGCTAAACCTTGGGGCATTGCGTAATAAAAAGGTTTTATTGGTTACGGGCATTGCTAATCCCGAGCCCTTGGTCACTTATTTAAAGGAGGCTTCAGTATCACTGGAGCATCTAGAATTTGGTGACCATCATTTTTTTACGGAAAAAGAAATAAGATCTTTCAGTTCCAAAGAGTTGATTTTAACTACGGAAAAGGATTTTGTTAGACTTCAGGGTAAGGTTGCTAATCTTTATTATATAAGAATAAAACATCGGTTTATTGGTGATGGAAGGCAACAATTGGCTAAGGCTCTGGAATCCTTATGATGCTGGATTTGTAATTTTTGGAGAGAAGACATTTTGACCAATTTTTTGATAAAAGACTTCTGGCTTAAATGGTTTGGTTACCACGTCATTAACTCCTGCCGCATAGAAACTTTCCAAACTGTCATCCAAAGAAATGGCGGTCAATGCAATAATTGGTAAGACAGTGTTGAATTTTCTAATTTCAATGGTAGCCTCTTCACCACTGATTCCTGGCATATGAATGTCCATAAGAACTGCATCATAGGTATTGGTCCGGACCATTTCTATAGCATCGGTACCATTGCTGGCAATATCACAAGTCACTTCTTTTTTTACCAACATTTTTTTGGTGATTACCTGGTTAATTTTGTTGTCTTCCACAATTAAAATATGCAGGCCAGTCAAGTCGTATTCTCTTTCCGTAATTTGGAAATTAATATCGTCAATTTCACTGCTTTCTGTGGTTTTAAGTGCAAGCTCGAAAAAGAAGGAACTACCTTTTCCAAGTTCACTTTTTAACCTGATTGTACTTTCAAATAGGCCAATTAAGCTTTTTACTATGGTGAGTCCAAGTCCAGTACCACCATATTCTCTATTGATCTGAATAGATCCCTGTTCGAAACTATCAAAGATGTTTTCTTGTTTTTCAGGGGCGATTCCAATTCCTGTATCTTTTATTTCGAAATAAATAGTGACCTCGTCCTCACGTTGTTCCTGCAGTTTGGTAATAACCGTTACTTCTCCTTTTTTAGTAAATTTTAAGGCATTTCCGACCAGGTTTATGAAAATCTGGGATAATTTTAAAGGATCACTTAGGAGGTGGCTTGGTATATTTTGATCGTAATCCAAAGTAATGATAGTCTTGTTGGCTTTCGCACTTTGTTGCAAGGAATTAATTACTTCAGTTAATACCTTTTTAAGATTGAACTCAATATTTAAAGGTTCCATTTTATCCGCATCAATTTTATTGATTTGCAGGATATCATTGATAAAGTTCAATAAATAATCGCCCGAAAATTTTAATGCTTCTAAATGTTCTTCTTGTTTTTTACTTGGATTTTCTTCTAAAAGTAAATGCGTGAGTCCGGTAACGGCGTATAACGGTGTCCGTAATTCATGACTTACCGTAGAAAGGAAATTGGTCTTGGCTTCCATAGATTGCACTGCGGCATCCCTTGCGCTTTGTAGCTCTCTATTTTTGGTGTGCAGGAGGTCGTTTGTTTTCAGTTTAATCTGATTATTCCTATACAATGAAACGGCCAAAAGTGATATAATTGTCAAAAACGCTGAGGTCAAGATGGCCGTAATTTCAGAGCGACTAGAAGATTCATTCAAATCCTTTATTTCAATATCCTGCTTTTTAATAGTACTATCCATTAATTCTCCTCGTAACTGATCAGCAGTTTTAACCTGAGCATTAATTCTTTCGAAGGCTAATAAAGAATCTTTAATCTGTAGCAGATTTCTATTGTAGATCAATGCAGAATCATATTTGCCTAATTTTTCATAGGCCTTACCCAACAATTCATTTGCTTCTAATATTTCTTGATGGAAATTATTTTCTTCAGCAAGTTTTAACGCACTTGTTCCATTTTTTGCTGCTGAATCTAAACTATCTAAGGCTATATTTAATTGTGCTAGTCCCAAATAAGCCTTAGTGGTTAAATACGCTTTCTCATAAATATCACTATTAACCACTAAAGAATTAAAATTTCTGGAGGCAACACTATATTTTTTAATTTTCAGGGAGATGTTTCCCTCCAACAAAGAAATTCCGTTTAAAAGATGTCTATCGTTATTAAGTTTCTTAGCCTCTTCTAGTAAGATTAAGGCTTGATGCGGTTTTTCATTTTTAAAATAGTTTAGGGCCTCAATATAGAGATGGGTAGCACTACCTTGTGGGTATGTGATATCCTCAAGGGAAACGCCTGCACGTTCATAGTACCAAAGTGCATTTTCTTCTTGTCCCAACTTTAAATTTAACAAAGAGATTTCGTGATAGCTATCAATAACGGTCTTGATATCATCATCTACCTCTGCAAGATCAGCAGCCTTAGCCATGGCCTTTAATGCAAGATCAATTTGATTTTGGTTTTTGAATTTTCTTGCTTCTGATAAATACGCATTTATGTCCTTCTCAGGAGGGGTATTATCCTGGGCGGATATGAATTGAGAAGTGGTCATGACCACCATCATTAATAGGATTTTTAAAATCCTTTTATATCTAGATTTAATTATCAAACGCACTTATTCTTGATCAATAAATTAATTAGGTCAATAATTCTGCAACTGTATCCCGTTTCATTGTCATACCAACCAATGATCTTAACCATTTTTCCAATTACGGATGTCATCTGAGAATCAAACGTACAAGAATAAGAACTATTGTTTATATCAATGGAAACTATAGGGTCTTCCGTATAAAATAGAATATTTTTTAATTCTTTATGGGATACTTTCTCAAATGCCGAATTGATTTCCTCAATAGAGGTTTCTTTTTTTACATTTAAGGTAATATCAGTCAATGAACCATTTGGCACAGGAACGCGTATCCCACATCCTCCTATAACGTTCGCTAAATCTGGAAAAATAGTGTTTAATGCCTTTGCCGCTCCAGTAGTTGTGGGTATAATTGATTGAGAGGCCGCCCTAGATCTTCTCAGATCTCGATGAGGTTGGTCATGAAGACTTTGATCAGAAGTATAGGAGTGTACCGTAGTGATATAGGCTTGTTCTACCCCACAAAGGTCATTGATGACCTTGATCATGGGAGCTGCGTTGTTAGTGGTGCAAGAGGCGTTGGAGATGATATGGTCATCCTTTGTAATAATGCCTTCGTTTACACCATAGACTACCATTTTTATGTTTTCATCCAAAGGTGGTGCGGATAAGATGACCTTCTTTGATCCGTTGTCCAAATGATGCTGAAGGTCGGCTTGGGTTTTAAACTTTCCAGTGGCCTCGATGACAATATCAACCCCATATGTTGACCAATCTATTTTTTTAGGATGGTCATGATTTAACAACGCTATTTTTTTATCATTCACCAAAATAGAGTTCCCATCGTGTCCAATTTGTTTGGAGGATACTCCATGGATACTGTCGTATTTCAATAAATGAGCCAATGTTTTGGCATCTGCCAGATCATTAATTGCTACAACGTTTAGGTGCGGATTGTCTAATATTAACCTGCAGACCGTTCTTCCTATTCTTCCAAAACCATTTATACCAATATTTACTTTTTTCATTTGAAAAAATCCCGCATTAGCGGGATGTATTTAATACTTTATGTAGTTTTTATTAGTGAATATGCTTATGCGCCTTGTAAGACGAGCGGACTAATGCACCACTTTCTACGTGTCTAAAGCCCATTTGCAACCCTAGTTCTTCATACTTCTTAAATTGCTCTGGAAGAATAAATTCTTTCACGGGTAAGTGTCGCTTAGACGGCTGTAAATATTGACCTATGGTGATCACATCTACATTTGCCTTTCTGAGATCTTCCATAGTCTCTATGACCTCTTCTTCCAATTCTCCAAGGCCTAACATTATTCCAGATTTGGTCCTTTTGGCACCATTATCCTTCAAATATCTCAAAACGTCCAAACTTCTTTCGTATTTGGCTTGGATACGTACTTCCCTAGTTAGTCTTTTTACCGTTTCCATATTATGGGAAACAACTTCTGGAGAGACAGCTATTATGCGGTCTATGTGAGTTTCTATTCCTTGAAAATCAGGTATTAGGGTTTCCAAGGTGGTGTTTGGGTTCATTCTTCGGATTGCCTTTACTGTTTCAGCCCAAATAATAGAACCCATGTCTTTGATGTCGTCCCTATCAACAGAGGTAACTACGGCATGCTTTATTCCCATTATTTTTATGGAACGGGCAACTTTTTCTGGTTCTTCCCAATCTACATCCTCAGGCCTGCCTGTCTTTACGCCGCAGAATCCGCATGATCGGGTACAAACGTTACCTAAGATCATAAAGGTTGCTGTACCTTCTCCCCAGCATTCCCCCATATTGGGGCAGCTTCCAGAAGTACATATGGTATGTAGATTATATTTGTCTACGAGTCCCCTTAGTTGGGTATATTTTTTCCCAGTGGGGAGTTTTACACGTAGCCATTTTGGTTTGCCTTTAGGTGGATTTACACTTTCTACGGTTTCAATGCTCATGCTCAAATTTTTTATAAAGGTACGAAATGGTATTTGTATTATTTCATATTGGAAGAGGAACCAAAAATTATAATACTTTATTATTTTCGGGATGTTAATAAATTAGCAACACAATAAGTAAAAGATAGGCGATAAGCCCTTATTTTTTGTTCTGGATGACCTCTGCTAATAATTTCTTGGCACGGAGTAATTTTACCTTTACATTATTGAGGGGCTCTTTAAGTTCCACCGCAATATCGGCATAACTCATTTCATTAAAGTACCTAAGGTTGATTATTTTTTGATAGTGGGGCTTGAGTTTTTTAATGTAATATAAAAGGGTGGCCAGGTCCTGCTCCCTAATCAGCTGGTCCTCCGCTGATGGGGCATCATCCAAAACTCTTTGAATGGCCTCAATACTACTGTTACCAGAATTTTCAAAAATATTCCGCTTCCTTTTTCGAATGAGGTCAACATGTAAATTCTTGGAAATGGTGATCAACCAGGTTTTGAATTCGTAGGTGTCATCGTAGGTATCAATTTTGTCAAAAGCTTTTGAAAATGTTTGGATGGTGATGTCTTCTGCGTCATTTTCGTTTCTGGTCCTGATAAGCTGAAAACCGTAGACATCATTCCAGAAAGTGTCCAATAAGGTACTAAAGGCTATCTGATTCCCCAGCTTGGCCTTTTCAATGGTGATTTTAAGGGTGTCTTTAATTTTGTCCAAATGGAGTTCTTAAAAATAGGCAGAAGGTACACTACTGAATTTCCGTAGCTGTATCTTTTTTGCAGTCTTGTTCGCTCGGTAATTTCCCGCAGAAGCCACAAGCTTCTCCATCCTGATTTAAAAAAGGACTTTGGCTGGCACAAGTACCAGCAAATTCTCCATCTTTCTTAGACCATATTTTTATTGCTATTCCAGCAAATCCTATAGCTAATAGACCAATAGTCAATAGTAATAGTTTCATATCTAAATTTTGGTCAAAGATATAAAATTAATGGCCTCTAAAAGTGTATTTAGAACTACTTTAAGATTTGAACTATTTAATACGTGATATTGGCTACTATATTTTCGACAGTGGGAGCCATATTGCCTCCTTTTTGTTCAATGGTAATATACCCTATGGCATTATCAGCGTACGGAAGAGCTAACATTTTGTCTTTGTCCGTAATTTCTTTGATAACGCCAAGGTTTACCATTTCGCCATTGACCTCT
The DNA here is from genome assembly GCF_040566695.1 of Sediminicola arcticus. NCBI lineage: Bacteria > Pseudomonadati > Bacteroidota > Flavobacteriia > Flavobacteriales > Flavobacteriaceae > Sediminicola > Sediminicola arcticus. The sequence goes on along the minus strand of NZ_JBEXAE010000009.1, from coordinate 73,636 downwards.
GCCCACATTTGGAAACATTTATCCTCAGGTAGTAGGGGTAGGTTCCTCACGTTTATAAAGGATAGTTTTTTTACAGGATTAATATAGGCTATGGCCTTCAGGTCTTTAGCATTTTTATTCCCTTTTACGGTATATTTTTTAGTCAAAGGATTGTTGAGTACAATAAATTGGTTCCTTACATCCTCTAGTTGTTCCCTCATGTCTTCCTCAAGCGACTTGATTTTATTGGAAACAATGGTGTTTTCCTCCATAAGACTTTGATTCTGGTTCCAAAAGAAGTAAGAAGATCCTGCAAATATGAATACGGCAACGCTAGCAGCAATGGCGTACCTTGTGAATCTTTTTCTCAAAGAATTTTGGGTCTTAATGCTGCTCAAGATTTTTTCTTTTAGACCATCTGGTGTTTTAACAGCGTGTAATTTTGAATAGACCTCTAAATTTTCCTGAAGCTCAAGGTACATTTCCCTTACTTCTGGATACATAGCTACGTATCTTTCTACCTGTAACGTTTCTTCTTTTGAAGTTACCCCGATTAGGTATTTTTCCAACAGATCGGAATCAAGGAATATTTTTATTTTTTCTTTCATGACAACATACTTATTAGAGACAACAGCACCATAGAAGAGCCGTAAATTTTCTTTAATTCCCGAAGCCCAATTTTCAATCTTGACTTAATAGTTCCCAAAGGTATATCCAGTTCGTCACTGGCCTCTTGTTGCGTCATTCCCTGAAAAAATAAGGCATCTAATACAATTTGATACTTTGGTTCCAATTTGTCCAAATTCTCTCGAACGTCCATTAGCTCAGGCTTAGTGCTATCTACGCCTATTTTATATACGTCGGAAACATCCATTTGGATTTCCTTGTCAGTTTTTGTTTGAACACTTCTCAATTTGTCAATAGCGGTATTTCTGGTAATGCGAAACAGCCACGTGAAAAGCTTGGCTTTGGAAGAATCATAGGAGTCGGATTTTTTCCAAATTTTCACAAAACTTTCTTGAACAATATCTTGGGCGAGGTCATGATCTTTAACTACTTTATAGGCAACTCCAAATAAGGTGTCACCGTAGTGTTCATAGAGAAGTGAAATAGCTTTTTCATTTCTCTCCTGCAATAATTCAACAATATGTTTTTCAAGAAGTACGCTCATAAAATTATATGCGTTTAGAGAATTTTAACGCTATTGAAAAATCCAAGTGTTCTTTAGTACCGTAAATACATTTAGACGCTAAGGTATAAAATTGATGGTTAAACATAATTTTATAACCTGTTTTTAATAAGGTAAGTGTACAACTGGTAATTGTACATTTAAGTTTGGTTAGTTTGGTTTGGTTTAACCCCCGTTGATTTTTTCATCGGGGGTTATTTATAATATTAACTTCAGGCACAATTTCAATTTGAAAGTTGTCCCATATCTTTTTTTGGATCGTCTGGGCCAATTCAATGATTTCCTTTCCGCTGGCATTACCGTAATTAACCAAGACCAAGGCTTGGTTTTTATGTACACCTGCATCTCCAAATCTCTTTCCTTTGAAACCGCTTTGTTCTATAAGCCACCCTGCGGGAACCTTGTACTCCTCATCTGATAACTTATAATAATGTGCTTCTGGGTTCTGTTTTATAAATAGGTCAAACTCATTTTTGGTGAGCACTGGGTTTTTAAAAAAGCTACCGCTATTTCCCAATTCTTTGGGATCGGGCAACTTACTTTTTCTGATGGCTACAACGGCATTGGAAACATCTTTGATAGTAGGATTTACTACCTGCTGTTGTTCCATTTCCGTTTCGATAGCCCCATAAGAGGTATTCAGCCGATGATCTTTTGTTGTCAATTTAAATTTCACGGAAGTAATGATATACTTACCCTTGCCTTCATTTTTAAAATAGGAGTCTCTATACCCAAATTTGCATTGGTCCTTTGTAAACGTTTTGAGTTCCAAAGTGTCTGTATCCATTGCTTCACAACTTATAAAACAATCCTTTAATTCCACCCCATAAGCGCCAATATTCTGAATAGGGGCTGTACCTGTAAACCCGGGTATCAAAGATAAATTTTCAAGTCCTCCATAATTGTGGTCCAAGGTCCAAAGTACCATTTCGTGCCAGTTCTCGCCGGCCATTACTTTTATTAAGACATGGTTTGTGCCTTCTTGTTCTATCTCAATTCCTTTGATATGAATATAAAGTACCAAAGCGTCCAGATCTTGGGTGATTAGCATATTGCTGCCACCGCTTAAGATGATTTTTTCTGGATAGCCATCTAAGCTAAGGGCTTCCCGCAATTCTTCTAAGGAGGTAATCTCACAGAAGAATCTTGCGTTGGCATTTATACCAAAGGTATTGAATGGTTTTAAGGATATGTTCTCTTGTATTGTCATTATCCTTTATAGACTTCCAATGCTGTCTTTAGTATTTGAACGGCCCTAGTGATACTTTCCTTATCCAAGACATAGGCTATTCTTATTTGGTTTTTTCCTAGGCCTTCAGTAGCATAAAAACCAGCGGCAGGTGCCACCATTACCGTTTCGCCATTAAGTTCAAAAGAATCTAAAAGCCACTGTGCAAAATGGTCTGCATCTGCTATAGGAAGCTCTGCTATACAATAAAACGCACCTTGAGGTTTGGCTACTTTTAAGTCTTTTATTTTTTCTAATTCGGAAATAAGTAGGTTTCTGCGCGATACATATTCTACCTTAACATCGTCAAAGTAGCTCTGAGGGGTCTCTAGTGCTGCTTCGGAGGCTATTTGTGCAAGGGTAGGAGGAGATAACCTCGCTTGGGCAAATTTCATGGCTGTTTTAATGACTTCCTTGTTTTTAGAAACCAAACAACCTATTCTAGCACCGCACATACTATATCTTTTAGATACAGAGTCTACCACAATAGCATTTTCTTCTAGGCCTTCTACTTGTAGTACGGAATAATGTTCTTTACCTTCGTACGTAAATTCCCTATAAACCTCATCGGCAACTAGGAACAAATTGTGTTTTTTTGCGATTACCGCTAATTTTTCAATCTCTTCTTTGCTGTAAAGATAGCCCGTTGGATTTCCAGGATTACAGATCAAAATAGCTTTCGTCTTCGGGGTAATAAGTTTTTCGAACTCCTCTATGGGGGGTAAAGCAAAATTATTTTCGATTTTAGAAACAACTGGTACTACTTTAACTCCAGCTGCGGTTGCAAATCCGTTGTAATTGGCATAGAAAGGTTCTGGGATGATGATTTCGTCATCATTGTCCATGATGCTTCCCATCACAAATGCCAAAGCTTCAGAACCACCTGTTGTAATGATTATTTCAGAAGCGGAGACATGGATGTCATATTTTGCGTAATATTTGGCCAATTTTTCACGGTATTCTTCTGAACCTTCCGTTCTGCTATACTCCAATACCTCAAGGGTGTTGTTTTTAACAGCATCCAATGCTACTTTTGGGGTTTTTATATCTGGTTGCCCAATATTTAAATGTATAACCTTGATGCCTCTTTTTTTTGCTTCTTCAGCAAATGGCACTAATTTTCTAATTGGAGATTCGGGCATGGATAACCCTTTTTGAGAAATTGTCGGCATGAATTCAAATTTTCCACAAAAATGAGAAATCAAACCATACCAAGCAATAAGATTAGATTTAATTTATTCCATCAGTTAAATGTTAATATATTATGCTGGCTATAGTTAATTCACTAATTTAAAAAGGTTTATAGAGATTAAATACTAAAATTTGGGTTACTTTTTAAAAAACATAGCACTTATTATTTTTTGTTTTCCATTTATTTCCTTCGCCCAAGGATTTAAATTGGAGAAAGGGAAGAAATTTCAAAAAGTAAAGTTCGAGCTTATCAATAATTTAATGATTATTCCTGTTGAGGTGAATGGGGCAAAGCTGTCCTTTCTTCTAGATTCAGGAGTAAGCACTCCTATATTGTTTAATATTTCCAATCAGGATTCCATACAAATTAAAAACGTTAAGGAGATAACGATCAAGGGTTTAGGTGAAGGAGCTGCCATGAAAGGGCTTAGTTCAGATGGTAATACCTTTAGAATAAATTCCATTGCAAATAGAAGTCAGAAATTGTATGTGGTTCTAGATAAGGACATGAATTTTTCCCCTAGTTTGGGTATCCCAGTACACGGAATTATTGGCTATGATCTTTTTAAGGATTTTGTGGTAGAAATAAATTACGGGGCTAAATTCATTAAATTTCATGATCCGAAGATCTACGAGGCTACGCTCAAAAAAAACCAAGAAAGGATTCCTCTAATTATTGAAAATAAAAAGGCTTATGTGGATGGTAAGGTTTATATGGGGAACGAATTGGAAATACCTGTCAGGTTGTTAGTGGATACTGGTAGCTCAGATGCCATATGGCTTTTTGAAGATAAGGCTAAGGGCTTGGATATTCCTGAAAAGCACTATGAGGATTATCTAGGAAAAGGATTAAGTGGTAATATATTTGGCAAGCGGACCATGGTAGAAGGATTTAGGTTGGGGAGTTATAGTCTAAAGGGGCCGAAAACTGCATTTCCTGATATGGAATCTTTTAATTCTATTAAAAATTTAGGAGAGCGGAATGGAAGTATTGGTGGGGAAATTTTAAAAAGATTTAACATCGTATTCAATTATACTAAAAATGAGATCTTCATTAAAAGGAATAGTAATTTTAAGACGCCCTTTCATTATAACCTTAGTGGTATAGAGCTCATGCACGCAGGAATGCGTTTTATTGCAGAACAACTTACAGATTCAAGGGGTATTGTAAAAGGAGATGAAAAATCATTTGGGAATGTACAAATATTAATGGAGGGAAGGACGAGATTAAGTTTGGTACCGGAAATAGTGGTCTCTTCAATAAGAGCAGGTAGTCCAGCTTATGAAGCAGGATTGCAGGAGGGAGACCTTATACTCACAGTCAACGGCAAGAGTGTTTACAAGTACAAGCTCCAAGAAGTGCTTCAAATGATGAATGAAAGGGAGGGAAAAAGGGTGAAGTTGGTTATAGAACGATACAATAAGGATTTGTTATTTTCATTTGTGTTGAAAAAAGTTTTTAAATAAAAAGAGCCTGCTATAGCAGGCTCTTTTTATTATAATTTAATATGTATTAGGCTTTTACTTCGCCTTTAATTTTTAAGATGATTGTTGGCTCATCTGCATTGGAAATGACCGTTATTGCTTTTCTAATAGGACCAACCCTGTTGGTGTCATATTTTACTTGGATTTCACCTTTCTCCCCTGGCATTATAGGTCCATCTGGCTTTTTCGGGATGGTACACCCACAGCTAGAACTAACTTTACTGATGATTAAAGGAGCAGTTCCAGTATTTGTAAATTCAAAAGCGCGAACTCCATCACTACCTTTTTCCACCATACCGTAATCTACGGTATCCGAATTGAACTTAATTTTTGCAGTTTTATCCTGCGCATTTAGGCTAATTCCTAATAGTCCAATACATAATAATAGTACTATTTTTTTCATCATTTTTAGTTTTGGGTAAATTTCAAATGTAAATGTTTTCACATCAACCTCCAAAATTCTTTTGTTATGTAATAACGTTACTTATTTTTGTTTCGTATTTCCAACTTATAAAATGAGCAATGGATGTATTGAGTTAACATTACCTATTCATATAAATTGAACAATACCTGTAATGGGTAAGACAAAAACTATACCAAATAATGGAGATCCCATCAAAATATGAGCCACAAAAGGCCGAAAACCACTGGTATGAGTACTGGATGGAACACAAATATTTCCACTCCGTCCCAGATGAACGAGAGCCTTACACCATTGTAATTCCCCCTCCAAATGTTACTGGAATCCTGCACATGGGTCATATGCTGAACAATACTATTCAGGATGTTTTGATACGCAGGGCAAGACTTATGGGCAAAAATGCTTGTTGGGTTCCCGGAACAGACCATGCCTCCATAGCCACAGAAGCTAAAGTAGTGGCTAGATTAAAAGAAAAGGGAATCAATAAGGCCGATATAACTCGAGAGGAATTTTTAGGACATGCTTGGGATTGGACTAACGAGTATGGAGGCGTAATCTTGGAGCAGTTGAAGAAATTGGGTTGTTCTTGTGATTGGGATAGGACCAAGTTTACAATGGATGACAATATGTCGGCTTCCGTCATTAAGGTGTTTGTGGACTTATTCAATAAAGGTCAGATCTACAGGGGGTATCGCATGGTGAATTGGGATCCGGAAGCTAAAACAACACTTTCCGATGAGGAAGTGATCTATGAGGAAAAACAAGGGTTATTATATTATTTGAAATACAGCATTGAAGGTTCGGATGAAACGGTGACCATCGCTACTACCAGACCGGAGACCATATTAGGGGATACCGCCATCTGTATCAATCCAAATGATGAACGTTATAACCACCTAAAAGGTAAAAAAGCAATTGTGCCTATTTGCAATAGGGTCATCCCAATCATAGAGGATGATTATGTAGACGTGGAATTTGGTACTGGATGCCTAAAAGTGACTCCCGCCCATGATATTAATGATAAGGAATTAGGGGAAAAACACAACTTAGAAACCATAGATATTTTTAATGACGATGCCAGCTTAAACAGTTATGGCCTTCATTATGAAGGCCTGGACCGATTCGTGGTACGAAAGGACATTTCCAAAGAGTTGGAAGAAAAAGGGTTTTTAGTAAAAACAGAGCAACACCTTAATAAGGTGGGGACTTCTGAAAGAACCAAGGCAGTTATAGAGCCCCGTTTGTCTGACCAATGGTTCCTTAGAATGGAAGATTTGGTAAAGCCTGCCATCAAAGCAGTTTTAGAGGATGAGGAAATAAAATTGTTCCCTAAAAAGTTTGAAAATACGTATCGTCATTGGATGGAAAATATTCGCGATTGGAATATTTCTAGACAATTATGGTGGGGACAACAAATCCCGGCCTATTATTTTGGAAACGGGCAAGACGATTTTGTGGTAGCCGAAACCAAGGAAGATGCTTTGATGTTTGCTAAGAAAAAATCAGGAAACACTGCCTTGACCAGCAAGGATTTAAGACAAGACGAGGATGCCCTAGATACTTGGTTTTCTTCTTGGCTATGGCCAATTAGTGTGTTTAACGGAATTTTGGAACCAGAGAATAAAGAAATTGAATATTACTATCCGACAAATGACTTAGTGACCGGTCCGGACATATTGTTTTTCTGGGTGGCCAGAATGATAGTTGCTGGATATGAGTACAGAGGAGAGAAACCTTTTGAAAATGTATACCTAACTGGTTTAGTAAGGGACAAGCAAAGACGTAAGATGTCCAAATCGTTAGGGAATTCTCCAGACGCCTTGCAATTGATAGAAGATTACGGTGCTGATGGAGTGAGGGTCGGACTTTTATTGAGTTCTGCTGCTGGAAATGATTTAATGTTCGATGAAGCACTTTGTCAACAAGGTAAAAACTTTGCCAATAAGATCTGGAATGGCTTCAGGTTGGTTAAAGGATGGGAGGTCGCAGATTTGCCGCAGCCGGAAGCCTCCAAATTGGGAATTGAATGGTATCATTCCAAATTCAATAAGACCTTATTAGAGATAGAGGACCATTTCAATAAATACAGAATTTCTGATGCCCTGATGGCCATTTATAAATTGGTCTGGGACGATTATAGTTCCTGGCTATTAGAAATTATTAAGCCTGCCTACCAAAAGCCTATAGATAGAATCACCTTTGATGCAGTTATTGGAATATTTGAGAACAACCTAAAATTATTGCACCCGTTCATGCCTTTCTTAACGGAAGAAATTTGGCAGCATATAGCGGAGCGTTCACCAGAGGAAGCCCTAGTAGTGGCAAAATGGCCAAAGCAAAACACGGTGAATGATGGTCTTATAGAAGGATTCGATTTTGCAGCCGAAGTTATTGCTGGAGTCCGAACTATTAGGAAGGAAAAAAACATTCCAATGAAGGAGTCGTTAGAGCTGTCTGTATTAAATGAAGGTCAAATTGCAAAAGATTGGGACGTTATAATTCGGAAACTTACTAATGTTGTAAAAATCTCCTACATGGAGACTCCTTTGGACGGCGCCTTAACTTTCAGGGTAAAATCCAATGAATATTTTATTCCGATGAGCGGGGCTATTGATATTGAAGCGGAAATAAGAAAAATTCATGAGGAGTTGAAGTATACCAAAGGATTTTTAGTGTCTGTGCAAAAGAAGCTTTCTAATGAGCGTTTTGTTAGTAATGCACCAGATCAGGTAATTGCTATAGAGCGTCAAAAAGAAGCCGATGCCGTTGCCAAAATTGAAACATTGGAAAAGAGTTTGGCAAGTTTGGCATAATACATTCTAATATCATAACAAAAAGCTAATAAAGATCACATTTTAAGTAGGTTGTGATATATTTAAAGAAAAAATGATGAGAAACATTCGCATTCTACTTTTGGGCTGTTTTGTGCTTTTATTGAGCAATTGCTCTAGTGATAATAATAATGCAATCCAAGAAAATGAAATGCTCCCACCTGTTGCTAGAACTCAGATTCCAGATATGGCCTTTGAACGAGCCCTAATTGAATTGCGGATTGATGATGTAGAAGATGGCTTTGTGGATAAAAGTGACATTCAAATGGTCACTTCTCTAGTAATGAACAACAAAGGAATCACAAATTTGACGGGAATTGCAGATTTTCCAATTTTAGAAAATCTAGGGGTAAATGGCAATCAAATCACCACCTTAGACGTATCTAAAAATACACGCTTAAAATTCCTGTTCATAGAAAATAATGGTTTGACCAGTATAAATGTTTCCAATTTGACCATTTTGGAAAAATTAGAGGTCTCTAACAATGCGCTCACAATATTGGATATTGCAGATAATACTGCCCTTCAATTATTGAGACTAACCGATAATGCAGTGCAGAATATTGATATCTCAAAGATTCCTAACAATTTGCAATTAAATACTTTTTCTGTTGAGAAAAATCCACTTGACTGCATTAAGGTTAATGAGGAAACATTGAGCAATATCCCATCTCAATGGACCAAAGATCAAACAGATTCTTATGCTTTGGAATGTAATTGACCAAGGTGTTGAACTTTCTTTCATGTGCCTATAAAACTACGTTAAGTTTTATAGGCACATTCCATCATCATCATCATCATCATCATCATCCTCGTTACGTTAGTGTTATGAAAAAAATAGTTGCATTACTCTCCGCCATAGTTCTTTGTTCTTGTGGAGAAAAAACAAAAAAGGAGCAGCCTAAAGTAGATAGCAATTTGCAATCCGAAGCGGTGCAGAGCATAGAAGAAGTTGCTATTTTTAAAGGGCAACAGGTTACGGGTGTTACCGTTAGTGACAAAGGGAGAATATTCGCAAACTTTCCAAGATGGCGTAAAGGAGTTCCATTTTCCGTAGTGGAGGTCAATGGAAAAGATGGTTCTTATACACCTTATCCTAATAAGGAGATGAATATGTGGGAAATTGGAGAGGAAGTTACACCAAACGCTTTTGTCGGAGTGCAGTCTGTGGTAGCCTTTGAAAATATTTTATATGTATTGGATACCCGTAGTGCTCTGTTTGAGCCTATTTTGGACGAACCTAGGGTCTTTGTGTTTAATTTGGAGACAGATGCATTGGTGAATATTTATATAATTCCTAAAGGTGTCGCAAAACCTAATTCCTATATCAATGATCTTCGGGTGGATAAAAAGAATGGTAAAATTTATTTTACGGATTCGGGTGCCGGAGGACTCTTGGTGTTGGATATTGTCTCTGGTAAAAGCAAAAGGGTATTGGGAGATCATCCCTCCACTATGGCCGAAATGGATCATCTTACCTTTGATAATGGCCAATGGAACAATACCATTAACTCAGACGGAATAGCGTTAGATACCAAGAACAATAAATTATACTATCATGCCTTAACGGGTTATAGTCTTTATGCTATTGATACCGAGGTTTTGGCTTCAGATAAAAATCCTATCCATACAGAGGTTCAGTTCATAAAAAAGACAGGAGCTCCCGATGGGATGATCTTTGATGATAAGGGCAATTTGTATTTGGCTGACTTGGAACACAACAAAATAAACTATTTGACCCCTTCGGGAGATCTAAAAACCTTATTGGAAGGGGATGTCGTAAAATGGGCAGATACCTTTAGTATTTATAATGGATTTTTATACTACACGAATTCTAGAATCAACGAGGTAAAAGGGGAAATCTCAGAAATTGAATTTACCATTAATAAGATAGCCCTTTAAATACGATGAATTAATTTTTTATTTTTATTGGGGGTTTATCTATTTATACTTTAAGATAAGTATCTTATTTTGTGCTGATTATATAAAATAAAAGGCTTCCTTTTTGAAAAATTCAAAGGGGATGAGTATCTTTAAGGAAACACTATTCCAATGAAAACTGTACTCACCCTAGCATTTGGCCTTATGATGTCTATAGTAGCGGCACAAGAGTCAAAAACTCAAATAGTACCAAAAGAGATTCAAATTAAAACAGCTGTGCTACCAGCACCATATGAAAAAAAGGGTGGTGCCATGGTCTATGGTTATGATCCTCAAGGAAATTTTGTAGTCTTACGGGAAGGTACCAACAATTTGGTTTGCATTGCAGATAATCCTAATCAGGATGGGATTAATGTAGCTTGTTATTCCGATCAATTGGAACCTTTTATGAATCGGGGGCGGAAGTTGGGCGCTAAGGGTATGGATGCTAAAGAAAAATTTGATATAAGGGGGGCAGAGGTTGCTGCGGGAAAACTAAAAATGCCAAAAGACCCCAGTATGTTATATATTTATTCTGGAGATGAGGAAGGATATGACAAAACTACTGGAGAATTAAAAAATGGGAAGTTTAGGTATGTCATCTATATTCCTTTTGCCACCACGGAGTCTACTGGACTTCCTGATAAGCCGCATGCCCCTGGTATGCCTTGGCTAATGGATCCAGGTACATATAGGGCACATATCATGATAGGGCCCAATTAAAAAACAAGGATAGCCTCAATTTTATTTCAATCTAAGATAATCTTCCAGAGCAGCTTCTTCAAGGTAATAAATACAATTTCTTAATACATATATTGATTTGTTTTTATCGCCAATGAAGTTGATTTTAACTGTACATTTGCACCGTTTTAAAAGATTGGAATAATCCTGATTATATGAGTATTATAAACCCAAAAGAGCTAAAGAAATTGATGACTTCTGAGGTGAGTCTTAAGGAAATAGAACAGTGTATTTCTATTTTGGATAGATTGGTGGACAATGCGCATCAGATATTGGAATTGCCAGAAGATAAAAGGGTGGCACTGTTGAAAGCAGCAGGAACCCTTTCCAGACCTGACAGGCATGAATTTAAACAACGCAAAAAAGATTCTGCCAAAGCAACCAAAAGAAAAATGATAGAACGGGACAAACATGCCCGTAAAGAAACAGGAATACGGAGTGCAAGGGAGGCAACAGTATTTGTGGCTCCCAAATTATTGGCGGCTCCTTCAAAGGAGCAGTTAGAAGAAAGGGAATTGGAATCACCAAGAAATTGTTATGTCTGTAAAACGGTCTACACCAAATTGCACCATTTTTATGACACTATGTGTCAGGATTGTGGGGACTTCAATTATGCCAAACGATTTCAAACGGCGGAGCTTACTGGCCAAGTCGCTTTAGTTACTGGATCACGCTTAAAAATAGGATACCATATTGCTTTAATTCTTTTACGCTCTGGAGCAACAGTAATTGCTACTACACGTTTTCCAGTGGATGCAGCCTTGCGTTTTTCAAAAGAAGAGGATTTTATGCAATGGGGAGATCGACTAAAGATCCATGGTCTGGACTTACGTCATATCCCGAGTGTGGAAATTTTCTGCAATTTCATAGAACAACAATACGATAGATTGGATATTCTGATTAATAATGCAGCTCAGACGGTAAGGAGACCTGCAGGGTTTTATCAGCATCTAATGATTAACGAGGAGATTCCTTTTGAGTCATTACCGAAATTTGCAAAAGAAGTATTATCCGATCATAATTATTGTTTACAAGAGTTAAAGTCATTAGGGATAGGGGCTTCCTCCGAAGAGAATAACGCCTTACCAGTCACTTGGCATGCTCCGGAACCTGGAATCGGAATACGTGCTTCTGCCAAATTATCACAAATACCTTATAGTTTCGATAATTCACTTTCTGCTAAAGAAGTATTTCCTGAAGGGGAGTTAGATGCAGATTTGCAGCAAGTAGATTTGAGAAAGACCAATAGCTGGCGCTTAAAATTAGGGGAAATAGAAACTCCTGAAATGATAGAGGTTCAGCTGGTCAATGCCATAGCCCCTTTTGTTTTGTGCAATAGACTGTCTAGATTGATGCGTCAGGAAAACACGGGGAAAAAGCATATTATCAATGTATCAGCCATGGAAGGTAAATTCCATCGTTTTTACAAGGAAGACCGTCATCCGCACACTAATATGGCGAAAGCGGCCTTAAACATGATGACCCATACTTCTGCTCTCGATTTTGCCAAGGACGGTGTATATATGAATGCAGTTGACACAGGTTGGGTAACCGATGAAGATCCAGTGGAACTTTCCAAAAGAAAAGTGGAGGTTCATGATTTTCAACCTCCGCTTGATATAGTTGATGGAGCTGCCAGAGTATTGGATCCTTTAATTGATGGAATTAATACTGGTAAGCATTGGACAGGCAAGTTTCTAAAAGATTACAGGCCAATAGATTGGTAGCATTAAGTTGATTTACTTAAACGTATCCTGAAGGGACGGATCCAGTTCAAGAGTCTGTTTTTTGGAAAATCTATAAGATATCCCCAAATTTATAAGATAATCAGCAAAGGCGGCATCACCGCTTCTTGGCTGACCAGTGGCTATCTCTGTTTGTCTGTCTGTAACACTTTGAGGACCTTCCCTTCGTAAAGCAAACGGAAGGTTGAGGGTTAAAGTAAAATTATTTTTCATATAAGCAACACCAGGCTCAATGGATAGGACGTTTCCAAGTGACTCGTCCTGAAATATGTATACAAAAAATCAATTGTAGATTTATAAAAATGACGGATACATGAGACGTTACAGCGAAAGCTTTAAACTCAAAGTATTGGCAGAACTTGCCAAAGGTAACCACTCCAAAAGACAAATTGGATTAACGTACGGAGTGCAAGCCAGTACTATTAATCAATGGTTCAAAAAGTATGACCACAAGGATTTAATGAACACCTGTGTAACCGCGCAAACAAATGATGAAATAAGCTGTATCAAAGCCCTTCAGAAAAAGCTGAAACAACTTAAAGACCTCCTTATCAAAAAGGATCTCGAAAAGCTTGTTGTGGAAAGCTATCTTGGATGTCATGATGCCTGAAATGGATAGTTTTACGCTGGCAGAAAAAATTCAGGTTATAGCTCCCGAGCTTCCTTTTATTTTCTTAACGGCCCGATCATTCAAAGTTGATGTGTTGAAGGGTTTTGCCTTGGGGGCTTTGGATTATCTCAAAAAACCAATTGACGAAGAGGAACTTGTGGTGCGGATTAAAAATTTGTTGTCTAGACTTGTAAAACAACCCATAGTTTCACAAGAAAAAGAAAATTATACGATTGGCCGATATCAATTTAACAGTGTCAACCAGGAATTGATTTTTGATAAAGAGATTTTATCATTAACGGGTAGAGAGAACGAGCTTTTGGTTTATTTAGTGAACCATCAAAACAAACTCTGCACCCATAAGGAGATTCTTATCCATTTATGGGGGAAGTGATTACTTTAATAGAAAGAGCCTAAATGTATTTATATCTCATTTACGTGGCTATCTCAGCAAAGATGTCCGTATAAAAATTGAGAATGTCCATGATCAGGGGTTTATTTTAAAAGTAAGTTAAATACAAGATAGTATTTAAGTAAGAAAATATATAATAACCATAAAAAAGTATTTTAGTATATTTAGGACTATTGAAACAGTATCCTGCTATGGAAACCTATGCCAAGGCATTGTTATATGCTATTCCTTTTTTTATTATTCTTCTGTCGGTAGAAATATCCTATGGGTATTTCATAAAGAATCAGATGTACAAGGTCATGGATACAGTTTCGAGCATCAGTTCAGGGCTTACCAATATCATTAAGGATTCCCTTGGTCTTGCCTTTATTGTTATTAGTTATCCTTTTTTATTGGAACATTTGGCTATTACAGAGATCAGAGCTTCGTGGGTGGTTTGGTTGGTAGCTTTTATAATCTTGGATTTTGCGGGCTACTGGAACCACAGACTAAGTCATAAAATAAATATCTTCTGGAATCAACATGTCATTCATCACAGTAGTGAGGAATTTAATCTTGCCTGCGCTCTGAGACAACCGATATCCAATCTTATTGGGTATTTCTCTATCCTATTGTTACCAGCGGCACTATTGGGTGTGCCTTATAAAGTAATAGCTATTTTGGCTCCAGTACATTTATTTGCCCAATTTTGGTATCATACCCAACATATTGGTAAAATGGGTTGGGTAGAATACGTTTTGGTAACACCTTCCCAGCATAGGGTTCATCATGCTATTAATCCAGAGTATATCGACAAAAACCTCGGTCAGATTTTGTCTGTTTGGGACCGGATGTTTGGAACTTTTCAGGAAGAAATGGAAGATACGCCACCTCAATATGGGGTTTTAAAACAGGCTGCAACATGGAATCCGGTGCATATTAATTTTCAACATTTTTGGAACTTGTTAAAGGACGCTTGGAGAACTAGCAACTATTGGGATAAAATAAGAATTTGGTTTATGCCTACGGGATGGAGGCCAATAGATGTTATAGAAAAATATCCCATAACCATAATAGAGGATGTTTATCAATTTAAAAGATATAATACAGCAGCATCTTTGAAGCTTAAGGGCTATATAATTTTTCAATTGTTATTCAGTGTACTTCTTTTACTATTTATGCTTTATAATTATAGTAATATTGGTTTTGAAGGGCTATTGCTATTCGGCGCTTTTGTACTTGTGGGCATTTATGGATATTCTTCCTTAATGGATAGGAGTAAAATTGCTATTTATATTGAAGTGGCAAGAGGATTGTTTGGTCTTGGGTTTATCCTTTATAGCGGGGATTGGTTTGGGGTCAACGGCCTTATGCCTATTGGTAAATTTGTGATGATGGGTTATTTTTTGGCCACCATATTTTGTGGAATATACTTTACTTATTTGGATAAAGAAAAGCTAGATGCTCCTATTGTTGCTTAAACATTCGATTTGAAAGTAGAACTACACCTTATTCCTAAGTTCCTTATCAACAAGGGCAATATAGAGTTTCATGGCCTGTTTTGGTTTTACATTCTGAGCTTGTATAAGTGCATTTGACTTAAAAGCGTTGATTAGAGGAGTGCTGCTTCCGGGGTGGTTGAAATTCTCATTTGCAATGCGGTAATAGGCGTAAAGCTTTAATAGAAGATCAGCAGGGAGAGGTTCCGTAAAGTCGTTCACAAAGGCTACTGCCTTGGAAAATTTAATATTTAATTTATCACTCGTCATCCTGACTTTTAAGTATGGCAATACAGGTCTTGGCTCCTGTAACTTTTTGGTTCAATTTTACGGTAATGGGACAATCTAAAGGTAAGAACAAATCTACTCTAGAACCAAATTTAATAAAACCACCATCTTCACCCTGCCGAACACTCTCACCTTCAATGGCATAATTAACAATTCTTTTGGCCATTGCCCCGGCGATCTGTCTGTATAAAATGTCACCAAATTTTGGAGTTCTTATGACAACTGTGGTTCGTTCGTTTTCAGTACTCGCTTTTGGATGCCAAGCGACTAAATATTTTCCTGGATGGTATTTGGAGTATTTAATCGTTCCACTAACTGGGTAGCGGGTTACATGAACATTAATAGGGGACATGAAAATAGATACCTGTTTTCTTTTGTCCTTAAAGAATTCTGTTTCTTCTACTTCTTCAATAACAACAACTTTACCATCTACAGGTGCTAAAATCTCATCAAAATTTTTGACAACCTTTCTTTTGGGGTTTCTAAAAAATTGTAGGATCATCACTAAAATAAAAAGGACAAAGATTTGTATAGCAAGTCTTAGCCAGGTTATGTCAATAAAAAAATGGGCCAAAAGACTAATTGAGGCAACAATCAAAAAAGTAATTAAAATGATTTTTTGACCTTCTTTATGAAACATATGAAAATATATTTAACGTTAAATAAGCAAATGGGGCTGCAAAGACCAAACTGTCTAACCTATCCAACATGCCTCCATGGCCGGGTAAAATAGCACCACTATCCTTGACTCCCGCGCTTCTTTTGAATTTGGATTCTACCAAGTCCCCCAGACTTCCAGTTACAACAATGACTATTGCTAAGATCAACCATTCCTTAAGAGAGAGGTTGGTCTCATAAGAGGACATAATGTACGCGGCAACCAATGCGAAAACAAGGCCTCCCAAAGCACCTTCCACTGTTTTTTTTGGGGAAACTGCGGGGTATAGTTTTGTCCTGCCAATGCTTTTACCTACCAAGTAGGCAAAAGAATCGTTTACCCAAATTAGTATAAAAATACCCATTATCAAAAACTGTGCAAACTCGTCGTCCTTATACGGTATCATCGTAAGAAAAATGCAACCTCCACCAATATAAAATAATCCAAAAAGGAATTTTTGCACAGTGTTGAATTTGGTTTCTTTTTTAGTGAATAGAAATACCAGCAGTGCAAAATTAATAGTAATAGTTAGTAACATCAAAATATTGATGACTACTTTATCCTGAATAATATAAATAAAGGCCCACCAAAGGATTAAATATGCTAAATAGATATGGTACCCTTTTAGTTTTACAATTCGCTTATACTCGTGTAAACAAGCTAGTCCGAAGGCCATAAACAAGAAATCAAAGGCGTCCGAGCTAAGGAAAATAGCAGAAAGTAATAAAAAGACATAGACGACACCCGTAATTAGGCGTCTAAGGATTTCTCTCATAGTTAAAGGTCTTCCAGAAGTAAAAGATATAGATTTTTTGAACTACTTCCGTAAGAGAGGAAATCATCTTTGTCCTCTATATTGGACTGAAAATGTTTTATGGTCGTAATATTGGCCGGAATGCTGTTTTTATATTTTTTCTTTATATTTTTTAGACCTTCACCGATAGAATCTACGAGTTGACTGGTCGTGGCAAAAACAATAAGGTTTTCTGGTAAATCGTGCAGTTTGTACTCTTTTAATTGGTTAGAGCAGACTAAGATAGAACCATTTTGGGCTATTAACTGCTCACAGGTGGTGAAAAATACGTTGCTTTTACTTGGACTTTCTGTAAATATAAGACCTTGCTTGGAAAATCTATCTTTCAATCTGTCATCTATGGAAAGGAAGGCGCTGTCTTGCCATTGATTTTCAACGATAATATTGTCCAGAGTCTCTGTTATTTCTGAAAAGGAATCACAGTATAAAAATTTACCGCCGTTCTTTTTGAAGTGAATCGTAAATTTTTCGTCTACAGGAATGTTGAGGTCAGGCATATGTAACCCTCTGGTTTCAGTAGTTTCTTTTGAAACCTTCTTCTTTCCTCCCCCAAATAGTTTATCAAATAGACCCATGATTGTTTATACGATCTTCAATTTATGGCATAAAGTAAAGCAAAAGACGTGTAATAACACGTCTTTTGTTTCTAAGATTCTAGTTCTTCTTTTGGTAAATCTTCCTTTTTGATTTTTTCTTGCCCTTTTTCATCAAACTCCTTGTCAAATGGTCTTTTGCCAAAGATTTTTTCCAAATCGTCTTTGAAGATTACTTCTTTTTCCAAAAGGCGTTCTGCCAATTCGGTAAGTTTATCTTTATTTTTTTCTAATAGTTCAACTGCCCTCTTGTATTGTTCCTCTATTAATTTGGAAATTTCTCTATCAATGGTCTGTGCAGTTTCTTCGCTATAAGGTTTTGAAAAACCAAACTCGTTCTGTCCAGAGGAATCATAGAAAGTAATGTTCCCAATTTTTTCATTAAGTCCGTAAATAGTCACCATTGCCCTAGCTTGTTTGGTAACCTTTTCAAGGTCACTTAAGGCACCTGTTGATATCTTGTCGAACATGACCCTTTCCGCGGCTCTTCCGCCTAAAGTGGCACACATTTCGTCCTTCATTTGGTCTGGCCTGACTATAAGTCGTTCTTCTGGCAAATACCATGCTGCTCCTAAAGACTGTCCTCTAGGTACTATAGTAACCTTTACCAAGGGAGCTGCATGTTCCAGCATCCAACTTACGGTGGCATGACCAGCTTCATGATAGGCTATGGTTCTCTTTTCTCCAGGAGTAATAATTTTATTTTTCTTTTCAAGACCTCCAACGATCCTATCTACAGCGTCCAAGAAATCTTGTTTTGTTACTGCCTTTTTCTCTTTACGTGCTGCAATAAGTGCGGCCTCATTACAAACATTAGCTATATCCGCGCCTGAGAAACCTGGTGTTTGTCTCGCAAGAAAATCAAGATCCAAAGTTTCTGCAGTTTTGATGGGTCTAAGGTGGACTTCAAAAATTTCTTTTCTCTCATTAAGGTCTGGAAGATCAACATAAATTTGTCTATCAAACCTACCTGCCCTCATAAGTGCTTTGTCCAAAACGTCGGCACGGTTAGTGGCTGCCAAAACGATAACATTGGTATTGGTCCCAAAACCATCCATTTCTGTTAATAATTGGTTCAACGTGTTTTCTCTTTCATCATTGGACCCAGTAAAATTATTTTTACCTCTAGCCCTACCAATGGCATCTATCTCATCAATAAAAATAATGGCGGGTGATTTGTCCTTTGCCTGCTTGAAAAGATCTCTTACTCTTGAAGCACCAACCCCTACAAACATTTCAACAAAATCTGAACCTGACAATGAAAAGAAAGGAACTTTCGCTTCACCTGCAACAGCTTTTGCCAATAAGGTTTTACCAGTTCCAGGAGGCCCTACCAAAAGAGCACCTTTTGGAATTTTACCACCTAAAGAAGTGTATTTGTCTGGGTTTCTTAGGAACTCCACTATTTCTTCTACTTCTTCTTTTGCCCCTTCAAGACCTGCGACATCTTTAAAGGATGTTCTTGTATCTGTTTTTTCGTCAAAAAGTTTAGCCTTGGATTTGCCAATGTTGAAAATTTGACCACCAGCACCTCCACCGGCTCCACCAGACATTCTTCTCATCAAATAGATCCATATACCAATAATCAGAACGAAAGGCAATAAGGTCAACAGTAAATCGCCAAGAACGTTGGACTCCGTGTCGTAGTCGACAATGGTATCTAGATTGTTCTCTTTTTTAATATTTTTTATCTCGTTCTCAAAGTTCTGTAAATCCCCATAATCCAATATGTACTGTGGGGTTACTCCCTGGGTAAGTGCAAAAGCCTTTTCGGCCACATCCTTATGAACGTCCTTATTTAAAGCTTCCTCGGTGAGGAACACTTTAGCCTGACGCGTATTAGTGATAATCAAAATTTTGGAAATATCACCATTTCTTAAGTATTCTTGGAGTTCAGATGAAGTAGTTTTTTTTGTACTATTGAAATTGCCGCTTCCAAAAAATTGAAAACCAATAAGCAACATAGCAATTAAACCGTAAATCCACCAAGAACTGAATTTTGGTTTTTTGGGACTTGTATTATTTTCTTTAGCCATTATTTTTTTTTACTTATTAAAACTACTTTCAATAGCGGTTACCTTAGCATCGCCCCATAGACCTTCTATGTCATAGTATTCCCTCGTTTGTGTCTGGAAAACATGCACTACAACATTTACGTAGTCCATTAAAACCCATTCCGAGTTGTCAGAGCCTTCAACATGCCAAGGCTTATCTTTTAAGCCCTTACTAACAGTTTTTTGGATTGAATTTACGATTGCATTTACATGCGTATTGGAAGTACCATCACAGATAATAAAGTAATCACAAACAGTGTTCTCAATTTCTCTGAGATCTAGGATATTTATATGGTTTCCTTTAACTTCTTCTATTCCGAATAAAATTGAAGTGATTAATTCATCTTGACTAACTTTACTATTCTGCATTCAAAAATTTTATATTTTACAAAGTTATTGTTTTTTTGTTTTTTTAGCTATTGTTTTTAACATAAGATTGTGCAAGAAACAACTACTGTACTATGTATATAATCAAACTTAATGCCACGGAATCTACAAATGTATACTTGAAGGAGCTATTTGCAGAGGTTGCGCTGAACGATTTTACGGTCGTTGTGGCAAATGAGCAATCTAAGGGAAGGGGTCAGATGGGCACTGTATGGGAGTCTGAGCCTGGCAAAAACCTTACCTTTAGCGTGTTGAAGAGGTTTGATGACTTCATGGTCTCCCAGCAATTTATGATTAACGTTATGGTTTCTATGGCCCTATATAAGCATTTGAAGAAGCTTCAAATACCTGATCTCAGTGTTAAATGGCCAAACGACATTCTGTCAGGTCACCATAAGATTGCCGGTATTCTGATCGAAAATATCCTTTCAGGTGATAAAATACAGTCTTCCGTAATTGGGATTGGTCTAAATGTTAACCAGATGCACTTCAATAATCTTCCCAATGTTTCGTCCATTAAATTGATTTTAGGTAAAAATATGGACTTGGATGAACTTTTAAGCTCCATTTTGAAATCGATGCAGGAGACATTTGCGGTGCTAAATGCAAAAGATCCGTCAATAGTAAATACAATCCTTGAAAATTATAAAAGTGTACTTTTTAGAAAAGACAAACCTTCTACTTTTAGAAACGAGAATGACGAATTATTTATGGGATTCATCACCGACGTTTCTGCAGAAGGTAAGATAATCGTTACTCTAGAAGACGATGTAAAAAAGGAATTTGGCCTAAAAGAAATTAAATTATTGTATTAGATTTTATGCAGGTTATCAGATAAGGTTCCCATAAAATTCGTGATGGGATTTTTTATCATCATGGCCATCATCGCATTAAACTCGCCTTCGAAACTTAAGGTAACGTCACTTTCATTTTCACTTAGGGATACAATATCCGCAGTGAGCGTAAACGGTAGTTTATCGCTTGCAGCACCCAAGATTACCTTATCATGCGGATTTTTGTGTTTTAGTTTTAAAACTATTTCTGGCATTCCCTTTAAGGCAAATAAAAACTTATCCTCTCCTAATACCTCAAATTTGCTAATGTTTTCCGGCATTAACTTTTCGAAATTTTTGATATCTAGCAAAAAATTATAGACTTCTTTAGCGCTTTTGGTAATTGTTTTTTTTGGAGTTTCAATATGCATAGTATGTTATTTTTTCCATTCTGCAGGATTGTTTTTCCATGCAATAAGGGTGTTCAATTGTGCTTCTTTAATATAATTGGTATCTGACGCCTGTTTTATTAGATGGTCATAATCGCTCAAGGTGTGGAGTTCTACCCCTTTTTCCTCAAAATTGTCCTTTGCCACAGAAAAGCCATAGGTAAAAATGGCGATCATTCCCTTTATATTGGCGCCGCTTTCCTTAAGTGCGTCTACTGCATTTAAACTACTTTTTCCAGTACTTATAAGATCTTCGATGACCACAACATTCTGATTAGCTTCCAAAAATCCCTCAATTTGGTTTTGTCTCCCGTGAGATTTTGGCTCTGGCCTCACGTAGACAAAAGGTAGGCCTAAAGATTCGGCAACCAGCATCCCTATACCAATGGCCCCAGTAGCTACACCAGCAATCACATCGGGCTTGCCATATAAATTTTCTACTTGCTTGGCCATCTCCTCTCTTACATAATTTCTTATAGTAGGATAGGATAGGATTATTCTATTGTCGCAGTAGATTGGAGATTTCCAACCTGAGGCCCATGTAAAAGGATTTTCAGGTGTCAACTTTATTGCATTAATTTGCAACAAAAGCTCTGCTGTTTTTTTTGCGGTGTCTTTATTTAAAACCATAACGCAAATGTATAAAGTTTTTGTTAATGAGTCTGCTCTTATTTTAACAAATAAACTCTCTGAAACAGACAACAGCAAATATTTTTTGTTGAATGGGAAATCTGTTAATGAGGCTATTGATGCGCTGGCAAAGAATAAAATTAGCGAGGCTTATATCTATCATCCCAATCACGAAGAAATACTTAAAAAGTTCACCAAAAAGATACCGTTAGTGGTGGCAGCAGGCGGTGTAGTGACAAATAAGGAGGGAAAAGTGCTTTTTATTTACAGGAACGACAAATGGGACTTACCCAAAGGAAAGGTAGATAAGGGAGAGACCCTCCCAGATGCAGCAATAAGGGAGGTAGAAGAGGAAACAGGGGTCCGAGGATTGAAAATAGAGAATTTCCTCAGGACTACCTATCATGTTTTTAAAAGGAATGGTACATATAAACTAAAGGAAGTACATTGGTACGCTATGCGAACTGCATATAGAGGACCATTGGTTGGCCAAGCTGATGAAGGAATAGTGAAAGTGAAATGGAAGGGCCCTAAAAAAATAAAAAAGGCCCTCCAGAATTCCTATACAAATATCAAAATTCTCTTTGAGGATTAATTTTTATCTCAAGCCACTGTCTTTAAGAATGCGATAAATTGGATATTGCATATGGGCAGATTCATAATATAGAGAATGTGTATAAAGCCAATCTAACTGCGCATACCAATTTTTGGCAAAATCCGCTTCCATTTCTTTTTTGAGCTGAAATTCCTGGTTCAAAGATTCGTTTTCCTGCAATATTTTAAGTGCTACATCTTCAAAAACGTACGGAGAAAATCCTTCTTTTCTACTCAGAACGGTATCAAAGAAGTTCCAATTGAAAAATGAATCGGGTGCTTCTGGCTCTAAGGTTTCTAGGAGATATCTCATACCAGGCTGGTTGGTTGGCACTAAGAAATCTCCTTGTGAAAATCTGATGGAGTCAGATTTTTTAGTAACTGTAGTCCCATAGTGTGGATAGTGACCTTCATAAGGCCGTTCATAGGTATTGTAGGTTGCAATTTTATAGGATTCAACTAAAAAGGTGGTGTCCTTTTGCAGTGTTTGGTAATTAATTTGGTTCTTAACTAAGAGGTCTACTATTTTTTTCCATCCCTTTTTGATGATATAAGCCTTGGGAACTTCAACCATTAAAGAGGGTTTATAATTGTTCTTGTAGGCCACTGATTTTGTAAAAGGTCTATTTCTATCGTACTTTAAGCGAGGAAGGCCCGTTACTTCACTAGTTAGGGTGTCAGCTTCAAAACCTTTAAAATCTAGGGTAGATACTCTTGTGCTGTCCACTTCCCATTGCAATGGATAGTAGTCCATTTCCAATTGTTTGGAAAAGGCCAATTCTCTTAGTTCCTTTATTTTCTTTGTGTCCGTATCGGTTATTTCTATCATTTTGACCATTAATTGATAGGTTCCTTCCACTCTTTTTTTGTAGGGTTTAAGCATGTGGGTTTCCACCATCATCCCTAAGGTGTTCCATAAAGTAGTATAGCCAGTAGAATATCTGGGAGAGTCCATAAATTGCGAAAAGCCTTTTTCCGGCACTTCATTAAATACATTTACATAAGGGGTAATATCCCAATTATCGGCCGCTAAGGATTGTTCCAACCTAGGTCTTAATTCTTGTTCAAGGTATGTACCAAGATCTCCGCCAAGTTTGTTGTGCTGCGTAAAAAGGTGCGTTAGGGTGTATTGGTAATCTGCACCATTGCTAACATGGTTGTCGATAAAAATATCAGGTTTTACCAAATGAAAAATATCGGCAAAAGTTTTTGCATTTTTTGTGTCCGATTTGATGAAATCCCTATTGAGATCATAATTTTGGGCATTGCCTCTAAAACCATAGGATTCAGGACCGTTTTGATTAGCGCGGGTGGTAGAATTCCTATTTAGGGCTCCATCAATGTTATAAATGGGTATAGTGGTAATGACGGTGTTTTTTGGAGGCGTCATTTTTTCTACAGCCAAATCCCTGAACAGCGTCATGGTAGCATCTATCCCATCACTTTCCCCAGGGTGAATACCGTTGTTGATTAAGATGATTGTTTTATCCTTGCCAATTTTGGAAAAATTGAATTCTCCGTCAAAATTATAGGTTACAACATGCAGTGGTTCGCCACTATCGGTATCACCAATGGTCTGTATATTTATGGCAGGAAATTCCTTTGCTAATTGGATATAGAATTCAATGACCTCTGAATATGTGGCTGTCTGGTTACCATTCGATCTTTCAAATGGAGTGGGATATTCAGCTATTTTATCTTCTATTTTTTTTTCGCAGGAAAGTAGCAGGAACACTATAGAAAAGACTAAAAAATATCTCATTTATTTGTAATTATTGACTGGACATTTTTTGTAATGTCTTTTCAAAATTAAGCAAATTTAAAGTTTATAGGCTAAGCGGCATTTGTTATTTCTTCAATTTCATTTCTCCTAATATGCTTGGTCTTATACTCAATGGTGTGATGTGTCCTTGATTTGAAGGTTTCTGACTTTTGTTTGTCACAAGGATCTAATGAGGAAGTGACTATATTGATAAATACTTTTTTATCCAGTTTCAGTGCTATGAATTCCTCTAAAAACTGCCAACCATCCATAATTGGCATATTGATATCTAAAAATATGATACTGGGAATTTCTTTGTCTTTATCATTTCCCGAATGCCTTCCAAAGCCAGTAATCCATTGCCAAAAGTGAATATGTTTTCGCAATCAACTACCGATCCAAGCATTTTTTTGATACGATATACCATAATTTCATCGTCGTCTATAATGCAAACAGAATTAATCTTTTTCATTGAAATATATGTTAAATGTAGTGCCTTTTCCAACTTCACTAGTAGTAATAATTTTTCCGTTCATGGCCTCGACTTGGTTCTTGGTGATGTAGAGACCAATTCCCCTAGCATCTATATTGTTGTGGAAGGTTTTATACATGCCAAATAATTTACTGCCGTATTTTTTTTAGGTCTATTCCCAAGCCATTATCGGCAATACTCAAGATCATATAATCCTGACTTCTTTTTGCAGTCAATGTTATTATAGGATCCCTATTTGGATCTTTGTACTTGACAGCATTTGTCATAAAATTCATCAATATGCTTTCCAAATAGGCTGGGATGGCTTTGATATATACGTCTTCTGGGATATGATTAATAATGGAGGCATTGTTGTTTTTTAGAAATGCTAAAAGATTTTGCTGTGCTCCCTCAATTTTTGAGTTTAAATGGATAGGGTGCTTCCCAAGGTTAATATTGGTGTTAATTGCGACCACCTCGTTTAAATCATCCAAGGTTTCCAATAAGTTGTCCGATGCATTGGTAAGCATATTAACTATTTTTATTTTTTCTTCTTCATCTTTTTCTATGTTATTAGGAAATCTAATAACATAGAAAAATTAGCAGTATGTGATCTTAGATTGTGAGATACAATATGCGCAAAATTGATTAGTTTTTTGTTTTGTAAGTAGGCTACAATGACCAAATCCCTAAGTTCTTTCTCTTTTTGCTTAATCAGGGAGATGTCCATACTAATCCCAACCAAAGAATTTTTTTTGCCGTCTATTCCTTTAAGGGGGATTTTAGAGGTAAGAAAATGGGTTACCTTCTCCTCTTTGGTAATACTTACCGTTTCTTTATCCAAAATAGATTTCATGGAGTGGAGCACCTGCAGATCTTCGTCCCTTGAGATTTGCGCTATTTTTTCATCGTATAAGTCAAAATCGCTCTTCCCCAATAAATTTTTTCGCTTTTCACGCCCATATATACGCATTCGGCTTTGTTGACGAGAACTTTTCTTGATTCCAGGTCCTTTAATAAGCATTTAAGGGCAAATTGTCTAAAACTGTCCGAAGCAGTCTTTCATTTTCTATGATTTTGGCTTCAGCTCTTACAATATCCATAATGTCTTGGAAAGTCCCTATAAGACCAACAAACACCTTATCTTTTATTATAGGTTGGCCCGCGGCTAGAACCCAAATATTATTTCCCTTCGCGGTCAACAAGGGAATTCTTCCGTTCACATACTTCCCTGTGTTTATGGCCTTAGTAATATTGTACCAAAATAACTCATTTTTTTCAGCATCGTATTCCCAATGTCCTATTTTCCCAATTTCAGTTTTTTCCTTGAAAAGTACTTCAAGCTTTTCTAATTTCAGTTCATTTTGTATTCTTTCGGATACATCTTCGATGCTTAAAATGATACCGAGGATATTTTCTTTGTCACCATACCAGGTCCTATTGAACCACTGGAACCAACGCTCATTCTTATCGTTATCTAAATGTCTTTCTATGTGAACCTCACTGTGAATTTCCAATAGACAACCATCCAATATTTTTTACCAATGCTGATTTACACTCTTAAAGAGTTTATGAAGTGTTTTTCCGTATACGGTTGAAGAGTTAAAATCGAAAGAGGATACCCATTTGTCCGAAGCATGAACTAACTCAAACTTAGTGTTCACAAAAGCCGTTGCTGCTGGTAATTACTTTATTAGGTAATCAATGGTTTGTACTTGGGTTTTATGTGACATTATAGGAAATTTCTTACTAATATAAAGACATTTAATGTATTGATTAATAGCTTGTTGTGAATAGCAGCAAACTAGTGATGTAGACCCCTTATTTAAGGGTGAAGTGTTCTTAAAAATCGGCGAAATGTAGGAAATTAGTACATTCTAAATCAAAAAGGAACAAGTGAAACCGAATAAGTTTTATATCTAATACTATGTTTTATAAACGTCAGAACGCCTTAGTTAAGAGTTATATTGGTAAGTCTTATTTGTATGGATTTGAATTTGTAAACTGAATTTTTATTTTTTGACACGAACACTGTCTGGTACCAAACCGGTATAATCGCCACCATTCCTTATAACGTCCCTAACGATGGAAGAACTGATATAAGATTTTCCGGAAGAGGTAAGTAGAAAAACGGTTTCAATTTCGGATAGTTTACGATTTGTGTGTGCAATGGCCTTTTCAAATTCAAAATCTCCTGGATTCCTTAAACCCCTTAAAATAAAACTGGCATCTATTTTTCTGCAGAAGTCCACTGTTAAACCCTTGTAAGTCATTACCTTAATTTTTGGCTGGTCTTTAAAGGCCTCTTTTATAAAGCGGGTCCTTTCTTCCAATGTAAACATGTATTTTTTATCGGCATTGATTCCTATGGCTATTATGAGTTCATCAAAAAGGGTAATCCCTCTATGGATGATATCAAAATGGCCTAGGGTCAGTGGGTCAAAAGAACCTGGAAAAATGGCACGTCTCATTGTAGTTATTTTTATGTTGTTTAAAGTTACTTATTTTTCTTTTAAGGCTTCCATGATGGCGCTTTCAAAAAGTTGCGGCAATGTTATCCCTGCGGCTCTTGCCTGCTGGGGTAATATGCTCTCTTCGGTAAGGCCAGGTGTTGTATTCATCTCTAACATAAAGGGTTGGTCACCCACAAAAATAAATTCACTTCTAGAAAACCCTTTCATTTTAAGGACTTCGTAGGCGCGTTTGGCTGCTTCCGATACCGATTTTTCTTGCCCTTTAGATATTCTTGCAGGGGTTATTTCTTTAGACTTTCCTTCATATTTGGCCTCGTAATCAAAAAAATCATTCTCTGTAACAATTTCCGTTATGGGCAATACCTTAGTCTTTCCATTAAAAGTGATAACCCCTACAGAAACTTCTGTACCATCCAAAAAGCTTTCAATGATAATTTCATCATCCTCCTTATAGGCCTTCGAAATTGCCTCGAACAGGTCTTCTTTGCGGTAGACTTTGGAAATACCGAAGCTACTGCCTGCTTTATTTGCCTTAACAAAACATGGTAGGCCTACTTTTTTAACGATCTCTTCTTCATTAATTAAATCTCCTAAATTTAAATAATAAGATGTTGCCGAAAAGATACCATAAGGTTTAAGGACACTTAAAAGATCCCTTTTATTGAAAGTCAAAGCCGCTTGGTAATAATCACAGGAAGTTTGTGGGATGTTTATCAAGTTAAAATAGCCCTGCATTAAACCATCTTCCCCAGGGGTGCCATGAATGGCGTTAAAGATACAATCGAAGACTATTTTTCCATTGGCTGTATCCAAGGAAAAGTCATTCCTATTTATGTGATATTCATTTTGTTTATCATCTATGTAAACCCATTTGTCTTTAGAAATATGGATAGCATAGGCATTAAATTTTTCCTTGTCCAAATATTTAAGTACTACCCCTCCACTTTTAAGAGATATTTTATATTCACTGGAATATCCACCCATGATAATGGCAATGTTCTTTTTCATCTGAATCTAATACGTTGTATGTTGTCGCTGGTTTATTTCTCAAGGATGTAAATACGTAAACAGCCTAAACAAATATCATTTTTTTAAAGTAAAGAAAAAAGCTTTGTGTTTCATATATTTGCTGGGATTATTAAATGAGTTAAAAATGAATTTTTTCCGTTTTTTGGGGAGTAAGAATTTTTTTAAACAGCTGGTATTAGGAATAGTGCTATCGTTAGTGTTGGTTTTTGTAATTATGCAATGGCTTAAAAGTTCAACCAATCACGGCGATTTTGTTATAGTACCTGATCTTTCAAAACTATCAGTTTCTGAAATGCGGAATGTTATTGCGCAAAACAACCTAAGGTATGAAGTATTAGATTCTGCAAATTATAATCCAAAATACCCTAGATTTTCTGTCATTGAACAGGATCCTCCAGCAGGAAATAAAGTTAAATCTAATAGGAAAATTTATATCACCATTAACCCATCTGGCTACGATAAGGTCACAGTACCGGATATTATTCAAAATTCCATCCGGAATGCTACCTCGAAACTAAGGGCAGTGGGTCTGGACGTGCAGCGTATTACGTATATTGAAGAAATGGGCAAGGATATGGTGTATGAGATAAGGTTTAAAGGCAAGTATATAAAGCCTGGGGATCAATTGCCTAAGACTTCCAAAATAGAACTTGTTTGTGGAAGGGGAGAAATTTCGGATAGGGTGGTCATAAAAGATGAATTAGAAGAATAACATATGGAAGAGGTAAATGGGCCTGAATTAAATGATGAGGAGTTATTTGAACATTATAAATTTGTTGCCGGAAAGGGACAAGAGCCACTCAGGGTAGATAAGTTTTTAATGAACTTTATTGAAAATGCCACCAGGAATAAAATTCAACAAGCAGCCAAGGAAGGTAATATTTGGGTGAATAATTCCATCGTGAAATCCAACTATAAAGTAAAGGCAGGGGATGAGGTACGTGTCATGTTTGAACACCCTCCTTATGAATTTTTGTTAACGCCAGAGGATATTCCCTTAAATATAGTTTATGAGGATGATGTGCTGTTGGTGGTAAATAAATCTCCGGGTATGGTAGTGCATCCTGGCCATGGCAATTATTCTGGTACCTTGATTAATGCGTTATTGCATCACATTGAATCCTTACCCTTAAACAGTGATGAAAGGCCTGGGCTGGTTCACAGAATAGACAAGGATACTTCTGGACTTTTGGTAGTAGCCAAAACAGAAGCTGCCATGACACATTTAGCCAAACAATTCCATGATAAAACCTCGGAAAGGGAATATATAGCAATAGTATGGGGAAATGTAGAAAATGAAAGCGGTACCATTGAAGGTCATATTGGCAGGAATCCTAAAAACCGACTACAAATGGATGTTTTTCCGGAAGGAGATCAAGGTAAGGAGGCTGTTACCCATTATAGGGTGCTAGAACGTTTAGGCTATGTAACAGTAATCTCATGTAAATTAGAAACAGGTAGGACCCATCAGATCAGAGTGCATCTTAAGTACATAGGGCATACATTATTTAATGATGAGCGTTACGGGGGCGAGAAAATTTTAAAGGGAACCACCTTTACCAAATACAAGCAATTTGTGGATAATGCCTTTAAGATATTGCCAAGGCAGGCCCTACATGCGAAGACACTTGGCTTTGTCCATCCTGTTTCGGACGAATTTATGCGATTTGATTCAGAAGTTCCTGAGGATATGGCGACATGTATTACCAAATGGCGACAATACGCCAAACACAGTCAAGAAGAATAAATTTCTTCGATAGAACCATTGAAAAGTCCTTTTAGAATAAGGTGTTTTCTTAGTTGTAAGGCATAGAATTCACCTGATGTTTAGAAATTTAAATTTTAGTAAGGAATGAAAATTGTAGTATCGCCGGCAAAATCGCTCGACTTTGAAAGTGAATTGCCCACAGATAAATTTACGCAGCCTATCTTTTTAAAGGAAGCCAAGACACTTAATGCGATATTGGCAAAAAAAAATCCCAAAGCATTGTCAAAACTGATGGATATTTCAGATAATTTGGCAGCGTTGAATTGGGAAAGAAACCAAAATTTTAAAGTGCCATTTACAAAGGAAAATGCTAGACCTGCTATTTTTGCTTTTAGTGGGGACGTATACCAAGGTATAGACGCCTATACAATTACAGAACAAAAATTAGAGAACTTACAAGATAAATTGAGGATATTATCAGGGCAGTATGGTATTCTAAAACCCCTAGACTTAATGCAGCCCTATCGATTGGAAATGGGGACCCAGTTAAAGGTTGGGAGAAAAAAAAATCTCTACGAATTTTGGAAAAAGCAACTTACGGATCAATTAAACGACGAATTGGAGAATGATGAGTTGTTTGTGAATTTGGCTAGTAATGAGTATTTCAGTGCCGTAGATAAAAAGGCCCTTAAAGT
Organism: Sediminicola arcticus; assembly: GCF_040566695.1. Classification (NCBI taxonomy): domain Bacteria; kingdom Pseudomonadati; phylum Bacteroidota; class Flavobacteriia; order Flavobacteriales; family Flavobacteriaceae; genus Sediminicola; species Sediminicola arcticus. The sequence goes on along the minus strand of NZ_JBEXAE010000009.1, from coordinate 43,026 downwards.
GCCGGTAATTACTCCAGTTTTTAAGGATTGGAAAAATGATAAACTTAAGGTTATCAGTTTTTTTGCAAAAAAAGCAAGGGGCTCCATGGTGCGATTTATTTTGGATACCAATGCAGAGACATTAGATGATATTAAGGCCTTTAATGTAGATGGATATGCCTATAGCGAGCAGTTCACCGAAAATGTGCAAGAACCTGTTTTTGTGCGATAATATATCCTGCCAAAAAACGTTTATTATTTGATACTAATTTTAAAAAATCAGATGATGGGCAAAGTTACTTCAGTACTATTATTTCTTGTGTTGGTTTTTTTTGGCTGTACTGATAGGGATGATTCCATTACCATGGCTAATATTAGGGTAAAGAATGTCAGTACTATAAATTTTGACACCGTACAGGTTGGAACAGAAGACAAAATTCACAATAATGTGTCTCCTAATGGATTTTCAGGATATTTGGAATACGAGACCGCCTACGCATACGATTATATAAAAATCACTTCAGGCGAAGAAGGAGTTTTTATCCTTCAGCCAATCGATTTTGTTGGTGAAACACCTTTAACACCAGGATTTTATACCTATGAGCTCAATGTTCTGGAAACAGGGGAAGTACAGTTGAGTTTTGTAGTGGACTAAGATTATTTCTTTTTTTCAATTTTTAATTTTTCTTCTACGGTAGGTCGCTTTTTTATTTTACGTTTTCTTCTGGCTCCATAGGAATTATTAGAAATTTTACCTTTTTTAGATTTGATATCACCTTTTCCCATAATTAGCGTATTTATCTTCTAAAGGTAAAAAAATCACACTTTAACGTCAAGCCTATTCCATTATATTTTTGACTTTGGCACATTTTTTAGGGTAGTATTCCTGGCAGGTATTAGTTGGGTAATGTTTAATTGTTATTTGTAAAGTTGATTAGGATTTCTTTATTTCACCTAATGAAGCCATTTATTCATACACATCCGTACGAACCATTTCTATTCAAAGAAGCAAGAAAATTGATCGTGGGAACTTTACCTCCGCTCAGATTTACTAGTGGGGAATTAATGATAGGTGATGTAGATTTTTCCTATGGTAGTAGAGACGGACAGCTGTGGCCAATTTTAGATCGGATTTTTAATTTGAACTTGGATTTTGAGACTACTCAGAAGGCCGTTGCACAACGAATGGAATTTTTGCTCGAAAGAAGGATTGGAATTTGCGATATTGTTGCCAATGCCGAACGTTCTAAAATTGATGCTTCTGACCTAGGCATGGAACAAATACAACTTAGAAATATCCTAGGTGATCTTCAAGAATACCCTAATGTTCAAACGCTGCTATTTACCGGTGGAAATAGTAAAAATGGCCCGGAATATTTCTTTAGAAAGCATTTAAATGAGTTTGGACTTCGATTAAAATTGATATCAGACAAAGTACCCCGAATTCACGAGTTTAAACTTCCTTTAGATCTATTCTCATCTGTGAATTATAAAGGAGAGGAACGTACCATAAGGACTATTTCTCTTACGGCTCCTACCGGTGCAGCCAACGGAGCCGTAGGCAGTTTGCAGTTGTATAAAGAATTGAAAAAGAAGGACCCGAAATTCAATACAATTGGTTTTCGGGTCCTACAGTATAGTCATTTTTTTTTAATGGAAAGGCAATGCTATTGCTTTTCCACAATTAGGATGACTATTTTTTATTCTGTTGGGCTTTTATAGTGGGTTTTTTAATGTCAAATTTGTTCGTTTCAACATTAGTATTTCCTGTTGTATTGGTAGGATTTTTTTGTTCTACTTTTCTTTTTAATCTTTTATCATCAATAATTCCCGTGTCGTTTTCGTTTTTAAGATTCAATAATAACATACTATTATGTCATGAAAATCTCCGTTAATACGATCATAAAACTTTGTTAGGGAATGTTAAAGGATCTGCTTTAGTGCAGTTAGTTTTCAAATGGCTTTAATGTTCCTAAAAGGGTGGGTAGGAGCTCACTAACTGTGGGATGTATCTGAACAGAATCTCGGATAACGGTATAGGGTTGTTTGGCGGTCATGATATTCAAAATTCCACTTATGACCTCATCCCCTCCAACCCCTAAAATGGAGGCTCCTATTATTTGCTCGGTTTCAGCATCTACTATAACGCGCATAAAGCCATCTGTTTCTCCTTTTTCTTTGGCTCTTGCAATGTTATTCATCTCCCTTTTTCCTACCAATAATTTTTTACCTGTTTTTTTTGCTTGAGTTAAGGTCATTCCCGCACGTCCCAAAGGTGGATCTACAAATAACCCGTAGGTAAGTATTCTGTCGGAAACTTTTCTGTTCCCTCCTTGCAATTTATTATTAGCGATAATCTCAAAATCATTATAAGCTGTATGAGTAAATGCACCTTGTCCGTTACAATCCCCTAGGGCATAAATTCCTGGCACGTTAGTTTCTAGGTGATCATTAACTTCTATATAACCTTGTACATTCGTCTTTATTCCAGCTTTTTCCAAGTTAAGTAGATCCGTATTGGGAACCCTACCGATAGCCAATAAGACATGAGTACCTATAACTTGAGGTTGTCCTTTATTACAAGTGACATTGACACAAATTTGTCCATTATCCAAATTTTTAACCCCAATACAGGTCGCGTTAAGTCGAAACGCAACTCCTTCATTTTCCATGGTTCTTTGAATGGATGCTGAAATATCTTGATCTTCACGGTTAATAATAGCACTGTTTTTTTCAACGATGGTGACTTCACTTCCAAACCGCTTAAACATTTGTCCAAATTCCAGTCCTATATAACTGCCGCCTATAATTACGAGATGTCCTGGAAGTTCGGTAAGTTCTAAAATACTTTGGTTATCTAATGGATCCAAAGCTTTGTATTCATCTGGGATTCTTGGACGGCCTCCTACGTTGATATAGATTTCATCAGCTGTAATTTTGTTCCCATTAATACCGATGGTCTTCTCTCCAATGAAAGAAGCTATTCCCTCAAAATAGGTTATGTTCTCATTGTTTTCTATTCCTTTTTGGATTCCTTTTACAGAACTTTGAATTAGATGATCTTTCCGTTCTTTTACTTTCTCGAGATCTGTTTTAGATCCTGCTGGAATATGTATGCCGAAAGCTTCACCATTTTTGGTGTCATACATTCTGCGCGCACTTGCAATATATGCTTTAGTGGGCGTGCATCCTGTATTTAAACAGGTGCCTCCAAAATGCTCCTTTTCTATGAAGGCTATCTTTTTACCCGCTACTGCAAGCGCAAAGGCTAAAGGGGTGCCAGCCTGACCAGATCCAATGATGATAGCGTCGAATTTTTTCATTTCCATGGCTTTTAATTTATAAATCTAAGACTTTTAGTGATGTTCAACTTTAGGGCTTTGAAATTAAATGTTCTCTTAAATATAGGTTATATGATTTACTATTTAAACAGCACGTGGTGTTTGCGGCAACCTTGGGATCGTTTGCGCTATTCTTAATGGGTACTGAAAAATCTACCTTGGTCAAATTTAAAAAAAAGACCTCCAGGAAAGGAAGTCTTTTTTTTAGTTGGATAAGAATATTTCAAATTGATGTATTCTTAGGACATCAGATGAATTTTTATAGTTTTGGAGTACTCAATATCGTATAAAACACTTCTATTCCATAAGCTATCTGTCCAATTTTCAAATTTTCATTTGGACTGTGTTGATTGTTGTCTGGGTTTACCAAAGGCACTATAAAGGCGGGGATCTTTAATTCATTAATAAATGGGGCAATAGGCACCGTTCCACCCATAATTCGTATTTGTACAACATCTTCCTTAAAAGCTTGCTTTAGGGTTTCGACTAAAAATTGGCCATATGGATTATTAAGATCTGTTCTGAAGGCATTGGTAACCGTGCCTTCTGTAATGGTCATGATTTTGTCATGAGCCAAGCGTTCTTCTTTTGTAGGGACCTTATCGGTAATGTAGAAGCCTTGGTTTTCGATATGTTTTTTTACTAGATTTTTGAGGCGAGTTCCATCACTTTCAGGAACCAAGCGTATATCTATCTCAGCAGTGGCACTTTCGGGTACTATGGTGCGTGCTTTATCGCCAATCCAACCAGAGCCTAGTCCCCTGAGGTTCAAGGAAGGATATTGTAATGATTCTTGGTAATTGCTCCCTACTTTTTCAGCCGTTTTTATCTGTAAATTGTTTTTAATTTCCGTTTCATCATCAGGTACACTTTTTAAAATGACCTTTGTGGCTTCGTCCAAAACAATACCATTGTAGAACCCATCAATGATAACCTTTCCTTTCGTGTCTTTCATATTGGCCAGTACTTGGGATAGTTGAAAGCCTGGATTTGGTGCGTAATTTCCATAGTGCCCGCTGTGTTGTGGTTTTTCTGGCCCATAAGTAGTAAGAGAGAGGGTAGTGATACCTCTGCAGCCATAGATTACGGTAGGCTTGCCAGAATTATGAACAGGTCCATCGTTGATGATCAAAAAGTCAGCCTTTAAAAGTTCTCTATACTCCTTAACTGCTTTTGCTAATGGTGCACTGCTTTTTTCCTCTTCACTGTCCAGGATTACCTTGATATTATATGGGAGCGTTTTGTTCTCTTTTTTCAAAAGATCTATTGCGTTCAAGAACATTACAATAGGACCTTTATCATCGGAGGTAGATCTTCCGAACAAGCGCCAATCGTAATTGATATCATCTTTGAGTTCATCAAAGGATACGGTTTTCCAACCGTCGCCTTCTGGAGCTTTTAATACCACATCATAAGGATTTGGCTGGTTCCACTTGGAAGGGTCTACTGATTGTCCATCAAAATGCATATAAAACAAAATGGTAGGCTTGGAGTCCTCCATAGGTAAGGCTGCAAAAAAAAGGGATTCTCCTTCCGTAGGCAATACAGAGCTATTAAAACCTCGTTCGTTAAATTTATTGGTGAGCCAGGTGATGTTCCTATTGATATCTGCGTGTTCCAAGGCATCATTAGGTATGGAAACAAAATCCCTTAACTCATCAATGGTGTGCCTTACACTTGATTTCAGTTGCATAGCTTCTTGGGCAGAAATGGTAGAAATCACCAGAAATATAAACGGGAATAGTAATTTTTTCATGAGGTTTCAAATGAATTTAAAAATCTAAATTTAGCGAATACTTTTATAATAAGCGGATATACACAACCTCTTTTATTGGTCAAAAAAAAAGGAGCTATAAAAGCTCCTTGATTATTTCCTTTTAATTTTTAATACTACGAGCCTTAAAAGCAAGAGGTAGGGAAAGCCGTGCAACAAAGCATCAAACCAATCCATGAACTGCATGCCTTTGGCGCCCCCTGCTATCCATTTTAACTTCCCTAAAACGTGTGGTTCTGGCAGAAAGGGAGCTAAACCCAAGGTCAGGCAAAGTAGCAGAACAATTTTCCAATTGTTAATTACATCCATAGGAGTTATTTTAAATCAAAGTGTGCCATTTGGAATTTTAGCGAATAGCTCTTACAAACTCAGCGACGTCATCTGATCCTTTTTGTGTTAAATGCTTTATGAATGCCGAACCAATAATAGCACCTTTAGCTTGTTTTGTAGCTTGTTTAAAGGTTTCTGAATTACTGATCCCAAATCCTACAATTTGAGGATTTTTAAGATTCATATTATCAATTCTATTAAAATAGTCTTCTTGTGTGTTGCCAAAACCGTCTTGGGATCCTGTTACACTAGCAGAACTAACCATATAGATAAAGGCATTGGAAGCAAGATCAATTTGTTGGATACGGTCATCGCCAGTCTGTGGAGTGATCAGGAAGATATTGGCAAGGCCGTTAGCTTTAAAGATATGTTCGTACTTGTCTTGGTATACATCTAAGGGTAAATCCGGCATGATAATTCCGTCTATCCCTATTTCTTGACATTTTTTACAAAAGGGCTCTACGCCATATTGGAGCATTGGATTAAAATATCCCATAACGATTAGGGGAATGGAAACAGTTTCTCTAATATTCTTTAACTGCTCAAAAAGTAGGGCTGTGTTCATCCCATTTTTTAGAGCCTGTGTGGAGCTTGCCTGAATGGTTGGGCCATCTGCCAAGGGATCGCTGAACGGCAATCCAATTTCTACCATATCAACGCCATTTTTCTCCAGGTCCTGAATGATTTTCACGGTATCGTTCAACGCGGGATATCCGGCAGTAAAATATATGGAAAGTAATTTTTTATCCTCTTGTAACTTCTGATTGATTCTGTTCATCTTATGGTGCTATGCCAATTTAAAATATTCAATGTACGTGCTCAGATCCTTATCGCCACGGCCAGATAGGTTAATGACTACCACATCATCTGGTTTAAACTTTCTATGCTCAAAAATAGCTAAGGCATGAGAAGTTTCTATGGCCGGAATGATACCCTCCATTTTGGAAAGCTCTAAACCTGCTTCCATTGCGTCATCATCAGTGATCGAAATAAATTCTGCTCTACCTGTTTTATAAAGATGGGCGTGCATGGGTCCAACTCCAGGATAATCCAAACCTGCAGAAATAGAATAAGGTTCGGTAATTTGTCCGTCCAAGGTTTGCATCAATAAGGTTTTACAGCCATGGATAATACCTTCTTTACCTAAAGCTGAGGTCGCGGCACTTTCACCTGAATCTATACCTTTACCAGCCGCTTCAACCGCAATAATACCAACCTCCTTTTCATGAAGGAAATGATAATACGTACCTGCTGCGTTACTGCCTCCTCCAATACAGGCTACTACATAATCCGGGTTTTCCTTTCCTTCTTTTTCTTTTAACTGCCATTTTATCTCTTCGGAAATAACAGCCTGAAAACGAGTAACCATATCTGGATAGGGGTGTGGGCCAATAGCGGAACCAATTATATAATGGGTATCCACAGGATTGTTGATCCAATCTCTAATAGCCTCATTGGTAGCATCCTTTAATGTTCTACTTCCGGAAAGGGCAGGACGCACTTGGGCTCCTAACATTTTCATACGGGCTACATTGGGGGCTTGGCGAGCAATATCAATCTCGCCCATATACACAATACATTCCATACCCATTAAAGCACATACGGTGGCCGTGGCCACACCATGCTGGCCAGCACCGGTTTCTGCAATAATCCTAGATTTCCCCAATCGCCTGGCCATTAAGATCTGTCCTATAGTATTATTGATCTTATGAGCTCCAGTATGATTTAGGTCTTCTCTTTTTAGATATATCTTGGTATTGTATTTTTCAGATAATCGCTTGGCAAAATATAGCGGGGTTGGCCTGCCCACATAATCCTTCAACAATTGGTCAAACTCCTCCTTAAAGGAAGGTTCTGCCATTATTTTCAGATAGTTTTTCCTTAGATTTTCTACATTAGGATAAAGCATTTCTGGGATATAGGCCCCGCCGAAATCTCCATAATATCCTTTTTCGTCTACGTTAAATGTCATCGTTTCCATTTTTTATTTCCGCAATAATTTTAAAAATGTGTTAAGCTTATCAATTTGCTTCCTTCCTGGCTCTATCTCAAACTTGCTGTTGACGTCTATGGCATAGCAATATTGAGATTCTGGTCTTTTTAGGAAATTCGTTATTTTTTCAACGTCTTCCAATCCAATACCCCCACTTAAAAAAAATGGCTTGGTGGATGGATAGTTTTTTAGAACCTCCCAACTAAAGGTGTATCCGTTACCTCCTGGTAATCTGCCTTTGGTGTCGAACAAAAAATAATCACAGAAAGGTTCATATTCCGCCAATATTGAAAAATCAAAATCATCTTTTATGGAGAATACTTTTATGATTTCTAAATTGCCCAGCTGGCGTATAGTATGATTTTCTGTTAAGTCCTTACAAAACCTAGGGGATTCCTTACCATGTAATTGTATAGCCTGCAGGTTAAACTCTAACACCTTTTGGATAATTTCATCGAGAGGGGTATTCACAAAAACACCTACCCTTTTTATAGCGGATGATATGCTACCCAAATCACCAGTAAAAACACGTTCTGAAGGTTCCCAAAAAATGAATCCCAAATAATCGGGTTCTAAATGGGCAACTGCTTCCATATTTTCAGCATACTTCATCCCGCAGATCTTGATTTTCACTTCTCTGTTTTCAGAAGAAATCTGCATGCTTTTTTTTGTTATTTTCTTTGTTTTCATTATTGTGGTTCAATACTTATGCCTAGGCTCCTAGGGCTTTTATAAATTGTTGCGCACTTTTCCCAGGGTTATCCGTTTTCATAAAATTTTCCCCTATTAAAAAGCCTTTATAGCCGTAATTCTTTAAGTCATTAATAGCTTCTACGGAACTTATCCCACTTTCAGAGACTTTTACAAACTCATCAGGAATAAGTGTGGATAGGATTTTACTAATCTCCAAACTTACTTCAAAGGTCTTTAGGTTCCTGTTGTTGACTCCCAGCATATCCAAACTTGGCATTATGGATTTTTGTAGTTCTTCCTCATTGTGGACTTCCAATAAAACGTTTAGGTTTAATTTTTTTGCAAATTCAGAATAAATCTTTATTTCCTCTCTTGATAAAATAGCGGCAATCAATAGAATAACATCGGAACCATAAGCTTTGGCTTCTAAGATTTGATACTCATCTATAATAAATTCTTTGCGCAGTAGAGGCATGCTAACAGCTGCTCTGGCCAATAAGAGATCGTCCATGGAACCGCCAAAATATTTTCCATCGGTAAGCACAGACATCCCGCAAACTCCCGCATTTTCATAACCTACAGCTACATCCTGCACATTAAGGTTTTGATTGATCACTGATTTGGAAGGGGATCTGCGTTTGTGTTCTGCAATTATTCCCGTAGAACTATTTGCTAAGGCCTTAGCTAAAGAAACGGTAGGTCTTTCAAATAGGGCAGACGCTTCTAGCTGTGAGGTAGGGATGATCAGCTTTTTTAGATCAACTTCCTTGCGCTTATCAAATACTATTTTATCTAATATATTCATTTGTTAAAGAGACCGTTTTTGATTCACGATGATTTCTATAAGTTATTTTATTATGCACTTAAAGCCTGAAGCTTTTTAAGGGCTACCAAGCCTTTTCCGGAAATTAAAGACTCCTTGGCTAGTTCAAAACCCTCTTTTGGATTTATATTTTTTACGGTAGCTATGGCCATCCCTGCATTAGCACAAACCACATTGTTTTGTTGGATCGTACCTTTGCCTTGCAGGACATTAAGAAAAATTTGAGCTGATTTCTCTATGGTATCTCCTCCGACAATATCTGATTGTAAAATGGTCTCCACACCAAAATCAGAAGGTTTTAAAATGGTTTCGGATTGGTTGGAAATAGTTTTGGTATTGCCCGTCAAGGAAATTTCGTCATAGCCATCCAAGGCATGCAAAATTGTAAAATTGATATCCGTTTTCTGATATAGATAACCGTACATTCTTGCAAGTTCAAGATTAAAAACCCCTACCATTTGGTTTTTTGGAAAGGCAGGGTTGACCATGGGTCCCAACATATTGAAAAATGTTTTTACTCCTAGCTCTCTTCTGATTGGGGCCACATTCTTCATGGCTGGATGAAACAAAGGTGCGTGTAAGACACAAATACCAGCTTCATCTATCGACTTTTCAAGAAAACCGGGGTCACTACTAAATTTAATCCCCAAAAACTCCATGACATTACTACTACCGCAGGTGGAGGATACCCCATAATTTCCATGTTTGGTCACTTTGACCCCTGCTCCTGCTGTTACAAATGAAGACAAGGTAGAAATATTAAAGGTGTCCTTGCCATCACCTCCCGTTCCGCAGAGATCAATTGGATTATAGGCAGAAAGGTCTACCGCCAAACAAAGTTCTAAGAGGGCATCTCTAAAGCCTTCCAATTCCTCTACAGTTACACTTCTCATCATATATACTGTAAGAAATGCAGCGATTTGGCTGGTGTTATAATCCCCTTTGGCGATATTTACCAATACTTGTTTAGCATCCGTCTTGGAAAGGACATCGTGATTAATTAATCTGTTTAAAATCTGTTTCATTTTCTTGTCTATTGCAGAATTCTTATAGTAGTTAATTGTAAACTATCTATCGTAACCCCTTTCGTATTTTACTTGTGTTGGTCTATTTAAATATTGTGCCTTTACTGGCCTTGTAAAGTTAATTTTCAACCCAATTCTTCAATATTTTTTTACCTTCAGGGGTAAGTACAGATTCTGGATGGAATTGCACCGCACAGACGTCATACTCCTTGTGGCGAAGCGACATTATTTGTCCATTTTCATCCACTGATGTGACTTCAAGGGTTTTTGGTAAGTTAGTATTTACCACCCAAGAGTGATAGCGACCCACTTCAATTTCCTTGGGCATTCCCTTAAAAAGGATATCGTCTTTTATAATGGTGATCTTTGTGGCAATTCCATGATATACCTGATCTAGATTATCCAAGGAACCTCCAAAAACTTCAGCAATGGCCTGTTGTCCCAAACAAACTCCAAAAATACTTTTCGTTGGCGCATAGGCGGCTATGATTTCTTTTAACAGACCTGCTTCATCTGGAATACCAGGCCCCGGTGAAAGAACAATCTTGTCAAATGGTTCTATCTCATCTAGGTTCAATTGGTCGTTTCTTTTTACGGTCACCTTACAGTTCAAATCTTCCAAATAATGTACAAGATTGTAGGTGAAGCTGTCGTAGTTGTCTATTACTAATATGTTTTTCATTTACTCTATTGCTATCCCGATTAAAAACGGATTGATAAACTTTTTTAGAATTTTATATGGTTTCCGCTATCTCAAGAGCTTTGGTCAATGCGCCAAGTTTATTATAAGTCTCTTGTAACTCGTCTTCTGGATTTGATGCCGCTACAATACCAGCACCCGCCTGGTAATGTAATTCGTGGTTTTTACTCAGGAAAGTTCTAATCATAATGGCGTGGTTAAAATTGCCATTAAAATCCATAAAACCTATGGCCCCTCCATAATAGCCCCTGCTGGTCTTTTCGTATTTATCTATCAATTGCATAGCCATGTGCTTAGGAGCACCACTTAATGTTCCTGCCGGAAAGGTATCTGCTACCACTTTCATTGTTGGAGTATCTTTTTTCTTTTGTCCAGTTACTTTTGATACTAAGTGGATCACATGGGAAAAGAATTGAACCTCCCGATAATTCTCTACCACCACATCGGTGCCGTGGCGGCTAAGGTCGTTTCTCGCCAGATCTACGAGCATCACGTGTTCGCTATTTTCTTTATCGTCTACTTTTAATTGTTTGGCTAATAGGGCATCTTGCTCGTCATTACCTGTTCTTTTAAAAGTTCCCGCTATTGGGTGAATTTCGGCTTTACCGTCTTTTACAATTAATTGGGCCTCAGGAGAGCTTCCAAATATTTTGAAATCTCCATAATCAAAATAAAACAAATACGGGGAGGGGTTAATAGAGCGTAAGGCTCTGTATACATTAAATTCGTCCCCTGTAAATTCTTGTGAAAACCTTCGGGACAAAACCAATTGAAAGACATCTCCTCTTTGGCAGTGTTTTTTAGCCAATGCCACCTGCTCTTTGTATTCCTCTTCTTTAAGATTAGAGATTGGATTGCCAGCTTTAGAAAAGGTAAAGGATGCAAAATTTTTAGCACTTAAGATTTGTTCTATTTCTGGAATATTATTTTCATTTTTATAACAATGAGCAAAAATATAGGCTTCGTTCTTAAAATGGTTTATGGCAATGATGTTTTGATAGACGGCATAGTATATGTCTGGAATAAGAATACTATTGTCTTTTTTAGTAAGTTTTAAATCTTCAAAATATCGCACGGCATCGTAAGCCATATAACCAAACAAACCATTGTTTATGAATTTAAAGTCATTGTTTTGGGCCTCGAATTTTTTACTGAATTCATCCAGAATAGAAGGAATGTCTGTATCTGGATTTACCCCAATTTCTTTTTTATTGCCGTCAGGGAAATGCTGAGACACTAATTCATTCTCCACCTTAATGGAGGCAATTGGATTACAACAGATATAAGAAAAGCTATTATCATTTGCGTGATAGTCGCTACTTTCCAACAAAATGCTATTTGGAAACCTGTCTCTTATCTTTAGATACACACTAACAGGTGTAATGGTATCCGCAAGGATTTTTTTATAATGGGTAACTAATTCGTATTTCATGGACGTACTCAAATTTAATTGCCTTATTTAGATTCTAAATGAAAATGAAAAAAGGCTTGTCGTGATGACAAGCCTTTTATATAGTTTAACTACAATGATGCTCTGCTCACGACGTTGTTCGTAAGTTTTTCCACCACCAAAAATTTGCTATTCTGTTTTTCATTGAGCATCAAAGATAAGGAGGAAATTTAAATTGACAACAGCTAAATGGAAAAAATAAAAAACCCCACAACAGTGAGGTTTAAATCGTTTTGTTTTTTCTTGATTAGAACGCTAAATCTACCACCAAATCAAATTCGTCATAGATAGTTTTGTCTCCTAGGTTGTCGAAGAAACTTCCTGATCCGTATTTAACATCATATTTAGAACGATCTACTTTCATGGTAGCAGTAGCTTTATTCCCATAGACAGAAACGTCAAACATAATTGAATTGGTCTTTCCTTTGATCGTAAGGTCTCCTGTTACTTGGTAAGAGTTCTTGCCAGAGGCCTTAACAGTGGTAAATACTAATTTGGAAGTTGGGTTATTGCTTGTTCCAAAAAAGTCATCAGATTTTAAGTGTCCTTCCAATTTTCCTTTAGATTCACCTTCTAAATCTGTTGAGATTAGAGAAGTCATGTCTACAACAAATTCACCTCCCGTTAATTTATCTCCATCAAACATCAATGCTCCTTCTTTTAGGTTGATGGTACCATAATGCGAGCCTGTAACCTTATACCCTTTCCACGTTACGGTGCTTTCTGATGTTTTTACTTCTTTCTTTTCTACTTTAATTGGTGTGGTTGCAAATGCTGTAGCTCCTACAACTACTGCCAATACTAAACTGAATACGCTTTTTTTCATAGTGTTAATTTTAGAGTTAATGCTTGTTGTTTTTATTTATATGTGTGTAATTAAATTTTCTTTAGACTTCCTAACTTTTTTATAATGCTGTGTCTCATCTTCTTCAGAACGATATCCAATAGCCACTAAAACAGATGTATTTAAACCCTTCTCTGTTAAACCTAAAATATCATTAAATTGCTGCGGATCGAAACCTTCCATGGGGCAAGCATCAATTTTATTAATTGCGGCTGCGGATAGTAGATTTCCTAAGGCGATGTAGGTTTGTTTTGCAGTCCAAACTGCTTTGGCATCTTCTGAAAGAGGAACTAATTTTGATATCATAAAATCAGCATACCCTTTTAGTCCCTCAGCCGGTATTCCTCTTGTTTTACTTACATTGTCCACGTAGTCCTCTACCAATTCAGCACCAAATGAATTTTGATTGGCTAATACAATAAGGTGGGAAGCGTCTGTGATTTGAGATTGGTCCCAAGCAGCAGGTTTTAACCTAGACCTTATCTCGGCATCTTCCACTACAATTATCTTGTAAGGTTGTAAGCCAAAGGAAGAGGCACTTAGGGTAGTTGCTTCCAACAAGGATTCTAAATCCTCACGTGACACCTTTTTGGTGGTATCAAATTTTTTGGTGGCATAGCGCCAATTTAAACTGTCTATATAGGTACTCATTTTTATAACTGGTTTTAAATTAAAATTTATCTAACAATTTGTTTAATAATTTGAGATCGTCCTCCGTGAAGTTTTTTACTACTGCGTGTTCAGATTTTTTCATGACCTTATCCATTTCCAACAGTGCTTTTTCACCAGCCGTAGTAATATTGATCTCTACTTTGCGTCTATTGCTTTCGCAGGTAACTCGATCAACATATCCTTTAGTAATTAACTTATCTACTAGCCTGGTAGTATTACTCATTTTGGTAACCATTCTTTCGTTTAAGGTAGAAAGGTTAGCAGGTTTTCCTTTTTGGCCTCTTAAGATTCTCAGAACATTGAATTGTTGCAGCGATACTTCAAAAGGTTTGAGTGCATTGGAAACCACCTCGTTAAGTTTGTGCTCTACCAAACTCATATGGATAAGCGTCCTGCTAACCAAAGGTATTTGCTTGTTCGTTTTTATAATTTCCTCTACATTCATGTTGTTACAACATTTGTACATACAAATGTATGTTGAATTTTTAATTCTACCATAGTTGCTGCTATAATATTTTGTTAAAAGTTAAGAGGATTTCATAAAGGTAGGTATGGCCAATTATTACAAGAAAAGCCTTATTTTTGGTTTATAAAATTGAAAAAAATGGCAAATTTATCACAAGAAGAGTGGTGTTCTCAACTAGAACAAGACCAAAATGCATTTATCTTGGATGTACGTACTTCGGATGAAGTTGATGAAGGATATATCCCTGGATCCACCAATATTGATATTTATTTAGGGCAGGAATTTTTAGAGGAATTGGAGAAATTAGATAAGTCCAAAAATTATTATGTGTATTGTAGATCTGGAAATAGGAGTGGGCAAGCATGTGGTATTATGAATAATGCAGGTTTTAAAAATGCCTATAATTTGGAAGGTGGTTTTATGAAGTGGGAAGGAGAAGTAGTAGATTAAGTATATTTATGTAGCATTAAAAAATCCGCTAAGCGTAGCTATTTTTCTATGTGTAGCGGTTTTTTTTTCTTATAAGAATGCGTGAAGATTTGCTGCATTTTATCTGGAAGTTAAAGAAATTGCAAGGACAAACTTTAAGAACATTTGAAGGGGAGTCTATTGTAATTAAAGACTTCGGTGTGCACAAGCAATTAGCAGGCCCCGATTTTTTCAATGCCCAAATTAAAATTGGAGCGCAATTATGGGCGGGAAATGTAGAAATGCATTTGCGCTCTTCTGATTGGTACGCCCATCATTATGAAACGGACGAAAAATACAACTCCGTAATACTTCATATAGTATGGGATGATGACGCTACTATTTTTAGGACAGATAACAGCCAGATTCCTTCACTTCAATTAAAAGATTTTATTTCGAAGACATTGTTGAATTCCTACGCGGAATTATTTTCTAATAAAAGGGAATCCTTTATAAATTGTGGAGGAAGTATTAGCGAATTTGATGGTTTTAAATTTCAAAATTGGTTAGAACGTCTTTATTTTGAACGTCTGGAAATAAAGTCCATTTTCATTGATAAGTTGCTAAAGGAATATAACCAAGATTGGGAGCAGGTTCTCTTCATATTACTCATGAAAAGTTTTGGCACAAAAATAAATGGAGAGGCTTTTTTTGAAATTGGAAAAGCAATCCCCTTTCCTATCATCAGAAAATTAAACAATGATGGTTTTAAACTGGAAAGTTTGCTGATGGGGGTTGCGGGATTCTTAGAAGATGATTCAATTTTAGACGATCATTATTTAAATCTTAAAAAGGAGTATGGATACCTGTCTATTAAATATTCGTTATTAGGAACTTCTCATTTAAAACCAGATTTTTTTAAATTGCGTCCCCATAACTTTCCAAACCTTAGGCTTTCCCAAGTTGCCGCATTATATAAAAATCAAGAACACCTGTTCAGCAAGCTGATGGGGGCAGAAACCTTAGATGAGATTAATGATTTGTTCACTGTTACCGCCAACTCTTATTGGACTACTCATTTCACTTTTGGAAAGTTATCCAAAAAACAAGAGAAGAAAGTGTCGAAGTCTTTGGTGGAATTGATCATTATTAATGCTATCCTACCATTAAAATTTTGTTATGATAGGTCTAAGGGTAATGAGTCTTCCAAGAGTATTGTAAATTTTGCAATAGCAATTAGTCCGGAACAAAATTCACTTATATCTAACTTCCAGGATCTTGGAGTTTCTTGCAAAAGTGTTATGGATGCTCAGGGGCTGCTGCAGTTGTATAATTCTTATTGTGTAAAAAATAAATGTCTTCAATGTCCTGTTGGTATTAGCATATTGTGCAGAAATAGTTAATTTTAACCAATGGATTCTTTCTATCAATTATTATACTATCTTCAAAAAAGAGGATTTGAAGTATGTCGGCGAATTGCGGAGCGCCTAGGAATTAGGGCTCGTGTTGTCAGGACTACATTTATTTATTTAACTTTTGTTACCCTCGGTTTCGGATTTGCAGTGTATCTTTTTCTTGCTTTTTGGCTAAAAATAAAAGACTTATTATATACCAAACGTACTTCTGTATTTGATCTTTAACTATGATTAAACTTTTTCGTTCTAAAATATATTTGGCATTGGTAATGGTGCTTGGTGTATTGTTTACTGGGATATTAGGGTATAGGTATTTGTCGGATTATAATTGGCTAGATGCATTTTATATGACAGTCATCACAGTAACTACGGTTGGTTTTTCCGAAGTAAAGCCTTTGGATACAGTGGCCAAAATTTTCACGGTCTTTCTAATCATTTCAAGTGTTTTTATCTTTGCATTTGCCATTTCCGTAATAACCGAATATATTTTAGGAAGGAATTCTCTTCAAATTTTAAAAAAGAAAAAAGTGAAACAAAAAATCAATAGTTTGTCCAACCATGTCATTGTTTGTGGTTTCGGTAGAAATGGGATGCAGGCCATAGAGCGACTTAGCGCGTATAAAAGGGCCTTTGTTGTTGTGGAGAAGGATAAGGAGGTCATAGAAAAATATGAAAACGACATTCTTTTTGTAGAGGGCGATGCTATTGACGATGAGGTGTTAAAAGAGGCTGGCGTTGAAAAGGCACAATATTTAATCACAGCAATGCCGGATGACGCAGCCAATCTATTCGTGGTACTATCGGCAAGACAGCTGAATAAAAAACTATTTATTATAAGTCGAGCCTCCTTGGCCACCTCTCAAAAAAAGCTGGTATTGGCGGGAGCCGATAAGGTTATTATGCCTGACAAGATCGGTGGAAACCATATGGCCTCTTTGGTTGTCATGCCAGATTTGATCACTTTTATGGATAAATTATCCATGGAAGGTGAACACACAACCAACTTGGAAGAGATCGCCATTGAGAATTTCTCCGATGAGGTAGAAGGTTATTCCTTGAGGGATTTGGACTTGAGGAAAAAGACGGGGTGTACCATAATTGGATATATTGAGCCTAATGGTAATTACATCATTAACCCCGAAGCAGATTTGCAAATGCAGCCAAAAAGTAAGGTAATTGTATTGGGACGGCCGGAACAAATTAAGAAATTGAATGAAATGTTCCATATTGACTGATGATATTTTAATGGAATACTTGATTGCGAGGATTTTTTTTAAGATATTGCCAATCCTTAATAAAATCATACCAACATAAATTTCTTATGAAGAAATATATATCTTCCATTTTTATGCTGCTTACTATAGCAGTTTTTTCTCAAGAACTTACAGTAAAACATAAACTTTTAAACCCATCAACAAACATCAATGATGGTGTTATTGAACTCGAAGTAGAAGGGGGAACAGAGCCTTACACGTATAAGTGGAGCAACCAAGCAACCCCGCTGTCCTCGAACAGAGCAAGTGGTTTAGTAGAAGGTCTAACCTATGATGTGACAATAACCGATTCCAATGGATTGTCTGTTTCAAAAGAATATAAGGTACCAACTCAAGAAATCACAGAAGTTTTCAATGGGGCAATGACTCCTGCAGTTAGTGCTCTAGGATCTGTGCTCTTTTGGGATCCTTTTGCTGCGATTGGTATTTATGATCCAGTGATATATGCTGATGTAAAAAGAATAGGAGCTCCGGGTTGGTCGCCAGAAGCGAATGATAAATTTGTACTTAAGGAATGGCTAAAGCCTGAAGGAGCTAAGGTAAAAAAAGGTGATGCAGTTGCAATTGTTTCCAGAAATGGAGGGGCTGCAGAAACAGTGAACTCACCTGTTAACGGAAGTTTAAAATATTTAGTCAAAGAAGGAGGGGTTATCTATGATTCTAATAACCAAGAAGACGTTATAAAACAAGGAGCCCATTATTTGGCTTCTATTAAATACGACAGTCCAGAAATAATAAGACATCCTAATGGGGATCCGCAAGAAAAAGGAATTCCTTTTATAGTGATATGGTTGGTATTGGGTGCATTGTTCTTTACCTTAAGAATGGGCTTTATTAATATAAGAGGCTTTAGACATTCCTTGGATTTGGCTAGAGGGAAATACGACGATCCTGATGCTCCTGGGCAAGTAACGCATTTTCAAGCCTTGGCTACTGCAGTATCAGGTACCGTAGGATTGGGAAATATTGCAGGAGTAGGGGTTGCAGTCTCTTTAGGGGGTGCGGGAGCTACATTTTGGATGATCGTATGCGGACTATTGGGAATGTCTTCAAAATTTGTTGAGTGTACCTTAGGGGTTAAGTATAGGAATATCCTTCCCGATGGACGTGTCTTTGGTGGACCAATGAATTATTTGAGATATGGTCTTGAAAAAAGAAATATGAAAGGCTTTGGAAAAGTATTGGCAGCAGTATTTGCCGTACTTGCCGTAGGTGCTTCCTTTGGTGGAGGTAATATGTTTCAAGCCAATCAGTCATTTGAACAATTATCTGGACAATTTCCTGCACTACAAGGAAACGGATTTTGGTTTGGAGTTATAACCGCAATTCTTGTTGGAGTGGTGATTATTGGAGGAATCAATAGCATTGCCAAAGTTACAGGAAGAGTTGTCCCAATCATGGCTTCCGTCTACATTGTTGCCGCTTTGGCGGTAATTATAATGAATATTGAAAATATTGGGCCTGCATTTTCTGCGATTGTAGATGGTGCTTTTAGTCCAAGTGCACTTAAAGGTGGCGTCGTTGGTGTGTTGATCGTAGGATTTCAACGAGCGGCTTTCTCCAATGAGGCCGGGGTAGGTTCTGCAGCTATTGCACATAGTACAGCTAAGACAAACCACCCTCCTTCGGAAGGTTTTGTAGCTCTTTTAGAGCCTTTTATAGACACTGTAGTGGTGTGTACCTTAACTGCCTTAGTACTCATCTTTACTGGGATGCATGAGGTAGAAGGAATGGCGGGTGCTCAATTGACATCTGATGCCTTTGGAAGCCAAATTTCTTGGTTCCCTTACGTATTGGCCTTGGCAGTATTTCTTTTTGCATTTTCTACTATGATCTCATGGTCGTATTATGGGATGAGAGCTTGGACCTATTTATTTGGAAAAAGCAAGAAAACGGAATATGCGTATAAAATGTTATTCTTGGTATTTGTTGTTATTGGTGCTTCAGTGAGTTTGGGAGCGGTGTTAGATTTTTCCGATATGATGATATTAGCAATGTCTTTCCCTAATATTATAGGTTTGTATATCATGTCAGGGGAAGTAAAAACTGATCTGAACAAGTATTGGGTTGATTTAAAAGCGAATAAACTATTTAAAAAACAAGAGGTTAAGTAAAAAAAATAAGAGTCTTTAAAAGTCCCGTTTAAGTTGTTTTTCCGAGCAATTTAAACGGGATTTTCTGTATTAATTATTTCCATTAACGTGTTCTTTTTTTTACGATATTTCGTGCCGGTTAAATAGATCTAAGATTTAACCTTGACATCATGGCAAAAACATCAGATTCTTGGGGCTCCAGGATGGGGCTAATTTTAGCAATGGCAGGAAATGCTGTAGGATTGGGTAACTTCCTCCGCTTTCCGGTACAGGCTGTACAAAATGGAGGGGGTGCATTTATCATTCCATATTTGGTTTGTTTTTTATTAATGGGGATCCCCTTATTGTTTATAGAGTGGTCCTCTGGACGTTATGGTGGTAAATTTGGCAATCATAGCACGCCCTATATCTTTGACTCTATGGTTAAGGGGCCGATTTTAAAGTATATCGGGGTCTTCGGTATTTTCACCAACCTAGCCATTGTAGCTTATTATGCCTATATTGAATCTTGGACATTGTCCTATGTCTATCATTCCATAGTAGGTACTTTTGGAGGAATGTCCCAAGGGGAAGTAGCCGGATTTTTTAATTCCTACGTAGATGTGGCTCAAAGTACCACAGGAATTCCCTACGAAGCTATTGTGTTTTATGTGCTTTGTCTGTCATTGAATACCTATATCCTTTCTAAAGGATTGGGTGGCGTTGAAAAGGTAGCCAAGATTGGGATGCCGCTTTTAATTTTATTTGGGGTATTTCTTGCGATCCGCGGATATACCCTTGGAACAACAGGAGCTTCTGATCTTTTTCCAGACGCAAATGCCTGGGACGGTTTAAATTTTCTTTGGACTCCGCAATATGATACCTTACTAAATCCTAAGGTTTGGTTGGCAGCGGCCGGACAAATTTTCTTTACGCTTTCTGTAGGTATGGGAACAATTCACTGTTATGCATCATACGTAAATAGTAAGGACGATATTGCTTTAAATGCTGTCTCCGCCGGTTTCATGAATGGTTTTGTGGAAGTTGTGCTTGGTAGTGCCATTGTTATTCCAATTGCAGCGGGTTATTTAGGATTGGATTGGGTCATTAATAATGCAGGTTTTGGAATGGCGTTTCAGACCATGCCATACCTATTTCAACAATGGGGCCCAATTTTAGCCGCAGTGGCAGGGGTGATGTGGTTTGGATTGTTGTTTTTCGCTGGTATTACAAGTTCTCTTGCCATGGGAACACCATGGATTGGTTTTATGAGGGATGAGTTTGGATGGGGACAGAAAAAAGGGGCTTGGTCTTTTGGGGCTTTAGCCCTGTTGATGGGATTGCCAACCGTATTTTTTTATCAAGAGGGGGTATTTGATGACTATGATTACTGGGGAGGTACAGTTAGTTTGGTGGTGTTTGCTTTCTTTGAAGTAATCCTATTCGCTTGGATTTTCGGAATGGAAAAAGGATGGAAGGAGATAAACACTGGGGCCGATATAAAGATTCCCTTGGTATATAAATTTATTATCAAATTTGTAACGCCTGTATTATTAGGGTGGGTCTTTTTGGCAAGTATCCCTAGTATGGTAGATAATATTCTTCACAAGGATACGTACAATAGCACTTCTTTTGCAGACGAATACTATGCGGAAAAATTTGATGGAAAAGGAACTTCGATAGGTACAGTAGAAGA
This sequence comes from Sediminicola arcticus, assembly GCF_040566695.1. NCBI lineage: Bacteria > Pseudomonadati > Bacteroidota > Flavobacteriia > Flavobacteriales > Flavobacteriaceae > Sediminicola > Sediminicola arcticus. The sequence continues at coordinate 22,071 of NZ_JBEXAE010000009.1, read as the reverse complement.
AGTTAAACCACAAGAGGTTAAATTTTCCTTTGAAAATACCAGAAAACGCTATGATAAAGTGAATGAGGTCTCCATTGAGGAAAAATTTATCGATTTTAGATCGTATTTATTTAAAGATGATCAAAGAACAGTTGTAAAAGTAGGAGATATAATCAAACCCGGCGATGTCATTGCCAAAGGCTCGTTTACCAATAAAGTATTTTACAAGAATATTGGTAGAACCATGTTACTTGCCATGTTTGCATTTATTGCATTTTTAGTATATTTAGCTTATAACAAACGCAAAAGAGAGGGGAGGGCCACATTATGAACACATCAGCTTTAATTGTTATGTTTTTAGCCCAAGGAATTGTAATATTCTTTGCTGGGTACTTTTTTTATAAGGTATTGACTATTGCTCCAAAGCCAGAACCAGATTCGTATTCCGATAATGACGATGAGGTAATTAGGCAAGAATAATAAGGTATGTACTTTGAGAAAAAAAGATAGAACATCCCATTTTAGGTTCAATAAACAAGAACGAAGTGGGATGTTCTTTTTGCTTGCGCTCATTGTTCTTCTCCAAGTAGGCTATTTCTATCTCAAGGTTTACCCTGCCCAAGTGGAGCAGTTTATCGTAATTGATACGGATTTACAAGAGAAGATGGAGACTTTAAAATCGGTTAAGGATACTTTAAACTTTTATCCCTTTAATCCAAATTTTATAAATGATTACAAGGGCTATGCACTCGGCATGAGTGTTGATGAGATTGATAGGCTACATGATTATAGGGCCCAAGGAAAATATGGTAATACGACTTTTCATTTTCAACAGGTAACAGAAATTGGTGACTCCTTGTTGAACAAGATTTCACCCTTCTTTAAGTTTCCGGAATGGACAAAGGAAAAAGCAACCTCTTCGCCATTGGCCAAAATGAATAAAGAGGTCGCTTCCAATTTTAATAAGGCTATCCCTGTAGGAGATCTCAATTCGGTTTCGTCCGAAGAATTAAAAATAGTTCGTGGAATTGGGGATAAGCTCTCCGTACGAATCATAAAATTTCAGGATCGCTTGGGAGGCTTTTTGGAAGAAGACCAGCTTTATCATGTTTACGGCCTGGAGAAAGAGGCGGCGGGTAGGGTGTTGGCTAAGTTTGTACTTTTGAGCAAACCACAAATCACTAAAATTAATGTCAATTCGGCTTCAAGCGATGAGTTGGCCTAATTGATATATATTCCCTATACCTTGTCCAAGGCTATTGTGGCTTATCGAGAAAGAAAAGGTGTCATCACTAGTTTTGAGGAATTAACAGAAATACAAGGTTTTCCTGCGGATAAGATTGATTTAATTAAATTATATTTGTCATTATAAAAAAAAAGCTATGCAAAGTATGTACTTCACTGAAGAACATCAATTATTCAGGCAAAGCCTGAAAGACTTTTTACAAAAAGAAGTTGTTCCTCACATAGACAAATGGGAGGAGAATGGAGCCATTGAAAAGTTTATTTGGAAGAAATTTGGCGATATGGGCTATTTTGGTCTCGCCACTCCAGAAGAAGATGGAGGATTAGGTTTAGACTTATTTTACACGGTTATTTTATTAGAGGAATTACAAAAAGTAAATTCCGGAGGATTTGCAGCTGCCATTTGGGCACACGCTTATTTGGCTATGACTCACTTGAACAAGGAGGCCGATACTAATATAAAAGAAAAGTATTTAAGACCAAGTATTGATGGGGAAAAAATTGGTTGTTTGTGTATAACAGAGCCTTTTGGAGGTAGTGATGTTGCGGCTATGCGAACAACTGCCGTTAGGGAAGGGGATCATTATGTATTAAATGGTTCCAAAACCTTTATCACAAATGGAGTTTATGCTGACTACATGATTATTGCGGCAAAAACCGACCCATCTATTGGTAATAAAGGAATTAGCATTTTTGTCGTAGATAGACAAAGTAAAGGGGTAACCGCTAACAAATTAAATAAATTAGGTTGGCGTGCTTCGGATACTGCTGAATTAGCTTTTGATAACGTAAAAATACCCGTCGAAAATCTCATGGGTGAGGAAAACATGGGGTTTTCCTATATCATGGAACATTTTGCATTGGAGCGTTTGATTATGGGAATTAATGCCCACGCAAGATCTGAACATGTTTTGGAATATGCATTAAATTATATGTCAGAAAGAGAGGCTTTTGGGAAGTCAATTGACAAATTCCAGGCTTTAAGGCATAGAATAGCAGATTTGTATGGAGATATAGATATGTGTAAGGAATATAATTATTCTGTCGCCTATCGTTTAGATAAAGGGCAATACGTTGTGAAGGAGGCCACTATTTCTAAATTGAAATCTACCAAAATAGCTGATAAGGTTGCTTATGAATGTTTACAATTTCTAGGAGGTTATGGCTATATAGAAGATTATCCTATGGCTCGTAATTTTAGAGATAGCAGATTAGGGCCAATTGGAGGTGGCACATCTGAAATTCTTAGAGAAATTATTGCTAAAATGGTTATAGATAAAAAGGAGTATAAGCCTGCTGCTGTCTAAACATATTTTATTTTCAGGCTCATTAAGATTCAAAAATCTGTTCAAATCAGGTTTGGTAATACGGTTTAGGGTTAAAAAATCTTTCAAAAAATAGTGTTGAAGATTTTTATTTAGATTTAGGTTGTTCAATTGAATATAGTTTCTATATTTGCAGTCTTAAAAATCACAAAAGAGAGGAGGTTAAAGCTTATGTTAATTATACCAATTAAAGAAGGAGAGAATATAGATAGGCCGCTAAAGCGTTTTAAGCGAAAGTTTGATAAGACTGGCACTATGCGTCAGTTAAGAAAGCGTCAGGCGTTCAGTAAGCCTTCTGTAGAGCGAAGAGCTCAAGTTCAAAAAGCAGAATATATCCAAGGTCTTAGAGATAGAGAAGAGATATAGTTCCTTGGAACGAGATATAAGAGAATCCTGCCTTTGGTGGGATTCTCTTTTTTTATGCAAAATCCTGTCATTTAAATAGTAACTTAGCTATTAAAGCTGATGTTATATGTCTGTTCCGTCTTTTTTGTCATATCTCGCTTTAGAACGTAAATATTCGGCCCACACCGTTACCGCATACAAGGCTGATTTGGAGGAGTGGACTTTGTTTTGTTTTAAAGAGTTTTCATTGGATGACGTTGATATTGCTAATTACAGCCTCATTAGAAGTTGGATTGTACTATTGGTAGACTCCAAGGTGTCTAATAGGACAATCAATCGAAAAATAGCCTCTTTAAAGGCGTATTATAAATTTCTTTTACGCATTGGACGTATATCCTCTAGTCCTTTAGCTAAGCATACTGCTTTAAAAACTACAAAAAAAGTTGAGATACCATTTTCTGAATTGGAAATGGAAGCTGTACTTCAGGAATCAACATATACCCATGATTTTGAGGGTACAAGGGATAAGTTAATCGTAGCCTTGTTGTATACTTCGGGTATGCGAAGGGCGGAAATGATCAATTTAAAGATGGTCCATGTAGATTTTTCTTCGATGACCCTAAAGGTTCTTGGTAAGCGAAATAAAGAGCGTATTTTGCCACTGCTGGAATCTACTCAAGAGCTGTTTACTGCTTATTTTGTCTTTAGGGATGCCTTGGAATGCATTAAGGATGGAGAATATGTCTTTTTGTCGAAGGCTGGCAACAAAATATATGAAATCCTTGTTTATAGAATTATAAATCGATACTTTAGTAAAGTGTCCTCCAAGGTAAAGAAGAGTCCGCATATATTAAGACACACATTTGCGACTCATTTGCTAAATAAGGGTGCAGATTTAAATTCGGTCAAAGAATTGTTGGGTCATTCAAGTTTAGCCTCCACCCAGGTTTACATCCATAACAGTATAGCCGAACTCAAAAAAGTACATTTCACTTCTCATCCTAGAAATAAGAAATAGTACGAGATTCTTTTTTCAATGTTTAAATTTTAAATTTTCAGCCTATGAAAGTAAATGTTCAATCCGTTAATTTCAATGCGGAAGGAAAACTTATTGACTTCGTTCATTCCAGATTGAACAAGTTAGATTTATTTTACGACAAGATCATCAGTTCTGATGTCTACCTTAAGGTGGAGAACACAAGTTCCAAAGAGAATAAAATTGCGGAGATTAAGGTTCATGTCCCCAAAGATCAATTTATAATAAAAAAACAGTGCAGATCCTTCGAAGAGGCCGTGGATGCGGCATCTAGTTCATTGGAGAGAAAGTTGGTGAAACGCAAGGAAAAATTAAAAGCATAAGTTTGATTAAAATTATCTGAAAAATGTTTTGAATAATTAAAAAAACGTATACATTTGCAGTCCGTTAGAAATAGCGGACTTTTTTGTGAGAGAAAAAGGAAGTAAAAGGCCGATGTAGCTCAGCTGGCTAGAGCAGCTGATTTGTAATCAGCAGGTCGTGGGTTCGAGTCCCTCTATCGGCTCTTAAGTTCTTAAAATATTGGTTTGGGGAGATACTCAAGCGGCCAACGAGGGCAGACTGTAAATCTGCTGACTACGTCTTCGCAGGTTCGAATCCTGCTCTCCCCACAAAAAAGGCTTAAAGGGTCTTTGTATGAAAATACAGAATGTTTGTTTTTGAAATTATGAAATAAATTTTTAGGTTTGCCTAAAAATTAAAATGCGGGAGTAGCTCAGTTGGTAGAGCGTCAGCCTTCCAAGCTGAATGTCGCCGGTTCGAACCCGGTCTCCCGCTCTAAATTTTAATTGCAAATAGCTCCTTTACTGGGGCTTTAGGCAATTAAAATTAAATGGACGAGATATTTTATTTTGTTCAGAGCGAAGTCGGGATAAAACCCGTCCGCGCTTTACTTTGAGTTTATGGTTATAGTTTTAAGTTTTAGTTATAACTGGCTATAGAACTTAAAGATGCCGGTGTAGCTCAGGGGTAGAGCGTTTCCTTGGTAAGGAAGAGGTCATGAGTTCAAATCTCATCATTGGCTCATTAGAAGGCATAAATTGTACACTAATATAAACTAAGATTAAAATTCATTAAACATGGCAAAGGCAACTTTTGATCGTTCCAAACCGCACTTAAATATAGGTACTATTGGACACGTAGATCACGGTAAAACTACATTGACTGCCGCTATTACAACTGTTTTAGCTAATGCAGGTCTTTCTGAAATGAGAAGTTTCGATTCTATCGACAACGCTCCTGAAGAAAAAGAAAGAGGTATTACCATCAACACATCACACGTAGAATATTCAACTGCAAACCGTCATTACGCTCACGTTGACTGTCCTGGTCACGCGGATTACGTAAAAAACATGGTTACTGGTGCTGCCCAAATGGACGGTGCTATTTTGGTGGTTGCTGCTACTGATGGTCCAATGCCACAAACACGTGAGCATATTCTTTTGGGTCGTCAGGTAGGTATTCCAAGAATGGTTGTATTCATGAACAAAGTGGATATGGTTGATGATGAAGAATTATTGGAACTTGTTGAAATGGAAGTGCGAGAATTGCTTTCTTTCTATGATTATGATGGTGACAATGGACCTGTAATCGCTGGTTCTGCATTAGGAGCACTTAATGGTGAGCAAAAATGGGTTGATACAGTAATGTCCTTGATGGAAGCTGTTGATAGCTGGATTGAATTGCCAGAAAGAGATATTGATAAGCCTTTCTTGATGCCTGTTGAAGATGTATTTACAATTACTGGTCGTGGAACTGTTGCTACAGGTCGTATCGAAACAGGAGTTGCTAACACTGGAGATCCAGTTGAGATCATCGGTATGGGTGCTGAAAAATTGAATTCAACTGTTACTGGGGTAGAGATGTTCCGTAAGATTTTGGATAGAGGTGAAGCTGGGGATAACGTAGGTATCTTGTTAAGAGGTATTGAAAAATCACAGATCAAAAGAGGAATGGTTATCTGTAAGCCAGGCAGTGTTAAGCCACATGCTAAATTTAAGGCAGAGGTTTATGTTCTTAAGAAAGAAGAAGGTGGTCGTCACACACCATTCCATAACAACTACCGTCCACAGTTCTACGTAAGAACAACCGACGTAACAGGAACTATCAATCTTCCTGATGGTATTGAAATGGTAATGCCAGGTGATAACTTAACTATTACTGTTGATTTATTGTCTCCGATCGCATTGAATGTTGGTCTACGTTTCGCGATTCGTGAGGGTGGTAGAACAGTTGGTGCTGGTCAGGTTACTGAGATTATAGATTAATTTTACATTATAAATATTGCACTGAGGGTGTCCTACTATGTGGGATACCTTTCAGTGTAAATATAAACGGGTGTAGCTCAGTTGGTAGAGCACTGGTCTCCAAAACCAGGTGTCGGGAGTTCGAGTCTCTCCTCCCGTGCTAGTGTTAATCGGGAAAGTCATTTATGGGTAATCCCAAAGTAGATTGTTAAAAGAGTGAGAAAGGGTCTTAAAAATATTCAATAATAGAAATTGAAGTTTTATTCCCTGAATCAGAAAAATGAAGTTGTTTTTCGACTAAATTTTTAAAACTATAGAAAACCTTTCACAGCATGTTGACTTATATTAAGGAATCCTTTGAAGAGCTTAAATACAATGTTACCCTCCCTCCTAAGGCGGAGTCATCTAATTTGATGGTAATTGTAGCTGTGTTCTCAATTATTTTTGCATTGGCTACTTGGGGTGTTGATAGTCTTTTTGGAGAATTGATCCAATTGTATTTCAATAAAATAATCAACTAAGTCATACCTATGTCGGAAGTATTAGAGAAGAAGTGGTATGTGGTAAGAGCTGTTAGTGGGCAGGAGAACAAGATAAAGGGATACATCGAAACCGAAGTTGGAAGACTTGGTTTTGAGGATTACCTAGAAGAGGTTCTCGTCCCTACTGAGAAGGTGGTTCAAATTAGAAATGGTAAAAAAATAAACAAGGAACGCGTTTATTTTCCTGGTTACATCATGGTCAAAGCTAATTTAGGCGGAGAGATGATACATATTATACGTTCTATTACCAATGTAATAGGATTTTTAGGTGAAACTAAAGGGGGAGATCCTGTGCCACTTAGAAAATCTGAGGTAAACAGAATGTTAGGAAAAGTGGATGAGTTGGCCATTACATCGGACAGCGTAGCTATTCCTTTTGTTTTGGGTGAAACCATAAAGGTAATAGATGGTCCTTTCAATGGTTTTAACGGAACTGTTGAAAAAATAAATGAAGAAAAGCGTAAGCTAGAGGTAATGGTGAAGATTTTCGGAAGAAAGACGCCATTGGAACTTAGCTATATGCAAGTAGAAAAAGTATAAGTAAGAATTGTTACATATATCTAAAGTAGTGTCGCTTCCAATTTGACACGCTTTCAATTTAATTTTAAACAATGGCAAAAGAAGTAAGTAAAGTAGTTAAACTACAAGTTAGGGGAGGTGCAGCGAATCCGTCGCCACCGGTTGGACCCGCTTTAGGTGCTGCCGGCGTTAACATCATGGAATTCTGTAAGCAGTTTAACGCTCGTACGCAGGATAAACCAGGCAAAGTTTTGCCAGTTGTTATCACGGTATTTAAGGACAAGTCATTTGACTTCGTTGTTAAGACACCGCCAGCGGCAATTCAACTTATGGAAGCAGCTAAGATTAAAAAAGGATCTGGCGAACCTAACAGAAACAAAGTGGCTAGCGTTACCTGGGAACAGATAAGAGCTATAGCCGAGGACAAAATGGTGGATTTAAATGCCTTTACCTCAGAAGCAGCTATGACAATGGTTGCGGGTACGGCTAGATCTATGGGTTTAAAAGTTTCAGGGACTAGACCTTTTTAAAATCTTAAAAGCAATTTAGAATGGCAAAATTAACAAAAAAGCAAAAAGAAGCGCTTTCTAAGGTAGATAAAAATAAGCTATATACCTTGGTAGAAGCTTCAGCTTTAGTAAAAGAGATAACGAACGTAAAATTTGATGCGTCTGTTGATATCGCTGTAAGATTGGGTGTAGATCCAAGAAAAGCGAATCAAATGGTGCGTGGTGTTGTTACCCTTCCTCATGGAACTGGTAAGGATGTTAAGGTTTTAGCGTTGGTAACCCCAGATAAAGAAGCAGAAGCTACAGAGGCAGGTGCGGATTATGTTGGATTAGATGAGTATTTGGAGAAAATTAAAAACGGTTGGACCGATGTTGATGTAATCATCACCATGCCAAGCGTTATGGGAAAATTAGGTCCTTTGGGTAGAGTATTGGGACCAAGAGGTTTAATGCCCAATCCAAAGACAGGAACAGTTACTATGGATGTCGCTAAGGCAGTAGCAGAAGTAAAGGCTGGTAAGATTGATTTTAGAGTTGATAAAACAGGAATTGTGCATGCAGCAATCGGAAAAGTTTCTTTCTCCGAAGATAAGCTTGCGGACAATGCCAAGGAGCTTTTGGATACTTTAAACAAAATGAAACCTGCAGCAGCGAAAGGTGTATACATGAAGAGCATTTATTTGTCTAGTACAATGAGCCCAAGTTTGCAACTAGATCCTAAAGGAGTATAACTGTTAGTTTAAAGTTTTTATTATGACAAGAGAAGAAAAATTGAACGTTATACAAGATTTAACTGCACAGTTAGGAAGTAATTCCATTATTTACTTGGCAGATATTTCTGGTATGAATGCTTCGGCAACATCAGATTTAAGAAGGGCTTGTTTTAAAGCCAATATTAAATTAGCGGTTGTTAAAAATACCTTGCTTGCAAAAGCAATGGAAGCATCGGATAAGGATTTTGGAGAGCTTACCGGAGTTTTGGTAGGTAACACTTCCATAATGTACTCTGATACGGGTAACGCTCCGGCAAAATTAATCAAGAACTTCAGAAAAAAAACAACAAAGCCATTATTAAAAGGTGCTTATATTGCAGAGGCCGTTTATGTTGGTGATGAAAATCTTGAAGCCTTGATCAATATCAAGTCTAAGGAAGAAATGGTTGGGGAAATCATTGGATTACTTCAGTCTCCTGCTAAAAATGTTATCTCTGGACTTAAGTCTAGTGGTGGTAAATTGGCCGGTATCCTTAAAACATTATCCGAGAAATAATACGTACGCACTAAAAACAATTATATTTTAAAATTTTATTAAACGATAGAAAAATGGCAGATTTAAAAAATTTCGCAGAACAATTGGTTAACTTAACTGTAAAGGAAGTAAATGAGTTAGCTGCAATATTAAAGGATGAATACGGTATTGAGCCTGCTGCTGCTGCAGTAGCTGTTGCTGTTGGTGGAGCTGCTGAAGGTGGTGAAGCTGCAGAAGAAAAAACTGAATTTGATGTAATATTAAAAGCGGCTGGTGCTTCTAAATTAGCAGTTGTAAAATTGGTTAAGGAATTAACTGGTTTAGGATTAAAAGAAGCTAAAGATATCGTTGATAGCGCACCAAAAGCTATCAAAGAAGGTATCTCTAAAGATGAGGCTGAAGGAATTCTAAAATCATTAGAAGAAGCTGGAGCAGAAGTTGAGCTTAAATAATAGCGACAACCATACTATTTTGGTTTAGGTCTTTCCACCATTTTTGGTGGCTAGACCTAAACCCTTTTATATATGTTGTATATAAGGACATATACCACCCACTTTAGTATTCACAATCAAAATTTTGTCCATTGATGATTACAAAACAAACTGAAAGAATAAGTTTCGCATCCGCTAAGAACATACCGGACTACCCGGATTTCTTGGACATTCAGATCAAATCATTTCAGGATTTCTTTCAACTTGAAACTAAATCTGATGAAAGGGGCAATGAAGGCTTGTACAACACCTTCATGGAAAACTTTCCAATCACTGACACAAGAAACCAATTTGTTTTAGAGTTTCTAGACTATTTTATTGATCCACCTAGATATTCCATTCAGGAATGTATTGAGCGTGGACTAACCTATAGTGTACCTCTAAAAGCAAGGTTAAAGCTATACTGTACCGATCCAGAGCACGAGGATTTTGAAACTATAGTGCAGGATGTTTATTTGGGTACAATCCCTTATATGACACCCAGTGGTACCTTTGTTATCAATGGTGCCGAACGTGTTGTGGTATCTCAATTACACCGTTCTCCTGGAGTGTTCTTTGGACAATCTTTCCACGCAAATGGGACAAAATTGTATTCTGCTAGGGTAATTCCATTCAAAGGTTCTTGGATAGAATTCGCTACAGATATCAATGGCGTTATGTACGCTTACATTGACAGAAAGAAAAAATTACCGGTAACTACACTTTTCAGAGCCATAGGGTATGAAAGGGATAAGGATATCTTGGAAATATTTGACCTTTCTGAAGAAGTGAAAGTTTCCAACACCGGACTTAAGAAAGTATTGGGCCGTAAATTGGCAGCAAGAGTTCTAAATACATGGCATGAGGATTTCGTTGATGAAGATGCTGGTGAAGTGGTATCCATCGAAAGAAATGAAATTATCTTAGATCGTGATACTATTCTTGAAAAGGATCATATCAATAAAATTATAGAGGCTGATGTAAAAACTATTCTTTTGCACAAAGAGAATAACGCACAATCAGATTACTCTATCATTCATAATACTTTGCAGAAGGATCCTACAAACTCTGAAAAAGAGGCTGTAGAGCATATTTATCGTCAACTGCGTAATGCAGAACCGCCCGATGAAGAAACTGCGCGCGGTATTATAGACAAATTATTCTTTTCTGATCAACGTTACAACCTTGGTGAGGTTGGTCGTTACAGAATGAATAAAAAATTAGGGTTGGACATTGGAATGGACAAGCAGGTCTTGACCAAAGAAGATATCATCACCATCATTAAATATTTAATAGAATTAATCAACTCTAAAGCAGAGATTGATGATATCGATCACCTTTCCAATAGACGTGTAAGAACTGTTGGGGAGCAATTGTCGCAACAATTTGGTGTAGGTCTTTCCCGTATGGCTAGAACTATCCGTGAGCGTATGAACGTTCGTGACAATGAAGTGTTTACTCCAATTGATTTGATCAATGCTAAGACGTTGTCTTCTGTGATCAACTCATTCTTTGGAACAAATCAATTGTCTCAGTTCATGGATCAAACTAATCCATTGGCAGAAATAACGCACAAGAGAAGATTATCGGCACTAGGACCAGGTGGACTTTCAAGAGAAAGAGCTGGATTCGAGGTTCGAGATGTTCACTATACGCATTATGGGAGACTTTGTCCAATTGAAACTCCAGAGGGACCTAACATTGGTTTGATTTCTTCCTTGGCGGTATTCTCAAAGGTAAATCCAATGGGATTCTTAGAGACTCCTTACCGTAAAGTTGAAAATGGAAAAGTGAATACCAAGGAATTCGGTTATTTAAGCGCCGAAGAGGAAGAAGGTATGAAAATAGCTCAGGCTAACATTCCTTTGAAAGATGATGGTACTATAGATATTGATAAAGTAATTGTTAGGGAAGAAGGAGATTTCCCAGTGGTTGATCCGAGCGAAGTAAATTACACGGATGTAGCGCCTAACCAAATTGCGTCAATTTCAGCCTCATTAATTCCATTCTTGGAACATGATGATGCGAACCGTGCTTTGATGGGATCAAACATGATGCGTCAGGCCGTGCCATTATTAAAGCCAGAATCTCCGATTGTAGGTACTGGATTAGAGCGCCAAGTTGCTTCAGATTCCAGAGTATTGATTAATGCTGAGGGAGATGGGGTTATAGAATATGTTGATTCTAGGAAAATAACCATAAAGTACGATAGGACAGACGCAGAACGTTCAGTTAGTTTTGAAGAGGATTCCAAGACGTATGAATTGGTGAAATTTAGAAAGACCAACCAAGGAACAAGTATTAACTTAAAACCTATAGTAAGAAAAGGTGATAGGGTTAAGAAAGGACAAGTTCTTTGTGAGGGGTATGCAACGGAAAGTGGAGAACTTGCCTTGGGTAGAAACCTTAAAGTGGCCTTTATGCCATGGAAAGGATACAACTTTGAGGATGCGATTGTAATTTCAGAAAAAGTAGTACGTGAAGATATCTTTACCTCTATTCACATAGATGAATATTCATTAGAAGTAAGGGATACAAAATTGGGAGCTGAAGAGTTGACCAACGATATTCCAAACGTTTCTGAAGAGGCTACCAAAGACCTGGATGAATACGGTATGATCCGTATTGGTGCAGAGGTTAAGCCTGGTGATATCTTAATAGGTAAGATTACTCCTAAAGGTGAATCTGATCCTACACCAGAAGAAAAACTATTACGAGCCATCTTTGGAGATAAAGCTGGTGATGTAAAAGATGCTTCCTTAAAAGCTTCACCATCTTTAAGAGGTGTTGTTATCGATAAGAAATTGTTCTCAAGATCAGTTAAGGATAAGCGTAAGCGTTCCGAAGACAAAGAAGAGCTTTCTAAATTGGAGTTGGAATACGAAGTTAAATTCGAACAACTTAAGGACGTATTGGTAGAAAAATTATTTGTGTTGATTAATGGTAAGACATCACAAGGGGTATTGAACGATCTTGGGGAAGAAGTACTTCCAAAAGGTAAGAAATACACTATGAAGATGTTGAACTCTGTAGATGATTTTGCTCACTTGGTGGGTGGAAGCTGGACAACAGATAAAGAATCCAACACATTGGTTGCGGATCTTTTACACAACTATAAAATCAAATTAAACGATCTTCAGGGTAACTTGAGAAGGGATAAGTTTACGATTTCTGTTGGTGATGAATTACCTGCAGGTATCATGAAATTAGCTAAAGTTTATATTGCGAAAAAGCGTAAGCTAAAGGTTGGAGATAAAATGGCGGGTCGTCACGGTAACAAAGGTATTGTTGCCCGTATCGTTCGTCATGAGGATATGCCGTTCTTGGAGGATGGAACACCTGTGGATATCGTATTGAATCCACTTGGGGTACCTTCCCGTATGAACATTGGACAGATCTATGAAACAGTTCTTGGATGGGCTGGTCTTAAATTGGGCAAGAAATATGCGACACCAATTTTTGATGGAGCTACCATAGACCAGATTAATGAATATACCGATGAGGCTGGAATTCCAAGATTTGGACACACCTACCTTTATGATGGTGGAACTGGACAGCGTTTTGATCAACCTGCGACTGTTGGGGTGATCTATATGTTGAAACTAGGACACATGGTAGATGACAAGATGCATGCTAGATCCATTGGACCTTACTCTTTAATCACGCAACAACCATTAGGTGGTAAAGCACAATTTGGTGGTCAGCGTTTTGGAGAGATGGAAGTTTGGGCACTAGAGGCTTATGGTGCATCTGCAACCCTTAGAGAAATATTGACAGTGAAATCTGATGATGTTATTGGAAGGGCAAAGACGTACGAGGCTATCGTAAAAGGAGAGACAATGCCAGAACCTGGTTTACCAGAATCTTTCAACGTATTAATGCACGAACTTAAAGGACTAGGTTTGGACATTAGATTGGAGGAATAAGATAATAGGTCTTGAACACTATTTGTAATATACATACTTAATTTACTATCACCATATTGTTATGGCTAGACAAAAAGATAATAACACAATAAAGAGGTTCGATAAAATTTCAATCGGATTGGCATCTCCAGAATCAATTTTGGCGGAGTCAAGAGGGGAAGTTTTGAAGCCTGAAACTATTAACTATAGAACGCACAAACCTGAGCGTGACGGTCTTTTTTGTGAGCGAATTTTTGGTCCTGTAAAGGATTACGAATGTGCTTGTGGAAAATATAAGAGAATCCGTTACCGTGGTATCGTTTGTGATCGTTGTGGGGTAGAGGTTACAGAAAAGAAAGTACGTAGAGACAGAGTAGGACACATCAATTTGGTGGTTCCGGTAGCTCACATCTGGTACTTCCGTTCCTTGCCAAATAAAATTGGTTACCTTTTGGGATTACCTTCCAAGAAATTGGACATGATCATCTATTATGAGCGTTATGTGGTTATTCAACCAGGTATTGCCAAGGGTCCTGATGGAGAAGAAATTCAGAAAATGGATTTCTTGACTGAAGAGGAGTATCTGAACATATTGGAATCGATTCCGCCGGAGAACCAATATTTGGATGATACAGATCCAAACAAATTTATTGCCAAGATGGGAGCAGAATGTTTGATCGATATCTTATCAAGAATCGATTTGGACAAGCTTTCCTACGAATTAAGGCACAAAGCGAATACTGAAACTTCCAAACAACGTAAGACTGAAGCTCTTAAACGTTTGCAAGTAGTAGAATCTTTGCGTGAGTCACAGGAGAACAGGGAAAATAGACCTGAGTGGATGATTATGAAAGTAATCCCTGTAATTCCACCAGAACTTAGACCTCTGGTGCCATTGGATGGTGGTCGTTTTGCGACCTCTGACTTAAATGATCTTTACAGAAGGGTAATCATCAGAAACAACCGATTAAAAAGGTTGGTTGAGATCAAAGCTCCCGAAGTAATTTTAAGGAACGAGAAGCGTATGCTTCAAGAATCTGTGGATTCCTTGTTTGATAATACCCGTAAGGCGTCAGCCGTTAAAACGGAATCTAACAGACCATTAAAATCTCTTTCTGATTCCTTGAAAGGAAAACAAGGTCGTTTTCGTCAAAACCTTTTGGGTAAACGTGTCGATTATTCTGCTCGTTCAGTAATCGTTGTTGGTCCTGAAATGAAATTGTTCGAATGTGGTCTGCCAAAAGATATGGCGGCAGAACTTTACAAGCCTTTCGTTATTCGTAAGTTGATAGAAAGAGGTATTGTAAAAACAGTAAAATCAGCTAAGAAAATTATAGATAAGAAGGAACCAGTAGTTTGGGACATTCTTGAAAACGTATTGAAAGGACATCCTGTTTTATTGAACAGAGCTCCTACGTTACACCGTTTGGGTATACAAGCGTTCCAGCCAAAACTTATTGAAGGAAAGGCTATTCGTTTACACCCGTTGGTATGTACGGCATTTAATGCGGATTTTGACGGTGATCAGATGGCTGTACATTTACCACTGGGACCAGAAGCTATTTTGGAAGCACAATTATTAATGTTGGCTTCCCATAACATATTGAATCCAGCAAACGGTTCGCCTATTACAGTACCATCACAAGATATGGTCTTGGGTCTATACTATATGACCAAAGAGAGAAAAACCATGGGCGATGTTATCGTCAAAGGGGAAGGTATTACGTTTTATTCTGACGAGGAAGTGGTTATCGCTTTCAACGAGGGTAAAGTAGAGCTTAATGCAGGTATTAAGGTAAGAACGAAGGATTTTAACGAATCTGGAGAACTTGTTAACCAAATTATACCAACAACTGTAGGTCGGGTTTTATTCAACATGGTGGTGCCAGAACAGGCCGGTTATGTAAACGAAGTATTGAACAAAAAATCATTACGTGATATTATCGGTAACATTTTAAGTGTGACCGATGTACCTACTACAGCTGATTTCTTGGACAAAATTAAGACGATGGGTTATGAATTCGCTTTCAAAGGTGGATTATCCTTTAGTCTTGGTGATATTATTATCCCACCAGAGAAGCATGAAATGATTGCCGATGCCAACGAACAAGTAGAGGGTATTAGGGCTAACTATAACATGGGTCTGATTACCAACAACGAACGTTACAATCAGGTGATTGATGTTTGGACTTCAACGAATGCAATGTTGACCGAATTGGCAATGAAGCGTATTCGTGAGGACAAACAAGGATTTAACTCTGTGTACATGATGTTGGATTCTGGAGCAAGGGGATCTAAGGAACAGATTCGTCAGTTGACCGGTATGCGTGGATTGATGGCTAAGCCTAAAAAATCTACTGCTGGTGGAGGTGAAATTATTGAAAATCCAATTCTTTCTAACTTTAAGGAAGGTCTTTCTATCTTGGAATACTTTATCTCTACTCACGGTGCACGTAAAGGTCTTGCGGATACAGCATTGAAAACTGCTGATGCAGGGTACTTAACCCGTCGTTTGGTAGATGTTTCACAAGATGTGATCATCAACATTGAAGACTGTGGAACATTACGCGGTATTCAGGTTGAGGCTTTGAAGAAGAATGAGGAAATCGTTGAAAGTTTAGGAGAAAGAATCTTAGGTAGAGTTACCTTACACGATGTTATCAATCCTTTAACAGAAGAAATTTTGTTAAGAGCTGGACAAGAGATTTTAGAGGCAGATGTGAAAAGAATTGAAGCATCTCCTATAGATAAGGTAGAAGTGAGATCTGCATTGACTTGTGAGGCCCAAAAAGGGATCTGTGGTAAGTGTTACGGTAGAAACCTATCTACTAATAAAATGGTACAAAGAGGTGAAGCTGTAGGTGTTGTTGCTGCCCAATCTATTGGGGAGCCTGGAACACAGCTGACATTGCGTACATTCCACGTGGGAGGTATTGCAGGGAACATCTCTGAGGATAGTAAATTAGAAGCTAGATTTGGTGGTATAGCCGAAATCGAAGATCTAAGGACTGTAACGGGATCAGACAATGAAGGAAAAGCAGTTGAAACTGTAATTTCTAGAACCACGGAGATAAAAGTAGTAGATGCCAAAACTGGAATCACTTTAAGTACTAATAATATTCCTTATGGATCGCAATTGTTCGTCAAGAACGGTACTAAGGTTGAAAAAGGAGAACTTATTTGTCAGTGGGATCCATACAACGGAGTAATTGTTTCTGAATTCTCTGGTAAAATCGCTTATGAAAATATTGACCAAGGTGTTACATACCAAGTTGAGATAGATGAGCAGACAGGATTCCAGGAAAAAGTAATCTCTGAATCAAGGAACAAGAAATTGATACCTACCTTATTGATTAAAAACAATAATGACGAAGTATTACGTTCTTATAACTTACCTGTTGGGTCACACATTATGGTGGACAATGGAGATAAGATCAATGAAGGTAAAATCTTGGTGAAGATACCACGTAAGTCCGCTAAATCAGGGGATATTACTGGAGGTCTTCCAAGGGTGACTGAATTGTTCGAAGCTCGTAACCCATCAAACCCTGCAGTAGTTTCAGAAATTGATGGTGTTGTTTCTTTTGGTAAAATTAAAAGAGGTAACCGTGAGATTGTCATAGAATCAAAATTGGGAGAAGTCAAGAAATACTTGGTAAAACTTTCCAACCAGATTTTGGTACAGGAGAACGATTATGTACGTGCAGGAATGCCATTATCGGACGGTTCCATCACTCCAGAGGATATCTTGTCCATTAAGGGACCATCTGCTGTTCAACAGTACTTGGTGAATGAGGTACAAGAGGTATATCGTCTGCAAGGGGTGAAGATCAACGATAAGCATTTTGAGGTTGTTGTTCGTCAGATGATGCGTAAAGTACGTATCCAAGATCCAGGTGATACGATATTCTTAGAGAACCAATTAGCCCATAAAGATGATTTCATTTTAGAAAACGATGAGATCTACGGTAAAAAGGTAGTTTTGGAAGATGGGGATTCAGAGAACTTGAAACCAGGTCAAATCATAACTGCCCGTGAATTAAGGGATGAAAACTCACTTCTTAGAAGAGGGGATAAGAACTTAGTAACCGCTAGGGAGGCAATTGCAGCCACGGCAACACCAATTTTACAAGGTATAACCAGAGCCTCACTACAGACTAAATCATTCATATCTGCAGCTTCCTTCCAGGAAACTACAAAGGTATTGAACGAAGCAGCTGTTGCAGGTAAAGTAGATACTTTGGAAGGCTTGAAAGAAAATGTAATTGTAGGACATAAGATTCCAGCCGGTACAGGTATGAGGGATTATGATAGCATCATTGTTGGTTCTAAAGAAGAATTCGATGAGATCATGGCCCGAAAGGAAGAGTTCAAGTTTTAATTGATTATGGACGATAACAATCAAAACCAAAAGCAGATCAATATAGAGTTAGATGAAAAAACGGCCGAGGGGATTTACTCCAACTTGGCCATCATTAACCACTCCGTATCAGAATTTGTTGTTGATTTTATCAGCTTAATGCCAGGAGCACCAAAGGCTAAAGTTAAGAGTAGGATTGTACTAACTCCACAACATGCCAAAAAGTTTCTCAAAGCTTTAAGTGACAACGTTCAGCGTTTTGAAAAAGCCCATGGTACAATAAAGGATTATGAACAGCAACCTATACCGTTGAACTTCGGTCCAACAGGAGAGGCATAAAAGAAAAAACCCATGATGAAAATCATGGGTTTTTTTTATGTTGTATCCTAAGATATGATGCTAATCGAATTCTGAAGTGAAATGCAGCTTTACCGTTGGGTATTTCTGTTGTGTCATTTGTAATGAAAATTGAGAATCGGCCAAAAATACCAATTGATTGCGTTTGTCCTTGGCCAAGAATTTCTGCTTTACCCTTTTAAATTCTTTAAACTCTTCATTGTTCTTATCTGAGGCCTCTACCCAACAAGCTTTATACACAGGGAAATTTTCGTAGGTACATTTGGCACCATATTCATGTTCTAAACGGTATTGAATTACTTCAAATTGTAGGGCACCTACGGTTCCTATCACTTTCCTATTGTTTATTTCCAAAGTAAATAATTGAGCAACCCCTTCATCCATCAATTGGTCAATTCCTTTGAAAAGCTGTTTTGATTTTAAAGGATCCGCATTATTGATATATCTGAAATGTTCAGGTGAAAAGCTAGGTATTCCTTTGTAGTGTAAAGTTTCGCCCTCGGTTAAGGTATCTCCAATTTTAAAATTACCAGTATCGTGAAGCCCAACAATATCTCCGGGATAGGAAATATCCACTATTTCCTTCTTTTCAGCAAAGAAGGCGTTAGGACTAGAAAATTTAAGGTTTTTACCTTGCCTTACGTGTAAATAGGGTTTGTTCCTTTCAAAAGTTCCCGAGACAACTTTAATAAATGCAAGACGGTCTCTGTGTTTTGGATCCATGTTTGCATGGATTTTAAACACGAAACCGGTAAAATCTTTTTCGTTGGCTTTTACCAAACGTTCCTCGGCCATCTTGGGTCTTGGTGTTGGTGCAATATCAATGAAGCAATCCAAAAGCTCGCGAACCCCAAAATTATTTAATGCGGAACCAAAGAAAACTGGTTGTTGGGCTCCTTTTAGGTATTCCTCTTTATTGAAAGGAGGATAAACCCCATGCACCAATTCTAGGTTGTCCCTAAGATCTTTGGCTGCCTTGGATCCAATTATTCTTTCCAACTCAGGGTTGTCCAGATCGTCAAAGGCTATAGTGTTTTCTATGTTTTTTTTGCTATCTCCACTGAACAGGTTAATGTTCTTTTCATAAATATTGTATATACCTTTAAAATCATAGCCCATCCCGATAGGGAAACTCAATGGGGAGACTTTAAGGCCCAGCTTTTGTTCCACCTCATCTAAAAGGTCAAAGGCGTCCTTCCCTTCCCTGTCCATCTTATTAATGAAAACGAGCATTGGAATATTTCGCATCCTACAGACTTCTACCAGTTTTTCAGTTTGGTCTTCTACCCCTTTGGCAACATCTATAACAACAATAACACTGTCCACTGCGGTTAAGGTTCTAAACGTATCTTCGGCAAAATCCTTATGACCTGGAGTATCTAGGATGTTAATTTTCTTGTCTCTATAGATAAAGGCTAAAACAGAAGTAGCTACAGAAATACCACGTTGTTTTTCAATTTCCATGAAATCACTTGTTGCGGTCTTTTTGATCTTATTGTTTTTTACGGCTCCTGCCTCCTGAATAGCACCCCCAAAAAGAAGTAATTTCTCGGTTAAGGTTGTTTTTCCTGCATCTGGGTGGGAGATGATCCCAAAAGTCCTTCTCCTCAGTATTTCCTTGTCAAAACTCATTCGTAAAATTTTGGCAAAAATAAGCCAAATTAATTGCTTCTAAGGAAGAACCATAGGGAAATTATATTTGCTCCTATGTTATTAAATTTTATGGTTTACTGAGTGTTTTCTAGTTAAATCTTTAAAAGATAATTGTAGGGTATAATCGTATAAAGGCTTTTGTGTACATCCAATGGTCCAAGAAAAAGGTTTTTTTGTGGATAGGGTGTTAAGCGAAAATATACGCTTTAACGAGTATTATTGTCATTTAAGGATAATTCATAATGATTGTGAAAGAAACAATTTGTTGCTCAAATATTTAGATTTATCTTGCGCTGTATTTTAAGAATGCCCTAAATTCTTGCAATAACCAACCTAACCAGCCATGGTGCTTAGTAAATTAAACTACTGACACATATGGACGACTTTACTTTTTATACTATAAAGAGGGAGATGAATAAAACGCTAAGTCTCTTAGTGGTTTTTTTGTTATTCATTTCTTTTTCTTCGTTTGATAATATTTCCTCAATCGCTACGACTTTGGACACCGATAAAGATGGTGTTGTTGATTCCAAGGATATTGATGATGATGGCGATGGAATTATAGATTCCATAGAGGATGCAAATTTGGACAAGGATAATAATCCTGCCACTAACCCAACAGACACTGATAAAGATGGCATTCCCAATTATTTGGACATCGATTCTGATAATGATGGTATCTTAGATAATGTTGAGGCACAGACTACTAAAGGGTATAAGGCACCTAGTGGAAAAGATGTGGATGGGAATGGATTAGATGATATTTACGAAAAGACACCTGGAAGTTGTGGAGGATTAATTCCAATTGATACGGATACGGATAAGGTTAAGGACTATCTAGATATCGATTCTGACAATGATGGGATCTTGGATAATGTTGAGGCTCAGACTACTGAAGGTTTTCATGGACCAAGTAAAATCGATGCAGATAATAATGGTCTTGATGATTATTACAGTAGTACTGCGAATAGTGTTTGTGATTATAATAGCGTATCCAGTAATTATAATGGAAATGATAAAGTAACATTATGCCATAGAGAAGATAAAAGCCCAAATAATCCAAGAAATGGCTTTCATCAGATTACTGTTTCTCCAGCAGCTGTTCAAGCACATTTAAATCATGGTGATACGCTTGGGGCTTGTCCAGGTAACCCCTCCAGTCCTTCTGGTCTATACCCAGTGGATACAGATTTAGATGAAATTCCAGATTACAGAGATATCGATTCTGACAATGACGGAATCTTGGATAATGTGGAGGCTCAAGAATACAATACTTTTCAAGAACCTTGTGGGATAGATAAGGATAAAAATGGACTCGACGATCATTACGAAAGTCATCCAGGAAACGGAGAAGGAATAACTACAATTGATACGGATGAAGATCATCATCCTGACTTTAGGGATATAGATTCAGACAGCGATGGGATATTAGATAATGTAGAGGCTCAAATAGCAGCTGATTTCCAAGAACCTTGTGGCGTAGATTCAGATGAAAATGGTTTGGATGATCATTATGAAAGTGCACCTGGAAAGGGCGAAGGAATTACCCCAATAAATTCAGATACAGATTCATTTCCTAATTTCAGGGATATAGACAGTGATAATGACGGTATTCCTGATAATGTAGAGGCACAGAGTACTTCTGGTTATGTTGCTCCAAGTGGATTGGACGATGATAACGATGGTCTGGACAACGCCTATGAGGGCACTGGTAATGAAGGTTTGACACCCGTGGATTCGGATGGAGATAACACTACGGACCACCTTGACCTGGATAGTGACAACGATCTTGTACCCGACAACAATGAGGGGAACGATTTTAATTTTGATGGGATTCCTGATCAGACCTTTACAGGAACGGATACGGACGGTGACGGTCTAGATGACGGTTACGAGGGCAGTGATGTGAATGACGGTTTTGATGTGAACGACGAGATCGATGATCCTACGAACGACCTGCCTGATACGGACGGTGATGCTACAACGGATGGTGACGTAAACTATAGGGACCTGGACGATGACGGGGATACTATTGATACCCCGGACGAGGATGCCAATGATGACGGTAACCCTACCAATGACGATACGGATAACGACGGTACGCCGGATTACCTAGATCCAACCGATGACAATACGGATACAGATGGTGACGGAGTTCCCGATGTAACGGATCTTGATGACGATAACGACGGTATCTTGGATACAGTGGAATCTGACGACATTGATGGTAGTCCCATCGATAGGGATAGTGACAATGACGGTTATTCAGATAGAATTGATATAGACAGTGATAATGACGGTATTCCTGATAATGTAGAGGCACAGAGTACTT
>NZ_JBEXAE010000008.1:0-106351 GCF_040566695.1 Sediminicola arcticus | reverse complement strand
ATTCAAACGGAACCTTGACGGTACCTTTGGCTTCTTTGGGCACAGATGACCAGAATCTTACTGGGGCTTCTTTAAATGCAAGTAATATCCTTCAAATAGATATCGAGAATGGATCTTCTACTACGGTAGACCTTTCAAGTCTTAATAATAGTGGAACAGATGATCAAACCGCAACAGAAGTAAATGTTGTAACTCCTATAGATGTAGACGGAGACGGTGCAACGGAAGGTACCGTTGAAGAAGCTATTCAAGATATAGCACCTATTGTTTCAAAAGCAGCCAGGATTTTTTACCCGCCTTCCATAGCGGTTGATGCTTCAACTAACGGAACATTTACCATTGATCTATATGCGCAGTATATAGCCCAATATGGTTCCCCAACAGTAGGAAGTGCTGGGGCACCGGCAGCGGTGCCTACCTATACCTCGGCTGAATTGTACTATTATGTGACCTATGCGGATCCAACAGTATTTAATACAGGGACAATGAGTATTGCTGCCGATGGCAAATTAACGTATACAATCATAGGGCAACCTTCAGATTATAACTCGTTGATTAATGTAGTATTCGTAGTAAAATAATAGAAATTAAGCCTCAACGAACCAAAAATAATTTGAAACTGACCAACCTATATCATCTGCTATTTATCACTTTGGTAATTACTCTAATGAGTATTACCAGAGCGGATGCACAGTTTTTGCTGCAAGCTCCGAACAGTAGTGATGAAAATAATTATAAGTGGTATGAAGCTTCGGATATTGCCACGGTATTGAGCACAGATTTCTTTTATGAGGTGACTTTGCCAGGAGTTTATTTCGCCACCTATGACGGTACCTTGTGTGGCCATAATGCCACTGGGTATTTTATTGTTACCAATTGCAATAGTCCAAACAATCAAGTTACGTTGGATATATCTGCCAATGTAGGAGCTAGTGCCACAGTAACTTGGTCTCCAGCAGTAAGCGGTGATCCATTGAGACCAATAGTCACTGCAGACCAAAATGTGGTAAGGTATACCGCTACTTTAATGAAAGCGGGCAACAGTATAGATCTACCCAATTTTACCGTAGTGTGCTTAGATCAA
This sequence comes from Sediminicola arcticus, assembly GCF_040566695.1. Classification (NCBI taxonomy): domain Bacteria; kingdom Pseudomonadati; phylum Bacteroidota; class Flavobacteriia; order Flavobacteriales; family Flavobacteriaceae; genus Sediminicola; species Sediminicola arcticus. The sequence continues at coordinate 105,267 of NZ_JBEXAE010000008.1, read as the reverse complement.
TCTGCTGATCTTCAGGACGACTTTGTGACCGTAGATGAGGACAAATCGGTCGTAGTCCCAATTTATGATAACGATAATGATTTGCCTACTACTGGAAGTTTAACAACCTCAAACCCTTCCAATGGCATAGTAAATATCAATAATAATGGTACGCCAAATAATCCTACAGATGATATTGTGACCTACATACCAAACCCAGATTACAATGGGTCTGATTCTTTTACGTATACTATTTGTAATACGACGGGAGATTGCAGTACTGCCACAGTCAATATAAATGTATTGCCAATTGTAGACGCTTACGATGATATGGTTGCGATGAATCAGGATACCATTTTGGCTATTGCTATTTGGTCCAATAATGACAATGACATCCCAACTATTGGAACGTTAACGGCTACCAATCCTTCCAATGGAACAATAACCATTAACAACAATGGCAGCGCAACAGATCCATCAGATGATGTAGTGGTCTACACGCCTTTTCCTGGATTTGTTGGGACTGATACCTTTACTTACACCATTTGCGACAATGCTGGAAATTGTAGCACGGCAAATATCACAATAGTGGTGAATTCTACCTCCGTTGTTGATCTTGATAGTGATGATGATGGCATATTGGATGCTTTTGAAGATCTTAATTTAGATGCAGATGGTGACCCATCCACCAACCCAACAGATTTTGATGGGGACGGGATTCCCGATTATTTAGATATCGATAGTGATGATGATGGTATACCTGACAACGTTGAGGCACAATCAACATCTGGTTACATACCACCAAGCGGACAGGACAATAATGGCAACGGCTTGGATGACAACTATGAGCAGAATGGATTATTTGGACTCTTCCCTATAGATACAGATGGGGACAGTTTGCCAGACTATTTGGATGAAGACAGTGACAATGACAATATTCTAGACCTAGTAGAAGGACATGATTATAATTTTGATGGTATTGCCGATTTTGTTCTACTTGGTTCCGATAAGGACAATGATGGTCTTGATGATGGTTTTGAGGGTACCACAGTTATCGATATAGATGTAAATGACGAGTTTAACGATCCTTATTCAGATTTACCGAATACTGATGGAGATGAAGAATCAAACTATAGGGATGCGGATGATGATGATGATGGTATAGAAACTAGAGATGAAGATCTTAATGGGGATGGTGATTATACTAATGACGATGCAGATGGGGATGGTATTCCAGATTACCTAGATTCAGATTTAATTGAACTTAATACAGGAAATATAGAAGTATTTAATGTGGTTACCCCTAATGGTGATGGGATACACGATACTTTAAAAATTACAGGCTTGGAAAATTATCCGGAAAATACCCTGAAAATATTCAATAGATGGGGTGTACTGGTTTATAGCACCAATGCTTATGACACCGAAGGAAACTATTTTGATGGCACCTCTAATGGCAGGGTAACGGTAGATCAAGACAACCAACTTCCGGTAGGAACGTATTTCTATATATTAGATTATAAGGAGCAGTCTGGTAATACGAAATCTCTATCAGGATACATTTATATAAATAGATAATACACATGAAGACCTTACATCGATATATACCTACCTCTTTCGCATTAAGCTTCATACTTTTTGTATTTTCCTTTAGTTGTGCTACAACTGTTATTGCGCAACAAGATGCGCAATACACCCAATATATGTACAATACGGTAACGGTAAATCCAGGATATGCGGGCTCTAGGGGTCATATGAGTATTGCAGCTCTTTACAGGTCACAGTGGGTAGGTCTTGAAGGTGCTCCTACAACACAGAGTTTAAACGTTCATTCCCCAATAGGATATAGAGGGGTAGGTTTAGGGTTTTCTATTGTGAATGACGAAATAGGACCAACTTCGGAAACCAATTTTGATCTAGATTTTTCTTACACTATTTACACATCAACAGAAGGTCGGTTGTCTTTTGGTTTAAAGGCAAGTGCAAATCTCCTGGATGTTCGTTTTTCTCAATTGAATCAAGATTATTCCAATGGGCAGGACCCAACCTTACAACAGGATATTCAAAACAAACTATCGCCAAATGTTGGGGCTGGAGTCTATTACCACACAGAAAATTATTATTTGGGTCTATCCGTTCCCAGGTTTTTGGAAACTTCACATTTTGAAGAATCATCCCTTTCTACAGCAAAGGAACAAATGAATTTCTATTTGATTACCGGCTATGTGTTTGAATTGGATTCTTTTTGGAAATTTAAGCCCGCTTTATTGACCAAAGTGGTACAGGGAGCACCATTACAGGTGGATGTTTCCGCTAATGTCATGTACAACGATAAATTTATATTGGGAGCAGCCTATCGGTGGGACGCAGCCGTGAGTGGAATGATCGGTTTTAACCTAAAAAATAATATGCTCATTGGTTTGGCCTATGATAGGGAAACCACAGCATTGGGAAGCGCTATGTTCAACGATGGATCATTTGAGGTGATTTTGAGGTATGACTTTATAAAGGCGTTGGACAATCTAAAATCGCCAAGATTCTTTTGAAAAAAGCTTTGTTATCTAGTATTAAAACCGCTTTTTGTTAAAAAGTGGTTTTTTTATGCTGTAGTTAACTTTTAAAATTAGGTAAAGGTCTTATTTTTACCGTATGAAAGAAGAAAATGTAATATTAGTTAACGAATCCGATGAGCAGATCGGTACCATGCCCAAGATGGAAGCCCATGAAAAGGCCCTCCTCCATAGGGCATTCTCGGTATTTGTGATGAATGAAGAGGGGGAGACCATGCTCCAACAACGGGCTGCTCATAAATATCACTCTCCATTATTATGGACCAATACCTGTTGCAGTCATCAAAGGGTAGGTGAGACAAATATTTCGGCAGGTAAACGTAGACTTCAAGAGGAAATGGGATTTTCAACCGAATTGACCGAACTTTTTTCATTTATTTACAAAGCCCCGTTTGACAATGGACTTACAGAACATGAATTTGATCATGTGATGATCGGGAACTATAAAGCAGATCCTGCTATTAATCCCGAAGAGGTAGCAGATTGGAAATGGATGAAACCCGAAGAGGTGAAAAATGATATTTCCAAAAATCCAGATACCTATACGGCATGGTTCAAAATTATTTTTGAACGATTTTACAATCATCTAATCCAAACCCCTAAGTAACATGAAAGTCAAAGTAAGTAGAAAGGCACATTTTAATTCAGCACACAGATTGTACCGAAAGGATTGGAGCTTTGAAAAGAACGATGCTATTTTTGGGAAATGCAATAATCCCAATTTCCATGGGCATAATTATGAATTGATAGTTAGTGTTACTGGAGAAATAGACCCGGAAACTGGCTTTGTGATAGATGTTAAAATATTAAAAGATTTGATAAAAGCCGAGGTTGAGGATGCCTTTGATCATAAAAACCTGAATGTTGAAGTGCCCGATTTCAAGGAATTGAACCCAACTGCAGAAAATATTGCAGTGGTGATTTGGCAAAAATTGAGACCCCATATTGAGGCTTCCAGCGATTTAGAGGTGGTTCTTTATGAGACCCCAAGGAATTTTGTAACCTTTAACGGCTAAATCATGGCATTACAAATAGGGGATAGTATACCAGAATTTTCTTTGAAAGATCAGCATGGAAATTTGTTTTCTACTACTGCCATCACAGGAAGCAAAGCTATGGTCATTTTCTTTTATCCCAAGGACGATACACCGGGTTGTACCAAGGAAGCTTGTTCTTTTAGGGACAGCTACGAGGAGTTTAGGGATCTTGGTGCAGAAGTGATAGGCATTAGCTCAGATTCTGAGAAATCTCACCAAAAATTTGCTTCAAAATATAGATTGCCCTTTATTTTGTTGTCTGATGAGAACAAAAAGATTAGAAAAGCCTTTAAAGTAGATAATAATCTGTTTAATTTGTTGCCAGGGAGGGAAACTTATGTCATCGATAAAAAAGGGAAAGTAATCATGGTCTTTAATAGTATAAGTGCTTCAAAACATATGGAGAAAGCTCTGGAGGTCTTAAAATCAGGTGTAGCAGAATGAATATATATCCATTAAAATTTCACCCAATACTTAAAGAACGTTTATGGGGAGGCACCAAGTTAAAAGGGGTTTTGGGAAAATTCATTGATAGCGATATCACCGGGGAAAGCTGGGAACTATCCACAGTGAAGGGGGATGTATCCGTTGTTTCCAATGGGGAACTTGCCGGAACTTCCCTACAGGAACTTATAAACTCATATTCAGAAGAGCTTTTGGGAAAAGGTGTAACTAATCGATTTGGAAAGGAATTTCCTATCCTTATTAAATTTATAGATGCCAAGCAAGACCTTTCCATACAACTACATCCTAGCGATGAACTCGCAAAAAAGCGACATGATTCTTTTGGAAAAACTGAGATGTGGTATATCATGGATGCAGATAAAGACGCTAATTTAATAGTAGGTTTTAATAAAGAAGTCAACAAAGAAGAGTACTCCCAAAGTTTAGAAAATGACACTTTACTGGATTTGATGAACTACGAAACCGTTCAAGAGGGAGATACTTTTTTTATCAATACCGGAAAGATCCACGCCATTGGTGCTGGAGTACTATTGGCGGAGATTCAGCAAACATCGGATGTGACGTATAGAGTTTTCGATTTCAATAGAAAAGACAAAGATGGGAATTTCAGGGAACTTCATACAGAAATGGCATTGGATGCCATTGATTATGAAATGAAGGACGATTTTAAGGTAGCCTATCCCAAAGAAATGGATACTGTGAATACTATGGTTGATTGTCCTTATTTTAAGACTAACTTTCTTCAATTGACGGATGATATGGATCAAGATGTTACAGAAAGGGATTCATTTACCATCTATATGTGTGTGGGTGGAAAAGCCTCTATTTCCAATGAATATGGTAAGGCGAAAATCCAAAAAGGAGAAACAGTTTTGGTTCCTGCAGATTCAAAAAAGATCGGGATACAAACCTCTGGGGCTAAGTTGTTGGAGGTGACCATCTAAGAATCAGATAGAAATTGTCTAAAATAGCTCATTTTATAAGGTATTACGCTTATATTTAAGAGAATTTTAGAAGAATTAAAAAGAGAACTATAAAATATTTGATTACTATCAAAAAGTGTACTTTTGTAAAAAATTAAAAGTAGTACAAATGGCAAGTATAAGAGATTTAAAAAAGGACATCAATTATGTTTTAGGAGATATTATCGAAGCAGTTTATTTGTGGGAAGCATCTACCAACAATAGAAATTCAAAAGAAGGATCTACTGTGATAGAAAATGCGATTACAACATTCGATGAATTAATCGTAAAAGTAAATAAAAAAGATGTTGATGATAGAGCCAAGCATTTAAAGTCTGTTAAGACTGACTTGGAAGTTAAGGCAACTACCTTGGTAGAACAATTGAATAATTTGGGCTAATCTTAATTTAGCTTTAGCATATAAAAAAACATCCACCATTTGGTGGATGTTTTTTTTGTTACTCATTTTTCTTTATTTCTTCCAGATATTTTTTCAGTTCCTTTCCATATTTAGAATTTGCTACTTCTGGGCTAAACGAATTATTGATGGAATCCAAGTATTTGGTATTGGCATCCGATACTTCAGTTAAAGCGATATAAGGGGAAATATAAGAATTTCTATTATTTAAAGCGAAGTTAAGTGCATACAAATACCCTCTTAGAATATTTTTGTCACTTAGCTTTTTTACAGAGTCCAATGCAGTGGAATCCTTTAAGACTTGTGGATCGAATCTAAATTTGAGGTATTCTAAATTTCTAGTATTAAATTTTGACATTACGCCTCTATATTCCTCCAATTTTTTTTGGGTTTCAGAACCTTCAATTTTTGCTTTGGTATCAAAAGTGTCCCAAGAGGTATTGATAGTAATGTTTCCAGGTTCACCAAAAAAGGTGATTCGGTCATTAATGTCATTATTATCTTCTTTCTTTAGATATAGGTAAAATATCTCTGGACTTTCCATTTCAGTTTTGAATTCAAAATTACCATTGCCTTCAACGGTTAAGGAATCTATGGTGATTAAAGTGGAATCCTGTATCTTTTGCAAATATAGGGTCCCTTTTTTAAGTCCTTTTACATTTCCAGAAACGGTCATTGTCTGCTCTGTATCACCAGCACAGGAGATCATAAAAATGCCGATTACGGCCAAAAATAAAATATTCTTCATGTTGTTTGTTTAGTGCCGCAAATATGATGAAAGTTTATTAAAAATTAAATTTTTGAGGCAATTTCCATAAGGTAAGCACATAATAAAGCGCCTCCAGTGCCAACCACATATCCAAAGACGGCTAAAAGGACTCCTACTGAGGTCAATGATGGGTGAAATTCTGCCGCGACAACAGGTGCGGAGGCTGCGCCACCAACGTTTGCCTGACTGCCAACGGCCAAAAAGAAAAAGGGAGCCTTTATTAATTTTGCTACTAGTATTAATAGTCCTGCATGTATACCGATCCAAATAAATCCAATAGCTATTAATCCTGGATTATCTAGTACCATGGCCAAGTCCATTTTCATTCCAATGGTGGCTACTAAGATGTATATAAATACACTTCCTATTTTACTGGCACCGGCACCTTCGTACGTTCTAGCCTTGGTAAAAGATAGGAGGATGCCCAAAACTGTTGCTATGACCACCATCCAAAAGAAATTGGAACCCAAGAAGGACAAAAAGCTTTTCGTATCCCTTACAGATTCGAAGGAACTAGTTAAAAGTTCACTTAAGTAATCTCCAAAAAAGTGGGAAACACCAACAGCGGTAAACGCAAAACATAAAATGATCATATAGTCATTCAGCGTTGGTACCCGAGTAATTTTGTCCGTATAATTAGCTACTTTAACTTTTAAGGATTCTATGGCAGAGGTATCCGCTTTAAGCCATTTGTCTATTTTTTTAGTTTTACCAACTCCTAGTAGAATAATGGCCATCCAAACATTGGCAACCACAATATCAATAAGGACCATTCCTCCATATTTTTCGGGATTATATTGAAAAATCTCTAGCATAGCTGCTTGGTTGGCACCGCCACCTATCCAACTACCAGCAATGGTAGACAACCCTCTCCAAATCGCATCAAAATCGTTCCCTCCTACGGTTTCAGGGGAGAAGATGGAAACAATCAAGATAGCAATTGGACCTCCAATTATGATCCCTACAGAACCTGTCAAAAACATGATTAAAGCCTTGGAGCCAAGGTTCAGAATGGCCTTAAGATCAATGCTTAGGGTCATCAATACCAAGGCAGCGGGTAGTAAATACCGACTGGCCATAAAATATAGGTTCGATTTTTCGTCGGAAACAATACCCAAACTTGCTAAAATTGCGGGTAAGAGGTAACACATTAAAACTGCTGGAACTACGCTGTAATAGGAATTCCAAAATCCAGTTTTACGGGATGAGGTGTAAAATATAAAACCTAAACAAAGTGCTATAAGGCCAAAAACAACGGTATCGTTTGTTATTAGGGGATCATTCATGTAAATAGGAATTGGTTGCTTGCCAAATATAATTAAATTATAATATGCTGCTTAATGAAATAAGCGACCCCATCTTCTGTATTTTGCAGGGTTACACTTTTCGCTATCTGTTTTAACTCCTCCCTTGCGTTGCCTACGGCCACCCCGTAACCAACATGTTTTAACATCTCCATGTCATTGTAATTATCCCCAAATGCAATAACGTCCTCAAGAGTTTCCCCTGCTGTTAGTAAGATTTGTATCGCAGAAAGTTTGGATATGGATTTTGGAGACAGTTCAATCAGGGTTTCATTTGATCTATAAATATGAAGCTCTTGGCCCAATTGTTTTTCGAGTTGTACAAATGCCATGTCCGTAGCTGTTTTGTTACCCATGAGCATTATTTTGTGTGCGCCAATATGGCGATTTTTCCAATCAGTGATAGATACCGTGGTATCTCTGAAAATAGGGGTAGATTGTGTATGGTATATCTCTTTTCTAACGCGTTCTGTATTGTCTTCCACATACCATTCATCTTTGTGGTATAAACCTAATTTGATACCAAGGGATTCGGATAAATCATAGATTTGATCCAGATGGTCAATGGTCATGACTGTGGAGGCCAGTTCTTTTTTGCCGTCCAAGATCAAGGCTCCATTATAACAAATGATAGGTTGGTCTTCAATTCCTAAATTCCGCTGGAGGTAGGTCATTGATTGGGGCATTCTAGCGGATACCAAAATAATCTTAATCGCGTTTTTGATACGTTGTATTTCGCTGATGGTAAAATCCGAAACATTGTTTTTGTTGGATAGCAGGGTGCCATCCAAATCGGAACATAAAATCTTGAACTTCATGTTAAATATTTAGCCAGTAGGACAATTTAAGATTAATGGATCTATTCTTTGGCTCAAAACTATTTACAAAATAATTATCGTTGTACACAATGAACAAATCTGAAAGTGGTGCAAAACGCCACTGTAATCTGGAATTTAATCCTAAGTTGTCAATTTGATTACTGTACTGGACTAAGGTCGACCAAAAAATAGACTTGCTGAACGTGATCTCCACTTTTGGACTAATAAGCCAAAGGTCGGCACTGGAATAAGGTTCTGGTAGAGTAATATTGTTATAATCAATTAGAAGGGATAAAAAGACCTTTGGTTGAAATCTAAGGCTTAACTCACTGTTTATGGAAAGTTTTTCGCCATTGAAGAATTTTCCGTAAGATGGTTGAATCCTATAAGAGAAAACTTTTCTTCTATCGGAATTGAACTCCATTTCAAAATTTGAGTAATAATAACCTAGATCGGAAGGTAATAGGATACCTCCATCGGTATTGGAAGGGTCAAAACCATCAATTAAATAAGTATAATTGTTCACCATGCGGGCTTCCAATTTAGACAGATTTTTAAACTCTGCTCCCCAAGAACTTCTTATTTCATAATCGGTATTCTTATAATCTAGCCCGGGAACCCAGGTAAAGACTGGGAAAAAATTAAAAGAATGACTATTGATCTTTCCAGATTTGGGCCAGAAAATACGTTCAAAACCTGTTACTGCCTTAATAATATCTGTTCTTCTCACAAAACCAAGGTCAGATCTAAAGTCCTCTCCAATATAAATACCATCCATGGTAACATTGAAAAAGCGGCTCTTATAATTTAAGTTCAGACCAGAGGAGAAATCTTTACCCTTTCCATTGGGTTCGAAAGATTTGTGGGTATATGCCTTACCGGTCCAAATGTTATCAGCTGAAGCTAGGTTGTAATCAATTCCCACCACCCTGTTATAGCGTTCATCTTCTTCCAAGAAATCATAATCCTTGAACGATTGTCGGTTTACGAAAAACATTCCAATGTTAGATCTGGAGAACATTTTCTTTTGGAGCACCAACATGGTATTATTGTTAGAGGCTATTTCATTGGCTAAATCCTCGTCCGTTTGAATGTTCAAGAACCCTAGTCGCCAGTCATTACTTATCTTTCCACTTAATCGCACCCCTCCCAAAATATTATTTTGTATAGAGTTGTTTGCGGTATCCTTAGCTATTCCTATACGCCTAGAAAAGAATGGGTTCGCGTCCCTTCTGCCACCAAAATTGCCAAAAAGATCACTATTGTCTATAAAAAATTGTCTTTTTTCCGGTAGGCCAATTTCAAAACGGGTTAGATTGGTAACAACGTCATCTACTTCAACATTTGAGAAATCAGGGTTTAAGGTAATATCCAAGTTCATACCATTACCTATGGCCAATTTAGCATCCCCTCCAAATTTAAAATCAGATAGACTTTCATCATTTTCAAAATTCTTTTGGGCTATGGTATTGATATATGGAATTAAAGCTACAAGGGATTTTGATTTCTTCAAAGGTAGTTCAAATACCATATCCTCCATAAATGCCAAACTATAGATCAATTGGTTTTGGGGAATTTTAGCATAAGTACTGGTCTCGTTGGTTTGCATATCGAACCGATACGTATTGAAGCGCCATTTGGTTTCTCCTTCATTATATTTGAATGAAGTAAGCGGTATTTCCATTTCTGCAATATAATACCCATCATAAATTTTGGATTCTCCTTTCCATTTGATGTCCCAAGAAGTATTAAAGCCGCTATTATCCGATCCTCCTCCAGAAATAAGAGCTTCCCTTTGCACTCCTAGCGGGTTTGTGCCGAATAAAAAAGCGTTGGTACCGTCATTAAAAGTGTCGAACATCAGACTTATATTGTCATTGCCACCCGCCCTAAAGTCGCGCTTAAGAGAAGGGATGATAAAATTACTACCTTCTGTATATGCCTTAATACTAACGTATAAGTTGGTATCGTCATATAGCATTCTAATTTCAGTCTGTTGTATGGCTGGTATGGAGTCCGAGGGGAAATATTGTTGCATTTGCCCTAATGTTTCTGCCTGGTCCCAAGCGGGATAATCCAAAACTCCGTCTATTGTAATTTTGTCTGTAGTGTACTTTACATTGAATGATTTTTTTTCATTTTGGCTGTAGGTGCTGGTCGTAAAAAGTACGATTACAAGGAAAAAAAGTATTCTAAACATTGAATATTTATTTTTTGGCGCTTAAAAGTAGGGGAATAAAATGTTAAGTAAATCCCAAAACTTAATATTGGATCATTCCTTTTCTTTTTTAGGAGCTCTTTTTGCCTCTTTCAAACTATTCATTAGCATCCATTCTATTTGTCCGTTTACACTACGAAATTCATCGGCAGACCATTTTTCAATGGCCTTTAGCATGTCTTCATTTAGGCGCAGGGCGAATGCTTTTTTCTTGCTCATGTTCAAGGATTAATAAATAATGTTATAAGGTCGACAAGTTTGCTCGATAACGGAAAATTTTCCTGAAAATAGGAATTCTGATTTTCTGTCTTGGAGTATACGTCTTTTAGGACGTGGTTCATGTGCGGTACGAGCTCTGTTTTTGCATTTGGTTGAGCCATTTTTAATTTTTGAAAATCTTTTTGAGTTACCTGAAGGTCCTCTTCTCCGTTTACCAATAAAATGGGAATGGCAACTTTTTTAATTTCCGCTATGGGGTCCAAGAACATCCATGATTTGAGAAATTGCTGATTCTGTGGTGCAAATATCTGTATTAGAAAGGGATGAACACTAGCTACGGTATCCGTAGCCATTAATTCTTCAAAGTGTTCCTTAGCCAATTTTGCTAAATCAGGATTCTGTGAATTTAGTTGTTCTATAATTGTTTTATCAATAGATTGCCCTGGGCCTGCGATGGATATATAGCCACTGATCTCAGGAGTAATACTCATCATGCCAATTAGGGATCCCTGACTATGTCCAATTAAAAATAGTGAGCTAAACCTGGTATCTTTTTTAAACTGGGCAATAGCAATTTTGGCATCGTCCACAAAATCCAAAAGGGTAATAGTGCCTAGTTTGTTTAGGTTGGACAAGGTGGCCGTTCTTTTATCATATCTGTAGAAGGCAATCCCCCTTTTGTTTAGACTGTCGGCAAGGGTCTTTATGTAATTTGCCTTAATACCTACGCTTGCTTGGTTGCCATTTCTGTCAATATTGCCGGAACCATGTATAAAGATAACTAGGGGTTGTTTGGTTTGGGTCTCAGAAAAGGAAAGGGTACCGGGTAATTCAATTTCCCTATTCTTTAGAGGTAACTCCTCTTGTATTATTTTTTGAGAAAAGAGTACAAAAGGCAATACTACAATAATTAAAAAAAGGTTTTTCATAGTATTTAGGTTTACCTGAATTTATCCCTTTCCAAATATGCCTTTACCAATGTAGAATGAGTCATGCCACAAACACTGATTACCTTCCAGCCTTCTTTGGCTAGGGAGTTTAGTTCATCTTCAAATTCTTGATCAGAGTTTCCAAAGACCTTTCCTTTCTGTTTTACAATTTTATATTCTTTCATTTTTCTTATATTTAGTAATGACAACCATCGCTTCGGATTCCTTCTGTGTTCCGATCAATATTTTCTTTCCGGATTTTAAAACAAGCTGTATGCCCTCATTTCCAGAAACGTTAAATGCCTTTCCATTTTTAAAGGTTAACCTATATCCCCAGCCCCCATATTCCATAATTGGACTATAGGTTCTGACATAGCATTCTTTTATATCTCCCCATGTGATGGTTTTATTTTTAAAATGGAATGGAATAAAACGATAATGCACTCCTCTTTCATCGATCTCCGTTTTTAATTGAATAAGGAATAACAGCAAAATGGTAAGTACAAGAACAAATATGACCACCAACTGACCAATACTATCGTCTGGGGGAACATTGCCCACTGCATCTTTGGCTATAAACCATTGATATAAAGAAAACAATAGGAATGCCAACAGGCCCAATGATATGAGTCGCATATACCATTGATTAAACCGTTGTGTCTCTTGAAAAACCCGCATTATTAATGATTTAAAGTGCCAGCGTTCACGATGGGAGAGACGTCTTTATCTGAACACAGTACTACCATTAGATTACTCACCATGGCCGCTTTTCGTTCATCATCCAAATCCACCACCTGTTTTTTACTCAACTGGTCCAAGGCCATTTCCACCATACTTACGGCACCTTCCACAATTTTGTGTCTGGCAGCCACAATGGCTGTGGCCTGTTGTCTTTTAAGCATCGCATTGGCTATTTCTTGTGCGTAAGCTAAATACCCAATTCTGGCTTCCAACACCTCTATCCCGGCCATGGAAAGCCTTTCCTGTACTTCTTTTTCGAGAGCTTCACTCACTTCATTGACACTGGAGCGGAGAGTGATGTCTTCAATATGGCCTTCATCGGCAAAATTGTCATAAGGATACATGCTTGCCAGCTTTCGCACTGCAGCATCCGTTTGGACGCGAACAAAATTTTTGTAATCGTCCACATCAAAAGCGGCCTTGTAGGTGTCAGTGACCCGCCAGACCAAAATAGTACTGATCATGATGGGGTTTCCCAACTTGTCGTTGACCTTAAGCCGTTCACTATCAAAATTACTTGCTCTTAAGGAGATTGATGTTTTCGTGTAAAATGGAAGGACCCAGAACAGACCATTTTTCTTAATGGTTCCAATATATTTTCCAAAAAGCAGCAAAACCCTGGAGTTATTCGGGTTGACCAATACAAAACCGGGTAACATAAATAGGGCAAGGATAATGCCTATGCCAAATATGAGCGATTCATTAGTGATCAATAGGATGGTACTTCCTATAGTTACAATAAAAAACAGCAATAGCATGATGTAGCCATTGAACGGAACTAGATTTTTTTCGTTTGTCATACCAGTAAATTTAAAATGATATTATTATGATATCATAAAGATATAACAAAAAAATTTATATTGAAATAAAATAGTGTGTAACAGTGTGTTATTTTGAATTGCTGTTATTCTTAAACTTTTTTGTTTTTGTTTTATTCGGGTTTTTGAACAACCGTTTAAAAAATCCATCTCTTTTTATAGGTTCACAATCTAATTGATCCAATACTGCTTTGCTAGGGTTGTCAAATCGGGCTTTGGTGATGAAATTAAATTCTTTCTCTTTATTTAATTTTTGCAACCACAAAGCAAAAATCGGAAGTGCCGCATTGGCTCCCTGTCCTAAACTGGTGCTTTTAAAGCCTATTTCATAGGTGTCCAATCCTACCCAGGTTATACTAACAAGCTTAGGGGTTATACCAACAAACCAGGCATCTTTATTGTTTTGGGTTGTACCGGTTTTACCCGCAATGGCATTGGGTAGGTTGTATTTTGTTCTTATTCTGGAAGCAGTTCCTTTATCAACGGTTGCTTTCATCATTTCCAATAGCAGCATGCCGGTTTCTTTTGAGAAGGCAGGTTCCTTTGTGATCTCAGGCTGAAAGTTTACTAGAATAGAGTCTTTAGCATTGACAATACGGGTAATGGTAAATGGTTTTACCGCCTTTCCTTTATTTACATAACTGGCATAGGCTCCAATGAGTTCATTTATTTTTATTTCTGCTGTACCCAATGCAAGGGAAGGAAGGTTGGGCAAAGTACTCGTTATTCCCATTTTCTTAGCTTGTGCTATTACATTGGGGATGCCCGTTTCTTCCAATACCTTAACGGCTACCGTATTTATAGAATTGCTCAGCGCTTGTTCCATAGAATAGTTGAGATAGGTCTCATCTGTCTTTCCTGAATTACTGGGAGACCAGCCTTCCAGGTTATCATAGGATACTTCCTGGGCAGAAAAATACGTACAAGGGTCAATACCTTTTTCTATGGCGGCGGTATAGACGATAGGTTTAAAAGTAGAGCCTACTTGTCTTTTGCTTTGGGAAATATGGTCGTACTTAAAATATTTGAAATTAACCCCGCCAATCCATGTCTTAACCGCTCCTGTAGTAGGATCTATAGATAAGGATCCAGTATTAAGGAATTTCATATAATGTTGTATACTATCCATACTACTGGCCTGAACGTTTTTCTCTCCTGCCCAGTCCATCAACGTCATAGGGTGTTTTTTTTGTAGACTATCCAAAATTTGATCTTTACTGAGGCCATTACCTTCTAACTTTTTATAAGCCAATGAATTTTGAATTTTTTTCTGGATTAGTTCAGTGTCTTTTAGCCATGGAGCATTGGAACCATAACTCTTTTCAAAACTTTGTTGCAAAGCTCTCATATGTTCGGTCATGGCCTCTTCTGCCAAGACTTGCATTCTATAATCCAAAGTGGTGTAAATTTTAAGTCCAGAGGTATAGATATTGTACTCTTTGTCATTGGCGTTTTGTTCTTTTACCCATTGCAATAGCTGTTTCCTGACTTCCTCTCTAAAATAGGGTGCTATACCATCATTATAGTCAAATTCCCTATAATTCAATTGGGCGGGAAGTTGGGTAAGGGAATCTTTTTGTTTAGAGCTGAGATAGGAGTTGTTGGCCATGGCCTGTAAAACAAGGTTACGTCTGTTTAGGCTATTCTCAGGGAATACCCTCGGATTGTAGCCATAAGTAGCTTTGAGCATACCCACAAGGGTGGCAGCTTCTTCCACCTTCAATTCTTTTGTTTTTTTGTTGAAAAATTTCAGAGAGGCACTTTCAATTCCAAAGGTATTGTCTCCAAAAGAAACAGTATTTAGATAAAGGGTGATTAATTCCTCCTTAGTGTATAGATCTTCCAATCTGGAGGCAACCATCATTTCCTTTACTTTATCAATAGCCAAACGTACTTTGCCGTTAGGTATCCGCGGATACAGATTTTTAGCCAGTTGTTGGGTCAGGGTACTTCCTCCTCCGGCCGATTGGTCTTGTAGTAAAATAGTCTTGAAGACAACCCTAAACAAACTGGGATAGTCAATACCGTGATGCCCGTAGAAGCGTTCGTCTTCAATAGCCACCAAAGCATCTATTAGATGTTGGGGCAGGGCATCGTAAATAATAGGTTGCCGATCAAATAAATAGTATTTTCCTATTAGAATACTGTCGGCAGAATACACCTCCGAAGCTCTTTGGTAATTAAATTCAGAAAGGTCTTTTTTTGAGGGAACTTTTCCCCACACGCCTGAATAGATAGATAAATAGAATAACACAAAAACCGTGGCCAGTCCCAACGTAATTCGAATCGTATTTTTAAGTACCTTATTTTTTATATGATTGGAAATCAATATTTTAAATATTTGATATTGCAAGATGGCGCAAAAAACGCAAAATCCTTAGACTATTAACAATACCTTAATGTATGATTCTCTATTTTTGCACAAAGGTATAGCGTCGCCCAACTCAAGTGTGCTACTAACACATATATTCTTAATTCTATAGCAATACAAAGCATGAAAAAAATCATTTTTTTGGTATTCTTGGTAGTTCAATTCTCTTTTGGCAATGAAATTTTTTGGGGAAAAACAGGTCATAGAACAGTGGGGGAAGTTGCTTCACAACACCTTACAGGGAAGGCAAAAAGAGCCATCAAAGAGATCTTAAAAGGAGAAAGTTTAGCATTAGTATCCAATTATGCGGATGATATTAAATCTGATCGAAGCTATTCTAAATATGGGCCATGGCATTATGTAAATTATCCTATGGATAAAAAATATATTGAAGTGGTTCCAAGTACCTATGGAGATTTGGTCAAGGGCATTGAAATATGCATAACCATAGTAAAGGATGAGAACAGCTCAGATGAAGATAGGGCCTTTTACCTAAAAATGTTGGTACATTTTATTGGGGATCTACACCAGCCCTTACATGCCGGACGGGAAGAAGATAAAGGAGGTAACGATATACAACTACAGTGGTTTGGTAAAGGGACTAATTTACATAGGGTATGGGATAGCAATTTAATTGATGAATTTGGCATGAGCTACACAGAAATTGCAGATAACCTACCTTCACTTTCTAAAGAAGAACGCAATGCTATCCAAGAGGGAGATGTTTACGATTGGGTTGAAGAATCCCAAGATTTAGCTAAGGAAGTTTATGGCTCTGTTGAGGTAGGGGACAAGTTAGGGTATGAGTACAGTTATAAATACACCAATACCGTTCGTAAGCAATTACAAAAGGGAGGACTTCGTTTAGCAAAAGTGTTGAACGATCTCTTTTAAAATGTGTTCTTTATTAGTTTAAAGATACCTGCCAAATCCAACAAAAGAAGGCGCTAAAGAGGTTCCTTAGGTTAGTACTCTATACGTCAGATTAATGCGTTCGGATATAGGTTTGGCCGTTTTAGGGATTTGATGCAACCAATGATGCTGTGTGGTTCCTTTCATCAATAGGAGACTGCCATGCTCCAATAACAACTTGTATTTTAATTCTTTCTGAGTTCTATGTTTTAAATGGAAATACCGTTCCTGTCCAAGAGTTATGGAGGCTATTACCGGATTTTCACCTAATTCCTTTTCATTATCGGCATGCCAGCCGTTACTATCCTTACCATCCCTATATAGATTCAAAAGACAGGTAGTGAAACTGTTTTTTGAAACTACTTCTATCTTTTCCTTAATATCTAATAATTCTTTCGTGAAATTATGGGGTTGCATGGTAATGTTGGAATAGGAGTATGGCTTTCCATTAGTGCTATAGAGGGCAGTAAGTCTAGGTTGAGCATAAATTTTACCAAATACCTTTATATCGTCTTGTTGCCATGGAATGGTGTTCTTAAATTCTTCAAAATAGGAATCCGCCTTTATAAGATCTAAAAAGTTGGGGTAATAGGTGACATCCGCATCAGGAAGCACTAATTGATGGAAATCTGAAAATAAATTGTGCATTATTGCAATACAGCTTTTAATTGGTTACGATATTCAGAAGGATTTTGACCTGTGAAGGCTTTAAATAGTTTGTTAAAATGGGAAAAATTATTGAAGCCACTCTCAAAACAGACTTCGGTGATACTTATGGGTTGCTCTGCCAATAATTTAGAGGCATGCACTAAGCGATACTCGTTTACAAATTGGGTGAAGGTTTTGTTAGTAACCTTTTTAAAATACCTACAAAAAGACGGTACTGTCATACTTGCCAAATCTGCTACTTCTTCCAAGGTAATCTCCTCTTTAAAATTTATTTTCACATGATTAAAGATAATATTGATTCTGTCATTGTCTTTTACTTCGGTTTCCATGGAAAAGCCTGCCGCATTCAAAACTTTAAATTCTTGGGAATTTCCCAATTCGTTCAATATGTTTAAAATGGAAAGCAACCGCTGAAAATCAGACTGATATTCTAAAATTTCCATCTTTTCCCCAATCTTCCGTTTGGTATTCCCGTTGAAGGCAACCCCTCCTTTAGCAATTTCAAAAAGTTTTTGAATTTTTTTCATCTCAGGAATTCCAAAAAAATCGGTTCCTAAAAAATCAATTTTCATTTGAACTACTGTTTCACTGGTATTTCCTGTTAGTTTATCCGTAAAACCGCAGTGTGGAAGATTGGAGCCAATTAATATAAGGTCTCCATTGGTATAATAAGATACATGACTTCCTATTTGGCGTTTTCCGCTACCCCCATTTACATAAACCAATTCTATTTCTGGGTGATAGTGCCATATATGGTTTTTGTTGGAACGATTAGCATCAAATTTTTGATAGGTAAACGAATGTCCAAAATCCGGTTCAATAGATTCGAATGCAGGTTTCTGTTTCATAGGACTAATTTACTTTCATTGTAAATTTAGACAAGGTCTCAATTTCAATTATCGACAAAATTACCTAAAATATGTTCTGTATTAACACTACCTATGTTATTGATGTGTTAAGCTGGTAAAATAGCACATAAATAGGAAAAATGAGGTGTAGTGGGGGGAGGTGTATCGCTGTAAGTTTGCAGTGTAAATGATTTAGTAATCTTAAATCTAAAAAATTATGAAAAAAGCATTAAAAATCACAGCAGTATTGACCTTAATGATAACTTCAGTAGTTGTTTCGGCCAAAGAAGTTAAATTTGATTCAACTCAAGTGAACGAGGTTAAACCTTTAGTACTTAATTTGACATCTAATGAAATCATTAAACCAACATTCCGTACAAAAGGAAAAATGGTTTACATGAACCACTTGAACCTAGATGGTAAAAAAGTAGAGGTAATGGTTCAAGATGCTTCTGGGAATGTAATCTATGAAACTACGTTTAACCAGACTATAATTGTAGAAAAAGCATTCAATTTTGAAAAGGCCGATGAAGGTCGTTACAGAGTTATTCTTAAAGAAGGAAATAAGACGTATTTTGAAAATATCCTAATAAAATAGTTTAGTTTAGTTTAGTTAATTTTATTCGGAAAAATAGGGGCTAGCTCGCCCCTTTTTTTATTGGATGAGATCTAACCCTTAATTTTGACTGGTAATAGTTCCAAAGGAACGTATCCTGTTTCTATGACTTGGTTATTGAATTATTCAGTTGAAGCCTTTTTACACTTCCTTTTCTCCCATGGCTCGTAGTTTAACTATTTTAAGTGCCTAATTTCATAAGAAAGTTTGTGGCCTGTATTTGCCATAAAACACCCGATTTCTACTAATTATTATATGGTCTGTTGCTTTGTCCGTCCCTTGACATGGAATCCTCTAATAGCTAGTTAAGGAAAATATAATGTACCTACCGTTACTTTCTTAAGTAACTTTTAGCGCGTATCATTTTAAGCCACAGCATCGTCTTACCACGCTTATAGTTTGTTTTAACAAACCGTTTAAGCAAAGACCATGGAGATAATGCGATGATTTTTTTGCTATTTACTTACTTTTTAATTCTTTTATAGAATTACATGGAGCGTTGTACCCTACATAAAATTGATTTTTGTTAA
Organism: Sediminicola arcticus; assembly: GCF_040566695.1. Taxonomy (NCBI): domain Bacteria; kingdom Pseudomonadati; phylum Bacteroidota; class Flavobacteriia; order Flavobacteriales; family Flavobacteriaceae; genus Sediminicola; species Sediminicola arcticus. The sequence continues at coordinate 86,074 of NZ_JBEXAE010000008.1, read as the reverse complement.
AGGTAGTGGTCTCAAAGATTGGGCATCATTATAAGTACTTTTCTAAACTTTCTCTTTTTTTAAGGGGCAAAGCCTTATTTTTCATAGCAAGATGTAATAGTTCCTTAGATTTTGTCTTGGCGAACAAAAGGATGTAAAATTGTTGGACTGTAAGACTATTTTCAGATTGTTCTTCCAAAATCATGCTATCCCCTTGCGAAACTAAACCTTCCTCTAAAATTCGCACATAAGTGCCAGGATAAGATCTGTCAATAAACTGTTTTAGAATATTCTGGGTCTGAAATCGTACTCCTAGTTTATAACAAGGTTCCCTAGGTTGGGATATTTGTACCAAAGCACTTCCAATCCTATAGATATCACCAATTCGTATTTGGGCTTCATCCAATCCTTCTATGCTTAGGTTTTCACCAAACATACCCCAATCCCAATCAAGGTTGGAATACAATTCTTTCCAGTATGTGTATTCCTCTGCAGAAAAAAGATAGCAGGCCTTATCCAATCCGCCATGGTACTTTCTATCCACAACAGTATCCTTTTCAACATCTGTTTTGCTAAGAAAAATAGGTGCTGTGGTAGGCGTTTTGAAGATGCCTGTTTTTTCTTCCTTCCCGTGCCAATTAATAGTGGTGCCCTTACTGATATTGGTTGCTATTACTTTCATTAAAAAACTATTATGATCCGTATTACTAGGTAGGAAAATTTAGGCATTGCTGATTTTTTTAATCACCCTAAAGATATTAAAACTGTAAATACCATAAAGCCCAAAACATCAGCACAAATTGCAATGGGATACGAAATACTAGGACCCATACAGGTATGCCCGCAGCTGCCTTTTTACCTGTAAGCATGTAGAAATGTACTAGTAAGAATACAGCAAGCATTGCTATAATACCTAAGATAGAGAGGTCTTTTGTTTCTTCAAAACAAAGTCCTATTGCAAGTGCAATTTCCACCAGTCCACTCAAGAACACTAGTAATTTGTGTTGTGGGAGATATCGCGGCATTATTCTTAAATATGCCTTTGGTTTTACAAAATGCATAATGCCCGCAAAAAAATACATTACGGACATTACATATAGATGCCATGGATAAATCATGGCATGAATATAATAATAAAAAAGGGACTACTTTTCAAAGCAGTCCCTTTTTTCCTAAAGATTAATACTCTTATTACTTAATGATCTCGTAGCTCCTCTTAATGAAGTTTGTTAATTCTTCACCTTTGAGTAGTCCTTTGGATAACCTCGCTAAATCTAGGGATTGATTGATTAATCGCTCCTTCTTTTTAGCCGTTTTGGTATTTAGAATCTCATTTACAAGATCAGAATTGGTGTTTACGATCAGATTGTACATTTCTGGCATGTTGCCCATGCCGAACATTCCGCCACCACCAGTCTGCTGCATTTCTTTCATCCTCCTTAAAAACTCAGGTTCTGTAATGATGAAAGGGACCGCATCGCTATCCATAGCTTCTAATTGAACGGTATAACTTTTATTTTGGATAACCTCATCTAATACAGTCTTTAATTGCTCTTTTTCCTCTTCGGATAATTTAGAAATTTGGGTATCCTCCTTTTTAATTAGGTTGTCCAAATGATCGGCATCTACTCTTGCAAAAGATATGTTTTCTTTAGAAGTCTCCAATTTTTGAATCAAGTGAGGCACAATAGGTGAATCTAACAGCAAAACTTCAAAACCTCTGGCCTTGGCTGTTTCTATATAACTGTGTTGAGCCTCTTTGTTGGATGCGTAAAGGATTACTAATTTGTCGTCCTTATCAGTATGGTTATCCTTTATTTTTTTTTGTAGTTCTTCGAAAGTATAGAAATTACCATCTACTGTTGGGTAGAGTGCAAACTTATCTGCTTTTTCAAAGAATTTATCCTCGGAAAGCATACCGTATTCTATCACGATCTTAATATCGTTCCATTTGGCTTCAAAATCTTCTCTATTGTTTTTGAACAAAGAGCTAAGCTTATCTGCTACTTTTCTAGTGATGTAAGAAGCTATTTTTTTGACAGCACCATCTGCCTGTAAATAGGAACGGGAAACATTTAATGGAATGTCCGGAGAATCGATCACTCCTCTAAGCATGGTGAGGAATTCAGGTACAATACCTTCAACATTATCCGTAACAAACACCTGATTTTGATATAATTGAATACGATCTTTTTGAACATTGAGATCGTTTTTCAATTTAGGGAAGTAGAGAATACCTGTAAGGTTAAAGGGATAGTCTACATTCAAATGAATATGGAAAAGGGGCTCTTCAAACTGCATAGGATAGAGTTCCCTATAAAATCCTTTGTAATCTTCCTCCTTTAAATCGGCAGGCATTTTAGTCCAAGCCGGATTTGGATTGTTAATGATATTGTCTACCTCTATGGTAGGCGCTTTGTCTTCTTTTTTGGCGCCTTCTGGTTTAGGAAGAGTTTCTGTTCTTGTTCCAAATTTAATTGGAACGGGCATAAACTTATTGTATTTGCCCAATAGCTCAGATATCCTATTTTTTTCCAAGAATTCTGTAGAGTCTTCAGCAATATGAAGGATAATCTCAGTTCCACGATCTGTTTTATCACTTGGTTCCATGATAAAGTTAGGAGAGCCATCACAGGTCCAATGGGCCGCTGGCTCATCTTTATAACTCTTGGTGATGATCTCCACTTTTTCTGCCACCATAAAGGCGGAGTAAAAACCTAGACCAAAATGACCTATAATTCCAGAATCCTTTGCAGAGTCTTTATACTTATCCAAAAACTCTTCTGCACCTGAAAACGCAACTTCATTGATGTATTTTTGAACTTCCTCCTCTGTCATTCCCAATCCTTGATCTGTGATATGGATTTTTTTACCTTCCTTATCAATTTTGATCTCAATCATTGGGTTACCGTATTCCACGGTTGTTTCTCCAATAGTAGTCAGGTGCTTTAACTTTAAAGTTGCATCTGTCGCATTAGACACCAATTCCCGTAAAAATATTTCATGATCGCTGTATAAGAATTTCTTAATCAACGGAAATATGTTTTCAACGGACACATTAATCTTACCTGTAGCCATATTTTGAAATAGTTTTTAATTTTATAATTAATACTATGTCAAAAAAAATACCATACTTTGCTTTAGTGACAAACTGACATATTGCCACGGAAACACATAGCTTCCTAAAAACATTAACATATTATTTTGTTTAATTATTTGCCCATATAACTAAACAATACTTATATTTGTTATGTTGCAGGAAAGAAATGCTATGAAAAAGAATTATTTCTGTGACAAGTTTGTTTATTTATTGGTTAGGTTGTTTAAAAAGCGTGTTTTTAAAAACACGCTTTTTTTGTGTGCTTTAATCATTTCATAAATGTTTAACACATTTATGTTTAGATAATTGTATTTTTACATCAACAAAATAAGATTGTTATGCCAGCTAAAGCAAATACTAAAAAAGTAACGGAAGATGCCATTATAGGTGCTTATATGGATTACGTATTAGAGCATGAAGAAGTCCCTAAGTCAATCTATAAATTTTGTAAAGCCAATAAGATAAAGGAGGAAGAATTTTATAATTTTTTTGGATCGGTAGATGGCTTGCAAAAGGCTATTTGGAACACTTTTTATACCAATACCGAAGCATTGATCAATAAAAATGAAGCGTATAATTCTTTTTCAAATAAGGATAAGATGCTTACCTTCTTTTTTACATTTTTTGAATTAGTGACCCTCAATAGAAGTTATGTGTTGTTTTCATTGAATGAAAACCAGAATATGCTCAAGAATATGGAACAACTTAAGGGGCTCCGTCAGAATATAAAATCGTTCGCAACTGATTTGATAGAAGAGGGTAATGCAAACAAATCTTCTAAACTAACCCAACATCCTCCTAAATTATTTTCTGAGGGTGCATGGTTGCAGTTTATGTTTCTTTTAAAATTTTGGATGAATGATTCTTCACCGGCATTTGAAAAAACAGATTTAGCCATTGAAAAATCAGTTACCACAATTTTCGATCTTTTTGATAATACGCCATTAGAAAGCATCTTGGATTTTGGAAAATTCTTGTACAAAGAGAACTTTTCTTAGTTAACCTCTGAATACTATATTGTGCTTCTAAACCCTTAGGCCTCAAAAGGTCGAAAAATCGCATTGCATGAAAACATTAGATAGAATTCCCACTGGGAAAATAGAAAGAGCTGGCAAATTAGTTACAACCGGCGTCAAAGTTGGGGGAAACTACATGAAATATTACGGTAAGAAATTGGTAGACCCTACAATGACCAAGGATGAGCTTAATGAAGATAATGCAGGTGATATTTATGATGGTTTAAAGAGCTTAAAGGGTAGTGCATTAAAGGTTGCCCAAATGTTAAGCATGGAGAAAAGCCTTTTGCCGAGCGCTTATGTAGAGAAATTCTCTTTATCACAATTTTCTGTTCCCCCATTATCAGCTCCACTAGTACGAAAAACGTTTAAAAAATACCTTGGGAAATACCCTGAAGAAATTTTTGACGAATTTGAAAAGGATTCCATTAACGCTGCTAGCATTGGTCAGGTACATAGGGCTGAAAAGGACGGTAAGAAATTAGCAGTCAAAATTCAATATCCAGGGGTTGCTGAAAGTATTAGCAGTGATTTGGCACTGGTGAAGCCGGTAGCTATTAGAATGTTCAACTTAAAAGGAAAAGATTCTGATAAATTCTTCAAGGAAGTAGAAAACAAGTTGATAGAAGAGACCAATTACATATTGGAATTAAAACATAGTAAAGAAATTACGGAGGCCTGTAGCGAAATACCAAATATGGAGTTTCCTAAATATTATGAAGAACTGTCTAGTGAGCGTATCCTTACAATGGACTGGATGAACGGGAAACACCTTAGTGAATTTGCAAAAACTGATTTCGACGAACGTTTAGGGAACAAGCTAGGACAAGCGCTATGGGATTTTTATATGTTTCAAATTCATGGCTTAAAAAAGGTACACGCAGATCCACATCCTGGTAATTTTTTGGTCAGTGAAAAGGAAACTTTGATAGCCATAGATTTTGGATGTATCAAAGAATTACCTGACGAATTTTATATACCTTATTTTGAGCTTGCCAAAAAAGAAAATATAGAGAATGATGCTATATTTATGGAGAAGCTCTATGAATTGGAAATATTATCGGAGGCCGATTCTCCGGAGGAGTTGAAATTTTTCAAGGCTCTATTCAAGGAACTGCTTACCATTTTTACAACTCCATTTAACGAGGATAATTTTGATTTTGGTGCAGATGAATTTTGGAGTAAAATCGCTAATTTAAGTGAGCGTTATTCAAAGGATCCCCAGATAAGGAAAATGAATGGCAACCGCGGTTCCAAACATTTCTTATATTTAAATAGGACCTTTTTCGGTTTGTACAATTTACTTCATGATCTCAAGGCCAAGGTAGTGGTCAATGATTTTAGACAATACATTTAAAAAAAGCCCCGAAATATTTTGGGGCTTTTTTTTAATCTTTACCCATCAAAGGGGCGTCTATAATTTCTTCTTTTTGTTTTACGTATTTCTCTAGCCATTGGTCTTGTTCCCAAAGCAAGTGCAAAATACTTTCTTTGGCCCTATAGCCATGACTTTCCTTTGGAAACATGACCAATCTAACCGTTGCTCCTAAACCTTTTAGGGCATTAAAATAACGTTCACTCTGCATTGGGTATGTTCCAGAATTATTATCAGCTTCCCCATGGGTTAATAATAATGGAGTTTTCATTTTATCGGCATGCATAAAGGGTGACATGGTGTAATAGACTTCAGGTGCTTCCCAGTAGTTTCGTTCTTCGCTTTGGAATCCAAAAGGAGTAAGCGTTCTATTGTAGGCGCCACTTCTTGCAATCCCTGCAGCAAAAAGATCGGAATGGGAAAGTAGGTTAGCCACCATAAAGGCACCGTAACTGTGTCCGCCAACAGCCACTCTTTTTCTGTCTATATATCCTTTGGCGTCTACGGCATCAATTGCAGCCTTTGCATTGGCTACCAATTGTTTCCTAAACGTATCATTTGGCTGTGCATCTCCCTCACCAATAATTGGGAAGGCGGCATCATCCAATACCACGTAGCCTTTTGTGACCCAATAAATAGGTGAGCCCCAGCTAGGATAGGTAAACTCGTTCGGATTTTGAGTATTTTGGGAGGCGCTATTTTTATCCTTAAATTCTCTTGGATAGGCCCACAAAATCATAGGTAATTTTTCTTTTTTTACCTTGTCATAGCCCACGGGTAAATATAAGGTACCCGTTAATTCCAGGCCATCTTCCCTTTTATAGGTAATGACCTCCTTATTTACATTTTGGATACTTTTAAAGGGATTTTCAAAAAAGGTAAGCTGTTGTGGTGCCTTTTTGCGTATCAAATTTTTGTAGTAGTAATTTGGATATTCGCTTTTGGATTCAATGCGAACTAAAAGCTGGTCCTTTTCTGGGTGGTATTCTACTAAAGTTTCTTTTTTGTCTGTAAGAGTAGATTGGAAAAGACGCAAGGTTTCTTGAGAAACCAAATTGATCTTGTCAATGAAGGGGAATTGTCCTTTTTCAGAAAATCCATCTCCCATCAGAAAAGCATTGTTCTTGCCGTCTAAGGCCAGGACATTAACACTATATTCATTTTTAGTAGTTACAAATTCACCTGGATCGTTATAAACGTCTTGGTAATTGCGATCTGAAATTATTTTTGGCTTTTCAGAGGGATTGGAAGGATTGAAAACATAGGTCTTTGTATTCCTAGTATTCCACCAGCGATCATAGGCAATAGCTATGCCATCGTTACCCCACTGTATGCTTGCAAATCTGTTGATGGTCTTGAGGATACTTTTGCCCTCTCCCTTAAAAGGGGCCTCCAATTGAAATACCTCGTCCCTAAAGGCTACTTCGATTTCAGGATCACCTCCATCCAATACTTGCGCATAGATTAGCGTGGAAGGTTTGTCGCTTCTCCAACTGATATCTCTCATCCCTGTGCGTTCTGCCATAAACCCTTGGGGCAGATCCTCTATCAAGGGCACTTTTAGTACTTGTTGTACCAGGCTTCCATCATTTTTGTAAATGGTTGTGATAGAAGGGAATCTGTTATATGGAACCAAATATGAAAAGGGTCTATCTATAGTCACGGCCATAATATAAGAACCATCTGGAGAGAAACTCAAAGAACTGTACATGTCTTGACCTTTCCATATAGAGGAATTTCCGTTTAGATCTATCTTATGCAATTCTGATAATGCCAGCTGTTCAAAATTAAATTCGTCATTCGGATTTTTCAACAAATCTTGATAGGTTCTATTTTGAGCCTTTTTACCATCATTAGAAGAGACGGTGGGTCCCGCAGGTATGGCCTCGCTTACATTAATCAATGCTTTCCTAGCTGAGGGCAACATTTTAACCAAAATAGAATTACCATCCTTGAACCAGTTGAGTACATCTCCCATATTTGCGTTTACATTGGCTTCGGTAAGTTTTTTTACCGAGGACTCTTCCACATCCAAGACCCATACCTCTACACCGGTTGTTGTGGTGTTGGTTACTGCAATCTTGGATTGGTCTGGAGACCAACTAAAATTTGCCAGCCTTGGGTTTTCAGGAAGTCCGCTAACTTGAATTTCCTGAGAAGCAGTAGTAGCCTTTATTTTAATGTTATTGTAGTAATTGGTGCGGCTACCAATATTTGTTTTTGGATTAATACGGAGTCCCGCTAGTCTTAATTCGTCCTCCGAAAGCTCTTCGATAGTCTTATAAGCGTCCCTGTACAGCATAACCATGTGATTACCATTGTCGGTAATGAGAACGGTTGGAGCCATTGGGGCGTCAACTAAATTTAAGATTTCCTTAGAAGGTTTTTGATACGTGAGGCTTTCTTGAGAATATCCCCAAAAAACTAGGAATATGAGAAATAAGGGTAATAATTTTTTCATGAAATAAAGTTTTAGGTTGGTATTAAAAAAGTGAATAACGATAGTATACCCATTAATTTGTTGGACAATTTACTCAAATACAATTCCTTAAAATGTTGTAAAAAAGTTAAAATGAAGTAATGTAGATAAATTACTGGATGAGATTTGCGTAATAATGCAAATTTTAAGGGACTTTATTTTATTTTTGTCTTTTAGATGTAATACCATCATTCTTTATTATATTGACCAGGAGATATTGAAAAGTTTCATATTTCCTGAAAACTAATAAACTTAAAATGTACAATTCAAAGATTATAGGATTAGGGTACTTTGTGCCAGAAAACGTGGTTACCAATGATGATCTTTCTAAGCTAATGGAAACCAATGACGCTTGGATTCAAGAGCGGACAGGAATACAAGAGCGCAGGCATGTTGTTAAAGGAGAGGATACGACCACTTCTATGGGTGTAAAAGCGGCCAAGATCGCAATTGAAAGGGCTGGAATAGATAAGGATGATATAGATTTCATCATTTTTGCTACGCTAAGTCCAGATTACTATTTTCCTGGCCCAGGAGTATTAGTACAACGGGACCTAGATATTAAAACAGTAGGAGCGTTGGACGTGCGTAACCAATGTTCAGGATTTGTTTATGCCATATCCGTTGCAGATCAGTACATAAAAACTGGTATGTACAAGAATGTGTTGGTTATTGGTTCTGAACTGCATTCCCACGGTTTGGATATGACTACCCGAGGAAGGGGTGTTTCTGTAATTTTTGGTGATGGGGCAGGAGCTGCAATCATCAGTAGGGAAGAGGATGCCTCAAAGGGAATACTATCCACACACCTTCATTCAGAAGGTCAACATGCCGAAGAACTGTCATTAATAGCCCCAGGAATGGGCAAGCGTTGGGTAAATGATATCCTTGCTGATAATGACCCTAATGATGAGTCTTATTTTCCATATATGAATGGACAGTTCGTTTTTAAAAATGCCGTAGTGCGTTTTAGTGAAGTAATCAATGAGGGACTTGAAAAAAATAATCTTAAAGCTTCTGATATAGATTTGTTGGTGCCCCACCAAGCGAACCTTCGGATTTCCCAGTTTATTCAAAAGAAGTTCGGATTATCTGATGACCAGGTTTATAATAATATTATGAAATATGGGAATACCACAGCAGCTTCCATACCTATTGCCTTAACAGAAGCTTGGGAGAAAGGGAAGATCAAAGAGGGTGATGTTGTCGTCCTTGCCGCGTTTGGTAGCGGGTTTACTTGGGGCAGTGTCATAATAAAATGGTAGTAAAACATATAAATCCCTAGTGCAATTGCACTAGGGATTTATCAATCAGGGTCACTTAGGAACATAACCAACCAAAATGTTCCCATAGCTACCCTTTAAAATATTCCACCGCCACCTTCTTTGGTATTGTTATCTCTTCTTTTTCTGCTCGAGGATTTGTTTTTTGTGCTGCCAAATTGATAGGACAGTCCCGCATAGACATTTTGACTTTCCCAGTTAAATTGACCAATTTGCTGATATGGGCGTTGGCCTTCGAAAGCAAAACGCATAGTATTAAAAACATCGCTGAAATTAAGACTAAATGTTCCCTTCCCATCTGCGAAGCTATAACGAGCTCCGGTATTTATAAAATACATGGGTTTTACCAAAAACTGAATATTTTGGTTTTCTCCCCTATAAAATCCAAATAATTGGAAGGTTAGCTTATCTGTTGCTTTAAAACTGTTGTTCATTCTAAGGTTCCATGCTAAATTATCAACAGAAACCTTTTCAACAATAATATTATCTTCTGCTGGTGTTCCATCATTTATGGACAAACGCTCTGTAATACCTCTTTGTGTTTGGGAGAAAAGATCAAAGCTGCCATTGATACTCCACCATTTGGCAGGCTTCAAATTTAAGGAAATCTCCATGCCGTAAGCAGAGGTGTTATCAAAATTATCATGAGTTAAAATCAATTTATTTAGATCTAGAGGATCTACATAAACAGCTCTATTTATTTCATCTGAGATGGTCCTATAAAACAAACCACTTGTGATGCTTCCATTTTCCAATCTTCGCGTATAGTTCACTTCATAGGAATTGGTAAATTGTGGTATTAGATTTGGATTTCCAAATGATGATATCAGTGGGGTGGACCATTCTCGGATAGGATTTACCTGTTGTAGTCCAGGCCTATCCACTCGCCTACTTATACTTATTTGAAATTGGTTTTTTTCACTCGGGCTATACGTCAAAAATCCAGAAGGATATACTTCTGTATACTTATCGGTAAAAGATCTGACCGTATTAGTGTCTGCCTTTACCTCTACATCTTCCACTCTTATCCCTAATTGATAGGACCATTTCTCATAATTTTGACCAAAGGTGGCATAAGCAGAATAGATATCCATTCCATATACAAAATCAGTGTCCGGTGTAGGTCGTAAATCCCCGTTATTATTAAAGGATAAACCTGTGGAAGAATACCCCACTTTGGTTTCAAAAATCCTCGTCTCTATACCTACTTCCAATTTAGAAATTGAATCCAAAGGGTTTACATAATCTAAGTTTGCAATGGTCTGTATCCTTTCGGTATCCACATAATCTTGGTAATCAGGAAATTGCACTGAACCGATAGACCTAAAATCGGCTACTTCGGTATCATTAAAATGGTTGTAATCTACCTCGAGTTCCAAGTTGTGCCCATCTTTTTTAAAATCCAGTTTATAATCAAAATTATATTGCTCACTTAAATTTTTATTGACATTGTTGAAAAACTGTTTAGAATTTCTGGAGTTAGCGTCATAATATAATATTTCCGTAAGGCCTTCTCCTTTGCCGTCAAACATGTTTTGGTTGGTGAAAAAAGAAATGGTGTTTTTATCATTCAAAAAGAAATCAACTCCCAATTTATATAGGTGGGACTTATTGTTGTTGAAAAAATCGAACAATTGCTCCGAATTTTCATCTACTCTATATATGGTCCCATCATTAACATATTTCCCTATGTTATTTCCGTAATTTCCGTAAAGATTAAATTTTCCATTGCGATAGTTCAAATCGATGGAACTATTAAATTTTGCCTCAACACCTACCGTTAATCCCGTACTTAGGGTTCCGTTAAAGCCAATATTGGAGTTTTTATGAAGTACAATATTGATAATACCGCTCATCCCCTCCGGATTGTATTTGGCGGAAGGATTGGTGATCAATTCTATAGATTTTATAGAGGTAGATGGAATCTGACGCAAAAGTTGGGCCACTGGCACATTGGATAATTTACCATCTACCATGACCCTTACGTTGGAATTGCCCCTAAGACTAAGTTCCCCTGTTTGTTGGTCTATATTGACAGAAGGTATATTGTTCATTATATCAGAAGCCGTTGCTCCTGTAGTAGTAAGATCCTTACCTATATTGATTACCTTTCTATCTATTTTTTGCTCAATTGTAGTGCGTTCGCCCACAACCTCTACTCCTGAGAGTTCTTCCGTTACTTCTTCCAAGAAAATTGTTCCCAATTCCAATTTTATGATGTCCTTTGTAATAATAATGATTTTGGAAAAAGATTTGTAACCTATAAATTGTATTTCCAACAGGAGGTTTCCTTCTGGAAGTTCTGCTATTAAGAAGCTACCATCATCTTGGGAAATACCTCCTGTAATTGTTATTAAATCAGTTTGAGATTTAATAACAATGGATGCATAGGGTATGGGTTGCTTTGTATTTTGGTCCAAAATGACACCGCTTACTTCTCCATTTTTTAAATCTGTTGGATGTTTTAGATGATTCGCTGAGTTTACTCCACAGAAAAGCAGTGCAAAAAGCAAGATTACTTTTTTCATGTGATTGTTCGTTTATTGATGATTGATATATAAAAGACGAGCCAAAATTTTAAATGTTACAAAAATCAGGTGCCTTTTATTACTTTAACATGAAAAGTGATTGTGAAGGAAGCCAAGGATGGGTATTATAAAAAAATTTTAACATCGATCGTCTTTTGGCGAAATGGCAAGATGATTGTTAAATTGATTTGGAATGGAGTACTTTTGAGGTGCAATTTGGGGATATGGGATTAGGTCGTAAAAAAGAAAGCCCGAAGCAGTTTCTCCGGGCTTTTTCATTGATAAGGTATACTAAACACTAACCATTAATAATAAATATATAGCCTTATCAATACCTTGAATTTTCAATTCGTTTGCCTTAAGAGACGAAAAATTAATGTGAACTAAGGTGTTCTTAACATTATTTAACAGTGACATTAACATATGAAGAAAACACTAGTTTTTGGCGCATCACTTAAAGCAAATAGGTACAGTTATTTGGCCGTGAAACGCTTATTAGTCAACCATATTGAAACGGAAGCCTTTGGGTTGAAAGAAGGACAAATCGATTCGGTTTCCGTAAAGACCGATCTTAAAGAGATGAAAGATATACACACCATAACCCTTTATATAGGAGCAGAAAGACAGGTTTCTTACTATGATGCCATTTTGAACTTGTCCCCTAAACGGGTCATTTTTAATCCCGGTACTGAAAACCCAGAACTATATGACCTTTTGAAAAAAGCAGGTATTAAAGTGGAGGTAGCCTGCACTCTGGTACTTTTGGGAACAGGGCAATATTAAGTATTTCCTATTTACCCTTAATCCGGATCAACCACAATCCTGTAAATGTCAATAATCCATTAATGGGTAGTAGCTCATAGCCTACCTCATAACCACCCAAATATTCCATAGGGATATTGGCGATTCCAACAATGATCAGAACCGATGCCATTGCTACCATCCAAACATATTGATCATTGATTTTGTATTTGGTGAAGATCCCAAAAGCGAATAAGCCCAAGAGAGGACCGTATGTGTAGGTAGCTACTGTAAGCAGGCCATCAATAACATTTTTGTCAAGAATATATTTAAAAATTATGATTACTATGATCAAAAGAATGCTCATGCCTATATGCGTTTTCTTTCGGATGCTTTTTTGAACAGCTTCTGGCCGCTTTTCAATATTCAAAAAATCTACACAGAAAGAGGTGGTTAAAGCAGTCAGAGCACTATCGGCACTGCTATATGCCGCGGCAATAAGTCCTAGCATAAAAGTGACCGCCACAGTAATTCCCAAACCACTGTTAAGTGCTATTTCCGGGAATAGTAAGTCGGACTTTGGAGACCCGTCCATCAAAGGGATAGCGATATTAAATTTGGCTGCGTATATAAAAAGTAGGGCTCCTAAAAGCAAAAAGATAAAGTTGACGACCACAAGGACCACGGTGAAGGAGATCATATTCTTCTGTGCGTCCTTTAAAGATTTGCAAGTAAGGTTCTTTTGCATCATATCCTGATCTAGACCCGTCATGCAGATGGTAATGAACATACCGCCAATGAACGATTTTACGAAGTGTGTTTTATTAAAAAGGGAATCTGTAAAGAATATTTTATTGTATTGTTTTAATTCTTCCGAAGCCAAGAATTCCGAAAAAGTCCAACCCATTTCTTGATTTATAAAATAGATGCACAATCCTACGGAAACCAGCATAAATAAGGTCTGTAAGGTGTCTGTCCAAACAATGGTTTTAATGCCGCCCCTAAAAGTATATATCCAGATTAAGAGGATGGATAGTATTACGGTAACTTCAAAAGGAACGTTCAGCTTGTCAAAAACAAACTGCTGTAACACTATGGCTACCAAAAATAGTCGGAATGCCGATCCTAGCACCCTAGAGATAAAGAAAAAGAACGCCCCAGTTTTATAGCTCACTTGTCCAAACCGCTGTCCCAAATATTCATAGATGGAGGTGACGTTGAGTCGGTAATAAATGGGGAGTAGTACATACGCAATCACAAAATACCCCACCAGATATCCAAATACCACTTGCATATAGCTAAACTGTGACGCTTCAACCCAACCCGGAACAGAAATAAAGGTAACTCCTGATAAGGAGGCTCCTACCATTCCAAAAGCCACTAGAAACCAAGGCGATTGTTTACCCGCTTTAAAAAAATCGTTGTTGGAATCATTTTTTCCGGTAAGGAAGGAGATGAATAAAAGCAACAAAAAATAACACCCTATAAGGAGCAGGATATGCGTGGCGGTCATAAAAATAAATTTACATCGCAAAGTACAAAAAGATAAAACATAAATCTAAAATCGTAATTTTGCAACTATGGAATTTTCTTCTAAACTATTGGAAAATGCAGTTTATGAAATGTCACAATTGCCAGGCATTGGCAAACGGACGGCATTGCGACTTGTGCTGCATATGTTAAAGCAACCTAGCGAACAGACTTTAAGACTTACTTCATCCCTTCAGCATGTAAGGAATAATATCAAGTTTTGTTCCAATTGCCATAATATTTCCGATGTTGCTTTGTGTGAGATTTGTGCCAATCCAAAAAGGGATGAAAGCTTGGTCTGCGTGGTAGAAGATATTAGGGATGTCATGGCTATAGAGAACACAGGGCAATATAAAGGACTCTATCATGTTTTGGGAGGTAAGATCTCTCCAATGGAGGGGATAGGTCCACAGAATTTGACCATTTCATCTTTGTTGACTAAGGTGAAAGAGGGTATTATAAAGGAATTGATTTTTGCGCTGAGTTCAACTATGGAAGGTGATACCACCAATTTTTATATTTATAAACAGTTAGAAGGCGCAGAGGTAAAAACCTCTACCATTGCCAGGGGTATCGCTGTGGGTGATGAATTGGAATATGCCGATGAGGTCACTTTAGGTAGAAGTATAATAAACCGAATTCCCTTTGAGAATTCGTTAAAATCATCCTAGGAATTAAACTAAAAAATAGGATTAATATAATTATAAGGTCTTTTTTTTAGTATTTTTGCAAATTATTAAACCAAAAAAGCATACAAACTATCAATATGTCAAGATTCGAATTAAAATTGCCGCAGATGGGCGAAAGTGTTGCAGAAGCAACCCTGACCTCATGGTTAAAGGAAGTTGGTGACACCATTGAAATGGATGAAGCCATTTTTGAGATAGCTACCGATAAAGTAGATTCTGAAGTTCCTAGTGAAGTAGATGGTGTTTTGGTGGAGAAATTGTTCAATATAGATGATGTGATCAAAGTAGGGCAAACTGTGGCCATTATAGAGATAGGTGGGGACAGCCCAGTAGATAAAGATGGATCAGTTACCAAGGAGGAGGAAGAAGTGCCCCAAGAAGCGGTAACGGAATTGGAAGATAATATGGTAGGTGCAAAAGAAACTGCAGCTACTCCTGTTATGGGGTTTGATGAGTCTGATAAATTTTACTCTCCTCTGGTGAAAAACATCGCTAAACAAGAGGGTATTTCCATTGCTGAATTGGATACTATTAATGGTACTGGCAAGGATAACAGGGTCACTAAGAATGATATTTTGGAGTATGTGGAGAATAGGACATCAGGTAAACAATCTGCTGTTTCGGCTCCGCAACCTACAACGGTAAAACAAGATCAACCGGCTGTAGCTATAATGACTGAAGAAAAACCTAAAGCCGTTCCTGTTCATGTGGGAAGTGGAGATGAAGTAATTCCAATGTCTCGCATGAGCAAGCTTATTGCCCAATATATGACTGCAAGTATTTCTACCTCGGCTCATGTTCAAAGTTTTGTGGAAGTAGATGTAACCAACGTCGTGAACTGGAGAAATAAAATGAAAAACGCCTTCGAAAAAAGAGAAGGAGAGAAACTCACGTTTACCCCAATCTTCATGGAAGCCATAGCTAAGGCGCTAAAAAAATATCCAATGATGAATATTTCGTTGGATGGGGACACTATTATCAAAAAGAAAAACATCAATTTGGGAATGGCGGCTGCCTTGCCCGATGGGAATCTCATAGTTCCTGTAATAAAAAATGCAGACCAATTAAATTTGGTAGGGATGGCGAAGGCCGTAAACGATTTGGCTAATAGGGCCAGAAACAACGCTTTAAAACCAGATGAAATCAAGGAAGGCACATATACGGTAACTAATGTGGGTACTTTTGGAAGTGTTTTCGGAACACCCATTATAAATCAACCTCAGGTAGGTATTATGGCATTAGGTGCAATTCGTAAGATACCTTCCGTCATTGAAACTCCAGAAGGAGACCTAATAGGAATCAGGAGTAAGATGTATCTTTCACATAGCTATGACCACAGGGTAGTAAACGGTGCCTTGGGAGGTATGTTCGTTAAGGCCGTGGCCGATTATTTGGAAGCTTGGGATGTTAATAGAGAGGTGTAGTAGTCCTAAATAGTAGATATAAAAAATGCCCCGATAGTTCGGGGCATTTTTTATTTTTATAATGTAAAAGACTAAAAATGCCCATATTGATGAGCTTAATCAATGAAGTATTTTTATTGTAATCTCTTATTTTTTGAAATATTTAACACCGCTCTTTAGGGCTTTGGTGCCGCGATCTTAGTTATTAGAAATGTCAACCCCTACCTTTAACCCCTAATCAAAATAGACCCTTACTTTTATGATTTTTCGTTTCTCGATACTGAAAGGGCTTTGCTTTTTCATTTTATTATTTCTTTCATTAACTGCTTTTTCCCAAAATGAGTCAATAAAGATGTTTCTCGATTGTAACTGTGACCAGAGGTATGTTCAACAAGAAATTAATTTTGTAAGTCATGTCAGAGACCAAGGTCTGGCCAATGTAAAATTGTTTATTTACGATATTGCTAATGCTAGTGGTGGACGCACTTACAAATTGGAGTTTACAGGGGAGGGCAGTTTTTCGGAATTGGAAAATAAACTATCCTATGACACAAACGTTAACATGTCTTCTGACGAAGTGCGAAAAGGATTGGTTAAAAATATTAAGGCCGGAATCCTAAAGTTTGTATTGGTATCAGATGTAGCCGATAATATAGAATACACTATAAATGATAAAGGATTGGCAGACCTACAAGATATCAATTTTGAGGATCCTTGGAACAATTGGCTTTTTGAGGTTAGGGGCGAAGTGGATGTAAGTAGTGAGGCCAGTAGGAATCAATTTAGATATGAGTTGGGCTTTGAAAGCGATCGAGTCACGGAAAAATGGCGCATCAGGGCCGATATGGAAATGAGCCGTTTTAGCAGTAGGTTTAAAAGTGAGGGGGAGGAGTTTACTAGTGAAAGGGAACGGTATTCTGCTAATGGAAGTGTGGTACGTAGTTTATCTGACCACTGGTCTGCCGGAATTTTTGGTGGTGCCAAACATGATACCTATACCAATCTGAATAGTGCCCTAGACCTGCGTCCCGCTCTTGAGTACAATATTTTTCCTTACCGCGAAGTTTTGCGGAGGGAAATTGTTTTTGCCTACAAGGTTGGGTATTTGTACAATGATTATTTAGAAACCACTATTTTTGGAAAGGATACAGAAACCGTGTTTAGTCACTCCTTGAATGTAGAAATGCGTTTTAGACAACCTTGGGGTAATGTTTTTACCCGAATTACGGCATCC
This sequence comes from Sediminicola arcticus, assembly GCF_040566695.1. Classification (NCBI taxonomy): domain Bacteria; kingdom Pseudomonadati; phylum Bacteroidota; class Flavobacteriia; order Flavobacteriales; family Flavobacteriaceae; genus Sediminicola; species Sediminicola arcticus. The sequence goes on along the minus strand of NZ_JBEXAE010000008.1, from coordinate 68,717 downwards.
GCTTTTTTAAATGATTCGTCCAAAAACAGATTGGAGATGGACAGTTATTTGTCTGTCCGTGTCTTCAAAGGCCTATCCGTGCGCTTTTCAGGGGATTTAAAATTTATACAGGACCAGATCAACCTGCCAGCTGGTTCGGCCTCCCTTGAGGACGTTCTTTTGCAGCAAAAACAGATCGCAACCAATTTCGAAATAAGATTTGGGGTTGGCCTTAGCTATACCTTTGGTTCTGCCTTCAACAACGTGATCAATACCAGGTTATAGTAGAAAGGGCTAGTAACATTGGACATTGGTCGAATAAAACAGTAATTTTTTTCTACTGTATTTCTAAAAACTATCTTTGTGTAAATTAAATGAAGGCATGCAATTAAACCTCACAAGGCCCATCTGTTTTTTTGATTTGGAAACAACAGGAATCAATGTGGCCAAGGATAGAATCGTAGAAATTTCTATTTTAAAAGTATATCCCAATGGGAACAAGGAAAGTAAAACATGGTTGGTGAATCCAGAAATGCCAATACCTGCAGAGGTGGTTGCGGTTCATGGTATTTCTGATGAGAAGGTAGTCAATGAGCCTACCTTTAAAGAATTGTCCAAGGACATTTATAATATGATCAAGGACAGTGATCTGGGAGGGTTTAATTCTGATCGCTTTGATATCCCTTTATTGGCAGAAGAAATGCTTCGTGCTGAAATAGATTTTGACATGAAAAATACGGTGTCGGTAGATGTGCAGACGATTTTTCATAAAATGGAAAAAAGAACTCTGGCAGCTGCTTTTAAATTTTATTGTGGTAAGGAGCTGACGGATGCCCATAGTGCGGAAGCTGATACCAATGCAACATACGAGGTGCTTTTGTCTCAATTGGATAGGTATCCGGAGTTGGAAAACAACATCAAAAAATTGGCGGAGTTTTCTACCCACCGTCAATTCGTTGATTTTGCCGGTTTCATTGGGCTTGATGAAGATGGGAAAGAAATATTTTCTTTTGGAAAGCATAAGGGAAGAAAGGTGCATGATGTATTGGAAAAGGAACCAGGGTATTTTGGATGGATACTGAATGCTGATTTCCCTTTGTATACCAAAAAGGTGCTCACACAAATAAAACTAAGCAAGCTCAATAATAAATTAGGGTAAATACAATCTTTGTTCTTATTTTGGAGAAAACCGATTTTAAGAATTCCAAAATGAGTTACCCAGTGTCAACTATCTAAACCAGACCATGAAGATTATTTGTATAGGTCGTAATTATGCAGACCATATTAAAGAATTGAATAATGAAAGGCCTACGGATCCAGTGGTTTTTATAAAGCCCGATTCTTCGGTGCTTCCTAAAGAGCAAGATTTTTATATTCCAGAATTTACCAAAGATGTGCATTATGAAGTAGAAGTTTTGGTAAAAATCAAAAAAGTAGGGAAACATATAGAAGAAAAGTTTGCCCATACCTATTATGACGAAGTTGGCCTTGGGATAGATTTTACGGCAAGGGATGTACAAGCTGCCCTAAAAGAAAAGGGATTGCCCTGGGAAAAGGCCAAAGGCTTTGATGGTGCCGCCGTGGTTGGGAATTGGTTGCCTAAGACCAGTTTTACGGATTTGAACAATTTAAATTTTTCACTCACTAAAAATGGAGAGATTGTACAGCAGGGGAATACAAGTTTTATGCTTTGGAAGATAGATGAGATCATTGCCTATGTATCCAAATATTTTATGCTAAAAAAGGGAGATATAATTTTTACGGGGACACCTGCCGGCGTAGGGAAAATAACTTCAAATGACTACCTTTCAGGTAGGCTAGAAAACGAGGAACTATTTACAGTAAAAATAAAATAATGATATACAGTTTAGATAAATTAAATGAAATGGCGGAAGGTGATGATGACTTCATCAACTCTGTAGTAGCTGTATTTTTAGATGAAGTGCCCACCGATTTGGAGTTATTGGAGCAGGCTATCAAAGACAAAGATTACGGCAATGTGTACCAATTGGCACACAAAATAAAGCCAAACGTAGATCTTTTAGGCATGGAACAGACCCGTGCCAATGCTTTGGAGATAGAGACGCTTGGTAAAAAGGCAGGAAGTGGTGCCGAAATAGAAAAATTATTTCCATTATTGAAAAATGATATTCATCAAGTGGTGTCGGAGCTTAGAAAAGACTTTAATCTATAATGCTTGCAGAAATTATAACCATTGGAGACGAAATCCTCATTGGTCAAATTATTGATACCAATTCTGCTTTTATTGCCCAAGAATTGAACCAAATAGGGGTCTCTGTATATCAGATTACTTCGGTGCAGGATGAGCGGAGTCATATTCTTAAGGCTTTTGAAGAAGCCGAATCTAGGGCAGACGTCATTATTATCACGGGAGGTCTGGGGCCTACGAAGGACGATATCACCAAGCTAACCCTATGTGAGTATTTTGGGGATACGCTGGTGGAGCGCAAAGAGGTTTTGACTCATGTAGAAGAGTTATTCAAAAAATATATTTCCACACCCATTTCAGATATGAACCGCAGGCAGGCATTGGTGCCTTCCAAGGCCATCGTACTCAAAAATGCTTCCGGTACCGCTCCTGGAATGTGGATTAAAAGAAATAACAAAGTATTTGTTTCCCTTCCTGGGGTGCCTTTTGAAATGAAAGGTCTTATACAGAACGAGGTGATCCCTAGGATCGTCAAGGAGTTTCACCGCCCATTTATACTCCACAGAACCTTGATTACTTATGGGGTAGGGGAAAGTGCCATTGCGGAGAAGATAGAAGATTGGGAGAATGCATTGCCGCTATTTATCAAGTTGGCCTATCTCCCCAATCTAGGGAAAGTAAGACTTAGGTTAACGGCCAAAGGAACCGATAAGGTTGGGATTGCCAATGCAGTGGAGGAGGAAATCCAAAAACTCTACGGAATTATTGGAGATATCATTTTTGGGGAAGACCAAAATGGAGCTTTGGAAGAAATTGTCGGTAAAATATTGACTAAAAAACAATGTACTGTAGCCACGGCAGAAAGTTGTACTGGGGGCGCAATTGCAGAACGAATTACTTCTGTGCCAGGGGCTTCGGCTTATTTTAAGGGAAGTGTGGTTTGTTATGCCACGGAAGTTAAAATAAAGCTCTTAAACGTGTCCGAGGAGGTCATAAAGACCCATTCCGTGGTCAGTGCACCCGTAGCAGAGGCCATGGCGAGCAACGTAAAGGAACTTTTGGGTACAGATTTTGCGATTGCCACCACGGGGAATGCCGGACCCACAAAAGGGGATTCGGATGCCGATGTGGGAACTGTTTTTATTGCAATAGCATCACCATCAGGAGTTTATGTAGAAAAATTTATGATGGGGAACCATCGGGAGCGCATTATTCAGAAGACCGTAAACAAGGCTTTTGAGCTTTTACAAAAAGAAATTCTAAAATTCTGAAAAAAGAATTTTGCCTTCCCATAAAAAAGATATAAATTTGCATCCTGTTTAAAATCACACTAAAAGTAGCGAAATGTCAAAAGTTTGTGAAATTACTGGAAAAAAAGCTATGTTTGGTAACAACGTCTCTTTTTCCATTAACAAAACCAAGAGAAGATTTGATGTAAATCTTTCTAAAAAACGTTTTTATATCCCTGAAGAAGACCGTTGGGTAACCCTAAAGGTAACTTCTAAGGCGTTGAAATCCATCAATAAAAAGGGGATTTCTGCAGTTATAAAAGAAGCAAGAGCAAAAGGATTGGTTAAGTAATCCGTAAAGAAAAAGATAACAATGGCAAAGAAAGGAAATAGAATCCAGGTTATTTTGGAGTGCACGGAGCATAAAGATTCCGGCATGCCTGGGACTTCTAGGTATATCACTACCAAGAACAAAAAAAATACTCCAGATAGGATGGAAATTAAGAAATTCAATCCTATCATGAAGAAAATGACAGTTCATAAAGAAATAAAATAATACGTCATGGCAAAGAAGACCGTAGCGAGTTTACAGACAAGCTCAAAAAGATTAACCAAAGCCATTAAAATGGTGAAGTCACCAAAAACTGGTGCTTACACTTTTGTGGAATCAGTAATGGCTCCTGAATTGGTAAACGATTGGATGGCAAAGCAGTAATAATACTTGCCAAAATAGATTTTAAAGCTACTTTCCATCGAAAGTAGCTTTTTTATTTTCATATCTTTGGGTAATAGAAGTAGTATAAGAAATGAGTTTATTCAAAAAGATATTTTCTTCCGAAAAGAAGGAAACCCTGGATAAGGGATTAGAGAAGTCCAAAACCAGTTTTTTCTCAAAATTGGGTAAAGCAGTTGCCGGGAAAACCAAGGTAGATGATGATGTCTTGGATAATCTAGAGGAAGTATTGGTCACTTCGGATGTTGGAGTGAATACTACACTTAAAATTATAGAAAGAATTGAGGCAAGGGTTTCCCGCGACAAATATATGGGTACGGATGAACTCAATGTAATCCTAAGAGAAGAAATTGCAGGCCTTCTTGCCGAGACCAACGTAGGGGAGGAAACAGAATTTGTGGTGCCTAAAGATAAAAAACCCTACGTGATTATGGTGGTAGGAGTTAATGGTGCTGGCAAGACTACGACTATTGGAAAACTAGCATATCAATTTAAAAAACAAGGCTATAAGGTAATATTGGGTGCCGCGGATACGTTCCGTGCAGCGGCTATTGACCAATTACAGGTGTGGGCAGACCGCGTGGACGTGCCTATTGTAAAACAATCCATGGGTAGTGATCCTGCTTCGGTAGCTTTTGATACCTTAAGTTCTGCTATGAAACAAGGTGCCGATGTGGTTATCATCGACACCGCTGGTCGCTTGCATAATAAAATAAACCTGATGAACGAATTGACCAAAGTGAAAAGGGTGATGCAAAAGGTGGTTCCAGATGCTCCTCATGATGTAATGCTTGTCCTTGATGGTTCTACAGGGCAGAATGCCTTTGAGCAGGCTAAAGAGTTTACCAAAGCTACAGAAGTAACCTCCTTGGCCGTCACCAAATTGGACGGTACTGCTAAAGGTGGAGTGGTCATAGGGATCTCCGATCAATTTAAGGTGCCAGTAAAATATATAGGGGTTGGTGAAGGCCTCGAAGATCTTCAAATTTTTAATAAGTACGAGTTCGTAGATTCCTTTTTTGGTGCCAAAAATTGAGAATTTCTACATTCATACTATTCCTCTTTTTAGCGCTAGATAGCGCCGCACAAATTACACATCCCAAAGCCAGTCCATTTTCTGTAATGGAACAGGAGGTGGGACTTTCCAAAATCACCATTCAATATTCAAGACCTGCCGTTAAAGGGAGGACCGTCTTTGGTCAGCTCGTACCTTATAGTCGTATTTGGCGGGTTGGGGCAAATGCGTCTACTAAGATCACCTTGGATTCAGATATAAAGGTGCTTGGCAATACACTGTCCAAAGGGATCTATGCCCTCTATGCCTTTCCAAATGAGAACACATGGGAAATAGTGTTTCATAATACCACCACCCATTGGGGAGACGGGCGGACAGCTTATGACCCAGCGGAAGATGCCCTGAGGGTTACCGTGATCCCTGAAAAGATCCCTTATTCTCAAGAGAATTTTTTGATCACCTTTGACAACATCACACATAATAGCCTGGATATGATCTGGATATGGGAAAACGCTAAAATAGTGGTGCCCATGACGGTAGATACCCATAACGCCATGTTGGGGGAGATCGCCAAACAACTGCATCAAAATCCTACGGCACAGACCTACTATGAAGCGGCGCGGTATTACCAGGAACAGGGAATGGAATACCCTTTGGCGTTGGAATACCTTAACAAGGCCATTGCATTGGGTGGGGATACCTATTATTTTCATCGGGTGAAATCTTTGGTAGAAGCAGCGTTGGGAGATTATAAGGCCGCCCTAGTCTCTGCCCAAAAATCAATGGTCATAGCAGCAAAGGAAGGAAAGGATGAATTTGTGCGAATGAATCAGGAAAATAGTATAAATTGGAAAAAAATTAATTGAAAAAATAACAACTATGAAAAGACTCTTTATTTTAGGTGTAGCAGCAACATTGGGACTCACCTCCTGCAAGCAAAAACAAGAAAAGGTAGAGGCACCGGTGGTGCTTTGGGAAGCTTATAACGATTCGGCAGAAGTTGCGGCAAATACCGACCATGAAATAGGGAGAATGCAGTATAAGCTCATCCAATCTAAGATGTTGGATAAAAATGAGGTGTTCTTGCCCCTTTACGAGGAGGTTTCCAAAATGTCCGATGGAGATTATGAAAGCCTAAAACCACTAGTCTTGGAACAGGATATTCCTACCCTACAAGCCTATATCAAGGAAGGGAAGCTATCCTATGAGAAGTTGGTGCTCTTCTACTTGAAAAGAATTTATAAATACGAGCTTGATAATGCCACTACCTTGAACACCATATTGGCGTTGAATAAGGATGTAGTTTCAGAAGCCCGTAAAATGGACCAGTTGCGTAAAAAGAATCCGAGCGATAAGCATCATGCCATCTACGGTATGCCCATTTTGTTGAAAGACAATATAAATACCTTGGGGATGAACACCACTGCAGGATCCATTGCTTTGATGGATAATGAGACCGATGATGCCTTTATCGTACAGCAATTAAAAAAGAACGGAGCCCTTATTTTAGGGAAGGTCAACCTAAGTGAGTGGGCCTATTTCCTTTGTACAGGATGTCCTGTAGGGTATAGTGCCGTTGGGGGACAAACCTTGAACCCTTATGGGAGAAAAGTATTTGAAACCGGTGGTTCTAGTGCTGGGAGTGGTACTTCTGTAGCTGCCAATTATGCGGTAGCTGCTGTAGGTACAGAAACTTCTGGATCTATTTTGTCTCCTTCCAGTCAGAATTCGGTAGTGGGATTAAAACCTACTATTGGCCTTTTAAGCAGATCTGGAATAGTACCTATTTCCAGTACCTTGGATACCCCTGGCCCCATGACCAAAAACGTTATTGACAATGCCATTTTATTATCGGCCATGTTGGGGAAAGACCTATCGGATAATACATCTGTGGCTTCTACCACCGATTATATGAACGGGGTTGCCACCAGTTCCTTAAAAGGAAAGCGCTTGGGCGTATTCTCCAACCTTATGGAAGAAAACGAAATCTATAAGAATACTGTGGAGAAATTAAAGGATTTGGGGGCAGAGATTGTAGTGGTGACCCCACCAACCGTAGAAATGGAAGGCTTCCTAAGTATTTTGAATATTGATATGAAGAACGATTTGCCTGCCTATCTGAACACCCAAGTTAAAAACAAGGATGCCGTGAAAATCGGCAGTATCCAAGATGCCATCGCCTTTAACAATATGGATTCTTTGGTGCGTATTCCTTACGGACAAGCCTTGTTTGAAGGGATCGTGGCAGACTCTACTACCGCTGAAGGTTTGGAAGAAATAAAAAGCAGATTGGAAAAAACAGGGAGGGTCTTTTTTGATACCGCCATGGATAAAGAGAATCTGGATGCCGTCCTATCCATTAACAATTACCATGCAGGGTATGCCGCCGTGGCCAAATACCCGGCCTTAACGGTACCTATGGGATATAAGGAAACAGGAGAACCCATCAGTCTTACCTTCATTGGAAAACAGTTCCAAGAGAATACGTTGTTGCAATTGGGCCAGGCCTATGAAATGGCCACCAAAGTCCGTAAAATGCCAGAGACTTTTAAAAACTAGGAAGGGAGTTTTCCTATTCCATTAATGCATTGAGTTGGGTCCAAAGTTGGTTATCGAATGTGGTTGGGCCCAATTCACTGCTATTGGCAGCATCGCCCATACGTACAATTACGAGTCCCATACTGGGAACTACATATAATTTTTGGTCATTGGCACCTAAGCCTGCAACTAGATCGTCAGGGGCGTCGGGGATCAATTTCCCAGGGAAGGAGTCTTCAGAACCTGGAATCCTGAAACTATTTTTTCCATTCAGCCACCACAAATACCCATAGGAAGAATTTAATTCCTGAGAGGTAGTGGTCATGGCGTTAAAATAGGTCCTGTCGGTCATGATCGGGGCATCCTCCCAGGTACCTTCGTTCAGATTCAACAACCCAAAGCGGGCCATACTTCTGGCAGTACTAAAGTACAGGTTGAGATATCCTGTCTTTACCCATGTTCCTTGCATTCCTATTTTATCCCTTATTTTAGTATTGAAATAGTCCTTAAAATCTTGTTGAACAGCTCCTGTAATAATAGCATCCAAAAGCGTATAAGGAGCATTATGGTAATACCAATATGAGTTGGGTTCATTTTTATAGAGGAGACATTCTTTATCGGTACAAAAACTATTGGATACGGTATAATCTAGTCCTGTAGTCATGGTAAGATGATTTTTTACCGTGATCATAACTTCTTGTTCCGGAGTTAAAGAAGACCAGCCACTACCCATATAATCGGAAGAGGCATCATCCAAGGCTAGGAACCCTTCTTCTTGGGCGATTCCTGCAGTAAAAGAGGTCAATGTCTTGGCCGCCGAATTCCAAGTATGGTTTTGGGAAGCCGAAAATCCATTAAAATACTGTTCCAATACGATCTTCCCATCTTTAAGGATAATAAAGGCGTCTGTATTGTTATCCTCCAAAAAAGTGTACAATGGATCTACCTGATCTGCATTCCATGCCAAGGTCTCTAAGGAAACACTTTCCCAAGTATCATTCCCTATGGGAGGGAAATAGAGATTTTGTGTTTCCGGTTCCGGTTCCGGTTCTGGATTGGGGTTAGGAGCGGGTTCGGTTTCTGTGGAGCAGCTCATAAAAACTACGGTGGTCCATAGGATCAGAAGTAATGATTTGGTTTTCATGCTACTAGGTTTTTGTTTTTGACCATTATTTCGTGTAATAGTTTAACGTAAAAACGTTAATATTAGTCTTATTACGATGCCATTCTTTTATCAAATCGTACTTTTGCACACTATTTAGAAAAAAACATGCGGACAAAAACTCTTAAGAAGAACAAAATCAACGTAGTAACCCTAGGGTGTTCCAAGAATGTGTACGATTCAGAAGTGCTCATGGGACAGTTGCGTGCCAACAATAAAGAAGTGGTACATGAAGAGGAGGGAAATGTTGTGGTTATTAATACCTGTGGTTTTATTGCCAATGCCAAGGAGGAGAGTGTAAACACCATCTTGGAGTATGTGCAGAAGAAAGAAGCAGGTCTTGTGGATAAGGTTTTTGTGACCGGATGTTTAAGTGAGCGCTATAAGCCAGACCTACAAAAAGAGATTCCCAATGTGGACGAATATTTTGGGACCAGTGACCTACCTAATCTATTGAAAGCCCTGGGAGCCGATTATAAGCATGAGCTGATCGGGGAGCGTTTAACGACAACCCCAAAAAACTACGCCTATCTAAAAATTGCCGAAGGTTGTGACAGGCCTTGTTCCTTTTGTGCCATTCCCCTAATGCGTGGAAAGCACAAGAGTACCCCTATTGAAGATTTGGTATTGGAAGCCAATAAATTGGCCGCCAAGGGGGTAAAGGAATTGGTGTTGATTGCCCAAGACCTTACCTACTACGGTTTGGATATCTACAAAAAGAGAAACTTAGCAGAGCTTTTGAAAGAATTGGTAAAAGTAGAGGGGATCGAATGGATCCGCTTGCACTATGCCTTCCCAACAGGATTTCCTATGGATGTCTTGGACGTGATGAAGCAAGAGCCAAAAGTGTGCAACTATCTAGATATTCCATTACAACATATTGCAGACCCTATTCTAAAGAGTATGCGTCGTGGTACTACCAAGGCCAAAACAACTAAATTATTGCAGGATTTTAGGGCTACCGTACCAGAAATGACCATCCGTACCACCTTGATCGTAGGATACCCTGGAGAGACCGAAGAGGATTTCCAGACCCTAAAAAGTTGGGTAGAAGAAATGCGTTTTGAACGTTTGGGATGCTTCACCTATAGTCATGAGGAAAATACCCATGCCTTTAATTTGGAGGACGATGTGCCAGAAGAGGTAAAATTGGAACGCGCTGCTGAAATCATGGAAATACAATCACAGATCTCTTGGGAACTGAACCAGGAAAAAGTAGGACAGACCTTCCGTTGTATTATTGACCGTAAAGAAGGACCTTATTTTGTAGGGAGAACCGAGTTCGATTCTCCGGATGTGGACAATGAGGTGTTGATAGATGCTGCCAAACACTATGTAAAAATAGGGGAGTTCACCAATGTGAAAATTACCGAAGCGGCAGATTTTGACCTTTACGGGGAACCGGTTTAAAAAAAAAAAGAAGTATATAGTACTATTGTGGAGCTGCGCTCCTATTTGATACCAAGGGTGGCTTCGTAAGCCACCTTTTTATCGTTATAGGCTTATTGTAAAACGTCACCCGTATCCCAAAAAGGAGGATAATACCACCCAAAATCATTTGTAGGGTAATCACCTCTTTCAAAAACACCCATGCTAAAAAGGCGGAGATAAGCGCCTGACTTAAGACTGCCAAGGACACCCTGGTGGTTTTCATATGTTGCAGGGCAAAGCTCACCAAGAGCCACGCCACTAACTGGCAGAGTACCGCCTGTAATCCCAGTAATAACCATCCTGCCGTCCCAAAACCACTAAAAGGTTCATCCCAAAACCAACTTGCAAGACCCAAGAACAATGAAGACGCCATTAAACTATAAACCATCAAAGTGACTATAGAAATCTTGGCAAGGGCTTCCTTGCTCACCATGAGGTATCCCGAATAGAAGATGCCCGAAAGCACCCCAAACACAAAGGCCCTATCAAAAGCGAAATTAGCAAAGACTCCAAACCCTACCAAAGTGACCATTCCCAAAAGGGCAATAACGGTCCCTATCCAAAAATTCTTGGTAGGCTTATTCTCCAAAAACAAAAAGGTGGTGATCCCTACCCATACCGGGGAGAGGTTGGTCAACAACGAAGCTTGGGTAGCCGTGGATTCCTGTATAGAGATGTTCCATACCGCCACATCGGCGCCAAAAAGGATGCCGCTCAAAGCCGCCAGGCCTAATACTTCTAAGGAGGGTACGCCTAACTGTTTGGTATACCACGCATAGGGCAATAGGAGCGCCAAGGCAATGGCCATACGGTAAAAGGCAGAGATAAGCCCAGGGGCAAGCTCCAGTTTTATGAGGATGGGATACACAGAGATGGCAAAAATGCCGATCACCAAGGCTAAACGTGGCTTGTTCATAGGGTACTTAAAAGAGCTAATGTACTAAAAATAGCTTTTGGTACTTGCGTTTTTTATTGACTGACGGACTGCATTATAGCGCTCAATTTCTTTGTAGTGACCCGCTTTTTTTTAGTTTTGCAGCTTCAAAGAAAATGGTATGATTTCCGTAGACGCAATTGCAGTAGAATTTAGTGGGGATACGCTCTTTAGTGACGTGTCTTTCGTGATCAATGAGAACGACAAGATTGCCCTTATGGGGAAGAACGGGGCGGGGAAATCTACCATGATGAAGATCATCGCTGGGGAGCAAAAGGCTACCCGTGGACATATCCGCTTTCCCAAGGATGCTGTGATTGCCTATTTACCACAGCATTTGCTCACCAATGACAATTGTACCGTTTTTGAGGAGGCTTCCAAGGCCTTTAAGGAAATTTTTGAAATGAGGGACGAAATGGACCGCCTGAACAAGGAACTGGAAACTCGGACCGACTATGAGTCCGATGCCTATATGAAAATCATTGGCAAGGTGTCCGACCTAGGGGAGAAATACTACGCCCTAGAGGAGATCAACTATGAGGCAGAAGTGGAAAAGGCCCTGAGGGGACTTGGCTTTAGACGGGAAGATTTTGGACGCCAGACCAATGAGTTCAGTGGCGGATATCGTATGCGTATAGAACTGGCCAAGATCTTGTTACAAAAGCCGGACTTGATCCTCTTGGATGAGCCTACCAACCACGTGGATATAGAATCCGTGATCTGGTTGGAAGACTTCTTGTTGAACAAGGCCAAGGCCGTAGTGGTCATTTCCCACGACAAAACCTTTATAGACAACATTACCAATAGGACCATAGAGGTGACCATGGGCCGCATCTATGACTATAAGGCCAACTACACCCATTACCTGCAATTGCGGGAAGACAGGCGTGCCCACCAGATAAAGGCCTTCCAAGAGCAGCAGCGTTTTATTGCGGACAACCAACAGTTTATAGACAGGTTCAAAGGCACCTATTCCAAGACCAACCAGGTGACCTCTAGGGAGCGCATGTTAGAGAAGCTGCAGATCATAGAGATCGATGAGATAGATACGTCTGCCCTAAAATTGCGTTTCCCACCTTCCATACGTTCAGGGGATTATCCTGTAACGGTGAACAGCCTTACCAAGAAATATGGGGACCATGTGGTGTTCCAGGATGCCAATATGTCTATCAGCAGGGGGGAGAAGGTCTCATTTGTGGGTAGGAACGGGGAAGGAAAATCTACCATGATCAAAGCTATTATGGGCGAGATTGATTTTGAGGGGGAATGTTCCTTGGGCCATAACGTTAAAGTGGGGTATTTTGCCCAGAACCAAGCGTCCTTATTGGATCCAGACCTGACCATCTTCCAGACGGTGGATGAAGTGGCGGCAGGGGATATTCGTACCCAGATAAAAAATATCTTGGGCAGGTTTATGTTTAGCGGGGACGATCTGGAGAAAAAGGTAAGTGTCCTCTCTGGAGGGGAAAAGACGCGATTGGCGATGGTAAAATTATTATTGGAACCGGTGAACCTATTGATCCTAGATGAGCCTACCAACCATTTGGACCTGAAGTCCAAGGACGTATTGAAAGAGGCGTTGTTGTCTTTTGACGGAACGCTGATATTGGTGTCCCACGACCGTGACTTTTTACAGGGATTGAGCCAGAAGGTATTTGAGTTTAAGGAGAAACGGGTGATAGAGCATTTTGAGACCATAGATGCCTTCCTGATCCGTAACCGTATAGAGAATTTAAAGGAGATAGATCTGAAGGTGTAGGATGTATTGCATCCTTGGTATTTGGATGTTTTAGGATGGGTTGTGTATAGGTTTGGTGGACATGTTGTCTATTCGCATGCCTGTAAGCCCTAATGCTTCAGGATTCGTGAGTAGGCTGGCACTAGCAATTAATTTTGTAATGTATTGGCATTGGTATTTTTTTTTGAAATAATTTTTTGAACAGATATACTAAAAATTCTATAAATAGAATTAAAAGAACAAATACTGTATAAGGAATTACCAAAGCTGGTAATTTTTTTAAATTTTCTTTTTGTATTACATAAGCCAGATTTAAACCGAAAATACCACTTAATTTATTTTCGACTGCTGCAACGCCGCTGTATGGTGAGCTTATTAATTCTCCTTCTTTGTTGAATAATAGATACGTTGGGTATTCGCTAACTTTTAATTCTTTAACTAAACTATTTTTTTTATCGTCATTGTAAAAAGTCCAATCCGAGTTTTTAGATTGTAGAAAATTCCAAGGCTTTGGCTTTAATTCAAGTAGATCTTGAGTGTCTTCTTTAGAGTCAATACTTATGCTCATAATAGCCAATTCTGAATTATATTTATTTAATAATTCAGGGAAGTATTTCATTTCTTCCAAACATGGTTGACAGCCTTGATACCAAAAATCCACCAAAAGCACTTTTCCCTTATAATCACTAAATGTTTTCAATTCTCCAAATTGATTTTCTAATGAGATACGGGGAATTATAATATCAGAATCGATCTTATTAATCTTTATCAGAAAGATGAAAATTACAACAAAGATGATTAGATAAAAAAATATTAATCCAATGAAATACCGTTTTAAAAATCTCAAAGCTTTTTTTGTTATGGGCCTGCGGTTAGGCTCAGATTCCGTTGTTAATATTTGATGTTAAGCAAAAAGAGCCATGAATTGTGCCGGATTAAATGTACGAAATCTTTTGAATTGCAGTAAATATACTAAACTATGGATTTTGTCCCTTATCGGCAATAGTATGTTTAATTTTCAGCTAATTCCTTTTCGTCATTTTCTTCTGGTGAGAATCTTGCAATTAAGAGTGGTGTCAAAATACAGATAATTTTGATTATTGATTTCAATCCGAAATCACCAATGAAATTTACCGAAACTAAATAAATTCCACAAATCAGAAAAATTATAGTGGTCAGTTTTTTGTCCCAGATGAAACCTCCAGCCAAATATGCAATTCCGATCAGAGTAAACATTACAGTGTTCAGAATTTGATTCGTTTCGTCGCTATAATTCAAAAACCAATTGGATATTTTTCCGATTAAAACAATTCCAATTAAAACTTGAAAAATGATAAATAATATTTTTTTCATTGTTTTGCCTTTCGTTCAGATATTTTTGCCGACAATTCTGTAAAATTCATTTTTCAATTATGAAAACAGTCTGTTTGGTGTTTAAAATTATTGTTTCTTACAGACCTTCACAATGAATTATAGCCCTTGTCGTACGTAGGTTATTATATAGTTTATTGGTTAACATATAATGTCGAGGTCTTAATTTCAATTTATTTTATCCAATAATATTGACTTTAAAGATTAAACCTTTCTTGGCAAATGTGCCTTTAAGTCGATATTTTTTAACCATTTTGATCAACAGAATATTCAATAGTATTTTCACATTCTATATGGTCGTTATTGAAATGGATGAAGGCTAATATTCCACCTGTAAAAGCTGCAATCTCAAAAATAGAGGCAATCAGTGTTTTTTTGTCCATAACTTTTTGTTTTGTTAACTTACGTACAACGGTTTGATTATGAAACATAGCGTATTAAAAAGACACTAACTTTTCGGATTATCACTGACCTATTTTTTATACATGGTGTTATGAGTATTTATTTTGAAGTACTATTTTTTATTAATTGATGATAAAAGCGAATTGAATTTTCATAATCACTAATTGGTAATCGTTCGTTAAATCCATGAAAAGATTTTATGTTTTCCTTATTTATTTTGATCGCAGAAAACCTATAAATATTATCAGAAATAGCATTGAAATGTCTCGAATCTGTTGCACCTACTACTAGGTATGGTGCTACAAGTGCAGTTGGGTAAATTTCTGAAATAGTTTTATTAAGTGTTCTATAGCCAAAGGAACTTGTGCTAGACACTTTTGATGGTTCGGAAACAAACGCACCTGTTTTAATTGTAATGCGTTCATCATTTATAATTTGATTGACGCGATTTGTAACCGTAGAAATTGTTTCTCCTGGAATAATTCTGAAATTTATCACAGCACTTGCTGATAGTGGTATAATATTATCCTTTACTCCACTATTAAAGATAGTGGGCGAAGTAGTTGTTCTTACAAGTGCATTGCCTGAAGCAGATTCTTCGTATATGCCTGTAATCAAAGACTTGAAAATTGATTTATTTGCAAATACTAATTTATTTGCAAATGGCATCTCGGGACCTAGATTCTCTATAAACTCTTCAATTGTTGGCGAAATTACAGCTGGGAAAGGATTTTCTTTAAGTTTAACTATAGCATTAGAGAGTACATCTATTGCCGTTTCTCTCTCTGGCATTGATGAATGACCACCTTCTAAACTCACTGATAATTCTAAAGAAACAAAGCCTTTTTCTGCAATACCTATAAGAGCAACCTCTTTTTCAATATCGGGAATTAGTTTCTGTATAATACTTCCCCCTTCATCTAAAACAAATTCTGCTTTAATTTTTTTTTCTTCTAAGTATTGAGCAATTGTTTTAGCGCCATTTACCCCACCTATTTCCTCATCATGTCCTAAAGCAATATAAATACTCCGTTTTGGTAAAAAACCATCTTTCAATAAAAGTTCTAATGATTCCATTATTCCAACAACACCAACTTTATCATCTATAGATCCTCGTCCCCAAATAGTATCATTTATAATTTCTCCACCAAACGAATCGTGTTTCCACTTAGCCCGATTTTCTTCAATAACAGGAACAACGTCTAGATGTGCCATTAAAACAATTGGTTTAAGAGTTAGATCTGAACCCCTCCATTTATAAAGAAAACTATATGAATTAAACGTTTTCTTTTCTAGAAGAGAATCTGCTAATGGATAAGTGTTTTTTAAAAAATCTGAAAAGAGTTGGAATTGAATTGAGTCAAAATCTATTGTATTCTCAGGTGATATTGTTTTTATTTTTATTGCCTTAGAGAAATTTTCTACTGAAGAGAAATTAACTTCAAGAACTTTAGCAGATTCATAAGTTATTTGAGTTGACTTAAAATTTAGGGTATTAATAACTAGATAGATTGCAAAAACTAAAATTAGTGATACTATTAGTAAAAGCACTTTCTTTAATGACTTCATATTGTAGTGGTTTTATTATTACTCATAACTAATGGCTAAAGTCCACCAGGTCACTTTATCCAACCTTGTTTTTAAAACAAGAGCAATATAGAGTGTATTGCCTTAATTTTAGCTAAAATTCTATGATGTTGTAAGAAGTTATTAACGCTGTAGGAATTAAGTGTCTTGAGGTGTATTTGGTTGTTTTATGGATACTAGTAGCAGAAAACTAAAAACCTCTTGCCCAGGTTAGGGACAAGAGGTAGTTTGTTGCTTAGATATGCTTATCCTTCAAAGAAGAAGTCGTGTATCTCTATGATATTGCTACGTCTAATTTGGATGAGGTTTCTGGTCTCCTTTAAAAAGATACCCAAGGAACGTTCGTTATAAATAAATTTCATGTCCGGGGAATAGTCGGTCACCACATACATATCCCCTTCCAGTTGGTAAAAAGGGATGGTCATTTTACTGCCTACTTTTACGCCTCTATTTACAATTTTACCATCGGCCAATTGGGATTTAACAACGCCATTGTCCTCTCCAGAAGCTACAGAGACATAGGAGGTCATCATGTTGAGCCATTCGGTGGAGTCAATCAAATACCATTTTACCTTATCAAAATCAATTCCGTATTCACTAATCCAACCATAGCTGGTAAAGCCAAAGAGGATATGTTTTTTTCCGTTCAGCTCTGGCTTGTCGGCAGGTACGAACTCCTGGATCTTAAAGGTGATCACAGAAGCCGCAGACATATCGCTCAGTTTTTTTCCTTCAAAATCGAGTGTCTTTAACGAGAAATTTTCAAACTCTGGGTTGTTGGCCAGCATATATTCAGTAGCCGTAAGTTCTGCACGCTCTTTCATCTGTTCTACGGCCGCAACCCCTGCGCCTATAGCTAAAAGCGCTCCTGCAGCAGCTGCAACGCCTGCACCTTTGTTTTGGGCCATGGTACTTTTAGGAACTAAACTGATGGCAACTAATAAAAGAAGTAAGGTGATATTTTTCATAATATGTAATCGTTTTTTCTTGGATATTTACGATCACAAAGAAGAGAATAACTATTAGTTTTTCTTTACGGTTTCCCGTAACGTGGTAGGAAATGTTGGGAGGAGGGGCGTAGTCGAAACCTCTTGACTGGAATTATGGATTGCACGGGGTATGCGTGTCCATACCTTTCGACTGCGCTCGAGGGGAAAGCAAGGGAAGGAGGTTAGTTAATGACCAACTTTCATTTTTAAAAAATATTAGTGTTTTTGCATTTTTCCAATAATGCTTTCTACCGCCGTTTTTATTTTATCAATGGCACCTGTTACTGCCAGATCTACAGAGTCTGCCTGATTAGTGATTGCAATGGGTTGCCTACCTTCAAGTCTGGCTTCTATTAAACATGAGATATCATTGATTCCATCTTTTTTTCCATTCTCATCTTTTAAATGTACCTCAATTCTGGTAATATGAGAATCGAATCTTTGCAGGGCTTCGGCAATGAGCGAGGTAAAATAATCTTCACTTCTTTTTTCTCCAGAAATCGTTTTGTCGGTATTAATTTGAATCGTCATATGCTATAATTTTTGGTTTAAATTTCTAAAAGGCTATTTAGCGAAGGCAAATAGCCTTTTAGTTCTCTGTTATTTCCTTCTTTATCCGATCTGGATATGAAGTATTTAGTTCCTTTGATCATCTCCTGGTCTTGGTGACTTAAATACGTCTAATCCCTCTTTTCTATACTCCAACACTTGTTCTTTGATGAATTCACGGAACTCTTTATTGCTCTGACCCTCCTCTTTGGAGAATTCAGCTACTGTTTTGGTCATTCCTCTTGACTTTGTATTCAAAAAAGTAGTACTCATATATACTTGTTTTAATAGTTAGTTCGCAGTATAAAAATTTAATACTCAAATTGTATTAATACTGTCTTAAAATCCAGAGATTAAGTTAACAATGGCCATTTATAAAATAAAGGTAACTGCCTAAACCTAAGTGTATTAATTTGTTTTCCAGTGCCTTAGAAGGATGAAATTTTTAATTTGAAGGTTTTTGGTAAAGTGTAAGGGAGTGTTCGTTTTTCAGGTTGAGCGCAGACGAAACCGCTTGACTGGAATCAAGGATTGCGTGTCCATACCTCTCGACTGCGCGCTAGGGGATATGAAGGTATACCCAATGCGCATGTTGGAAGGAGTTTTTTTATAAAGTATCTAAAAAGAGAAAGATGGTATTATAGGCATTCTGTAATTCTTCAAGGTTTGGGCTGTGTTGTCCCTCTGCTAAGAACATCACCACGTCCTTTTGAGGTTGAAGCATTGGAACGAACCTTTCAAATGTTTTTGGGGGTACCTGATTATCATTACCTCCGTGCCACAAGAATATTGGTGGATCGTTTTGGTCAAAGTAGGTTATAGGTTCATAGACTGCTATGTTCTCCTTAGATTCATAACCTTCGCTCAACGGAAATAGTGCCCTGCCTATTTCGCTCATTATTTCAATATCACTATCCGAAAAAATTTTTTCCACAATGTCCAAGCCGGCTACGGGACCAGAAAAGTTAATGATTCCAGTGATGGAAATTCCATCATGTAATTGATTGGGATATTCAGGATTATTTTGGGTTAACCCCAACATTTGTAGCTATATGTGCTCCCGCAGAAAAACCGGTCACAATTACATTGTATAAATTTAACTTATAAGCGCTGTTATTCGTGTGGAGAAAGTTTAAAGCATTTGTTAAGTCACTTGTTGCCAATGGAATTCCCTTTTTTAGTCGGTAATTCATGTTGATAATGTTAAGGCCTTTTTTAAGATAAGGCTCAATGTATTTTTCCTCTTGGGTTTTATCGCTTACATAATAGCCGCCCCCGTGAAGGAATACAATGGTGTAATTCTTATTGCCATAAGATGTAGCATGCTTAGAAAGATACATGTCCATCTTCTATTCGACATCCGAACCATATGAAACATCTTTATGTATAGTGTAAGCAGTTCCAATCTGTTCAGGTGTTTTATTTTGGATGGCGGTGAGCCTTTTTGAGCAGGAGGCCAAAAGAAGGAGACCAATAATGGTTAAACTGATTCGTGTCTTTTTCATTTAGGCTGTTTCAAATGGTTGGCATGTTCTATAATTTCTTTATCATCTTCAAATATTTTTAAAACCCAAGAGGGGGGGACTGTTTTTTCAGTGGCACCAACTTCTTTCATGATATCTGTAAGCGCAGTGGGAACATTTCTTTTCCATATCAGTGCACGGGTAATGCCTATTGCCTTGACTTCATTTTCTTGTTCAAAATAATGAACATGGTAGATCCACTTGTCATCCATGCCAACACTCTTCAGTACCACATCAAATTTTGACCAAATTTTCAAAGGCTTTCTGTAAATAATCTTTTGGGATCCCAACGTTGGTGCAAGACCTCTTTTTACAATAGCGTTGAATAGTTTAGATCTGGCAATTAACTCCCATCGAACAAAGTCCATATAGATAGGGTATTTGGCGGCCGTCATTACTCGCAATCCGTCACAATCAAAGAGTCCGACCCTAAAAGATCTTCTTATGGTCTGGTCATATTTCACTTCACTTTGTAAATTTCTCAGGACCAATATTTTTAAAATACTGCACCAGTAATAAATCATGCGGGTTTTTGGATATAGTTAATTAATTACAGAAGGCCATTGGTTTTCTTTGGCTTAAAGAGGTTATTCTTTGCTCCAATTTAGAAAATATAATCTATTAAACTTTAAAAAATTTTAGCAAACCAGGTGGGTTGGAGCTAAAAAAGAACATATCGACTGCGCTCGAGAGGATATTGTGGGTTACAATATGTAATAGTCCTTGTTGGCAACCGTTTTATCCAGTTATTTTTTCTTTTAATAGTATAAAATATTGGCATATTTCGGGGCTTAAACCTCGTGCCTTGCTATCTTAATTAAGATGGATTGTTTCTTACTTTAACCCTCCAATAAATTCCACCTACCACAATTCCAATCAGAAAACCAATTGGTCCTGTGATGAAAATTCCAAGTAAAGGGCCTTGGGCAGAATTTGGGGTGAAAATAATGGGGCCGAAAAAGCCTAATATAAATCCGATAGCTCCCGTGATGACCCCACCCATGATAATATATAGAGCCAAGTTGTTTGACATAGCTCTCGTTTTTTTCCAAATAAAAAAGGCAATACCCATTGCCAAAAGCAATGAAACAACATTGGGAATCCAAGCAATAGTGTGTGCTCCGGGAATCAAGGAGAATGGAACCCAATATATAAAAAGGTAGCTACTAATAAATGATATAAATGTTGAAATTACTCGAAATGCAGTTTTCATAATTTTATCACTGATTTTTTATGTAATGGCACTTAATTAATTACTGAAATCTACAAGTATAATTTTAGTATCGTAGTTCGTTAATTTCGACAATATAGAAAAAACACCTATTTAAACCAAAAAGATTTTAATTATGAAATACTAATGGAAGTAATTGTCGCCTCGGGCGCAGTTAAGAGGTAATAGTGTGTGCTGGGAAAATGAGGGCACTGTAAAACTACTTTTTGCGATCCTTTGGCATTCTAAATTGAATCACCAATGAAGACAGCACTGTGAGAACCCCAATGGTCAATACGGCATAGGTTATCCCAAACATGTCCGCAATGACCCCAGATACAATGGCACCTATGGCGTAGCCCAAATCTCGCCATAACCTAAAGACCCCAATACTTTCTGCCCGTTGTCTTGGTGAGGTAGCCTCTGCAATGGCCGATAGAAATGTAGGGTATACCAAGGCTGTTCCAAGACCCAAGAGGGCAGCAATACTGGCCAATTCATAAAAACCTGTAAAAACAGGAATGAACAATATGGCTAGTCCCTGCAAGAGCATGCCCCAAAAAAGCATGCCTTTTTTAGAATAGAGATCTGCCATTTTTCCTGTAAAAAGCTGACCTATTCCCCAAACGGCAGGGTAAATGGCGGCAATAAGACCTATGCTTTTTGAATCATAATTAAAGGAAAATAGGAGGATGGGCAAAAGACCCCAGATCATCCCATCATTTAAATTGTTCACCAACCCTGCTTGGGTAATGGAACTTAATGTTCTGTCCTTAAATGAGGTTTCCAAAAAGACGTTTTCCAAGGTATTGGTCTCGGTGGTCTTTTGTTCCTGGTCCACAAATTTTCGGGTATCCTTAACAAAGAATACCGTTAATAATAGACCAATAATAGAAATACCGATTCCCAAATAAAAAGGGTAGGGAGTAACCCCATATTCTTGTGCAATAATACCCGTTAGAAAGGCGACCACCCCTACGGCGAAATAGCCGGCAAACTCATTAATGCCCATGGCCAAGCCGCGATCTTTTTGCCCTACCAGATCTATTTTCATCACCACGGTACTGCTCCATGTCAATCCTTGATTTACACCCAAAAGGATATTGGCAAAAATAACCCAGTTCCAGGAAGGGGCGTAGATCAATAGAAAAGGAATGGGAAGGGCAATGATCCAACCCAGTACCAAAAGATTCCTTCTGCCAAACCTATTGGCCAATTTTCCTGTAAAGTAATTGGTGACGGCCTTGGTGATGCCAAAGGCGATAATAAAGGAAAGGATTGCGGTTTTGGAAGCCATCCCAAATTCCAATTCAGCAAATTTGGGGATAATGGTGCGTTCCAAACCTACCATACCACCTACAAAGGCATTAACAATCACCAAAATGGTGAATTGTGGCCAGTTTTCTTTTAGTCCAAGTTTTATGTTATCTTTCATACTACTTCTTTTCAGGGTAGTCCAAAGATGGGTTAAAAAATTTAAGTGGCTTTATTCTTCATAAAGGTTATTGGGAATAGGATGGAGTTCTTAGCTAGGGTGGGACCTCTTGTATGTAGTGAGAATTTAGTTATAAAGAAAGATCCCCGCCTGCCTTAGAGGTGGCATCGGGGAATCTTATGAAATTTTTCATTGTCAGGTTCAGCGCAGTCGAAACCTATTTTACTCATCATCATGAATTTATTGGGGTTTTGTGTCCAGCCCTCTCCATTGTGCGCGAGGGGCAGTATGTTTCTATGAAATACTAGTGCCTTGCTGGCTATAGATTATTTCGTTGGCATTTTCTATAATTTTTTTATCCTCTTTAAAGATTTTTAAGACCCAAGAGGGGGGAACTATTTTTCCATTTTCACCAACTTCTTTCATGATATCCGTGAGGTCAGTGGGAATATTTTTTCTCCAAATAAGTATTCCTGTAATGCCTATTGCCTTAACTTCATTTTCTTGTTCAAAATAATGAATATTGTAAATCCACTTATCATCCATGCCAACACTCTCCAATACCACATCAAATTTTGACCAGATTTTTAAAGGTTTTCTGTAAATAATCTTTTGGGAACCTAATGTTGGTGCAAGTCCTCTTTTTACAATGGCTTTTAATGATTTTGATCTAGCAATTAATTCCCAACGGACAAAATCCATATAGATGGGGTATTTCGCAGCGCTCATTACACGCAATCCATCTCACCTCAATATTTTCATCTTGAGCGATAGTAGCCATTGCTCGTAAAGTAACATCGACCGTATTAACTTTTGTTGTTCTAATTCTGCTAGAATTGGGTATTAGCACTCCATTTTGATACAGGCTAAAAGTAGCAGTACCATCAATCTCCTTAATTATCTCAACATCTCCACTAGGAGGAACAATTTCTCCATAATGAGTAGCGGTTTCAAAGCCCGATATAGCACCGAGATTAGTTAATATTTGTCCAGTATACGTTGATATACCGGTATTTGCTATTGCTCCTGCCTTTCTGGAATATTTTATTTATCCTTTCATAGAGCATTAAATTCAGTTCTCTTTTTTTAGAACTACTCTTTCATGGCTTTAGGGGGTTTTATAAGCTCTTGCTTTTTGCTCATCTCGGCTATTTCATCAAAAGTGTTGGTCCTAAATGGCAGATCATAGACCCCTCCCAATTGTCTGCAGGTCATTGTTTTCATACCTATAGGTTTTTATAGATAAAAGTTTACCGCTATGATTCTTCTGACAATAATTTCAGAATAGTTTCTGAGGACTCCAATAAATCGGTGTAATACTCCTGAAGAACACTACTCTGAAAATATCTTGAGACTAACAATGCTTCCAGAGGTCTATCCAAAAGGAATTTGTTTTCATTAATAGGGGTTATAGGTCTGGGGTCATTTTTATAGAATGTTTTAACGAAGTCCCATTCATTGTCCTTTTGAAATATTTCGGGATAATAATTATTTATATGGTTCTCATACTTACTTTGTCTTTGGGTGTTTGAAATGTGTTCCCGTTCTTTTGTTCGTTCTATCAGGGCATAATAATTAAGAATAGCAGTTTGTAGTTCAGAATCTAAGGAAGGAATTTCATTGGATTGTGTAATGGTTTCTATGGCATTGGTATTGGGTCTAAACTGATATTCTTGTATTAATTTGCTTAAATACTTTTTAATTTGATTATCAAGAGGAATCAAGGTTCTTATTTGCAACACGGATGAGTCTGCGTAATGGGAATTTTCCATCATAATGTGTTGTAATTCCCTCAATTGTATTTGATCCTCCAGTATGTTTTACTTTAGAATAATTAAATGTTTGGCAACAGAGGTATTGATCTTGCTTTCCTCATTTAGATTATTGATCTGTAAAGCGATCAAAATACCAATAACCACTAGTACAATCTCCCCAATGGCATAAAGAAGGTATTTGTTGAACTTATTTTCAGTCAACAGGTTTTGCCGAATTCTCCTAAAAAGCTTGATCATGTTTTCCATTGGTGGTTAGGTTATACCCATCCTTATAATCCCAATGGCTATCGAGACGAAAAGTTATGGTTGAACGGATATTATAAATATATTAAAAAAGCACAAGCCGTGATCACTTGCGCTTTAGTAGCTTTTTTTTAAGATTATTCGGCATTATTAAAGGAATAGGCTCAACAAATTTCCGCTTTTCCTTTATATAGTGTTTGCTTATTTACTGAGAGTATCCGCTAATTGGTTGGTATCTACAAACTGCTGAAAGCCGATCACTTTTCCATCTTTCAGGGTCCAAAGGTGGGCGGCCTGGGCATCTATTAAGACACCATTTTCCTTCAATTTGGCATCATAGCGTAAGGTGGCAAGCACTTGGTCATTGCTCATCTCATGTAATTGGATATCGGTAAGGTTATAGTATTCGTGATCTGCTCCGAGGCGTGCAAAAACGGCATTTAAAATAGGATCTGGTCCTATGTACGGATTACCGTCGGCATATGCATTGCCTTCGGCCTCGTTCCAAACAATATTGGCGTCCATTGTGCTGAGTACAGAAGGAATATCCCCAACAGCAAAGGCCTTATAGAGGTTGTCCACAATACACGTATTTTCTGGATTGGACAGCATTCCCAATTGAGTCATAAACAACATATTGTCCATAAAATCCTGTTCTTGGGCAATTTTTCCGTTTTTCATTTTCACCAAGGTCACCCCATCTATGTCCACCATTTTTCCTGTGGCGGGGATACCAAAGAAGTCGTCCGTGTGTGTGCCCTTAAAATTCCATTTTTTTACTATTTTATCGTTTTGTCCAAAGACATCGAGAATGGTAAAGGAAACATCCGAAAACCCTGTGAGGTTTTTTGGTAATAGGCTTTAAAACCTTCAATCCCTACAATGTTCTCTGGACTTGTGACCAAAGTAATGTCCGTGGCGAAATTTTCGGTATTAATGCGGTCTATCTGACCCTTGTTTACAATGTCGTCCCAAACTTGGGAATACATTTTAAGGTCTTTGTTAATGTTGCTTTTTTGGGCGAAGGTGGTCGCCATACTTACAAGAGTAATGAAGAGGATGAAGGTGTTTTTAGTTTTCATTTGGTTTCATTTGTTGGTGCTTACTTGGATTGGTTTTCGGCTTTCCCGTTTAAAACTTAAGAATGATAATACCTTGAATATATGCCTGTATGGTATCAGGATCTAGCATAGCATATGAATAAATCGGATTGCAACACTTTATCCAAACCTTTAATTTTAAAAGTAAGGGGGGATTTGACATACCTAATACAGAATATAATTGCTGATCAGCAAAAATAAAACGAACATAAATTACTACATAACAGTTGTTTATGGATTTTTTTACATTGCTTGAAATTCAGTTCACGATTACTTGCCCACTGAAAAAGATGGGAACCTCTTCTTTAGATTCGTTGGACTAGGCTATGGTAAAAATATCGTACGTTCTAGACCAAGACGTGGTTTCTCCGGGATTAAGGGCAATTGTATGATATATTTCAGGACTGATCACATGGGTCCATCCCCAGAGGTTAAAGGAATTAGTCGGGAAACTTCCGGTTTCACGGATCCCGATATTACTTTTGAGATTCAGCAGTTCCCATTGGGCATAGACGGTTTTACCTCCAGACAGATTACTAAAAAAGAATTGTTCTTGGGGCGTTCCTATAAAGGAAACGTCATCTTTACCTAAGATCGCCTTCTTTTCAGGGTTTACCGTTTCCCCAAAAAGATTGGGCTGTAAGGGAAATGAAAATTTTAAGTGATAGTCAATTCCAATTAAACTTTTGTCTACGGCCAAAAAATTGTGGTTGTATTCATTGGTTTTTATAGTTTTATCACCTGTATTCTTTAATTGATAACGGATCGTAAAACCACTTTTAAATAGCGCTATTTCTTTGTTTAGAATATACCCAAAACCATTGTAAAGCTTAGCAATACAAGTACTAGTTATTTGAGTTTTGCTTTTGATAACATTAAATTCGGCAGGGTGCACTTCGTAGTTTTTTTGGAAGTCGTAGATATCTGAATCTTTTTTTAAGAGTCCCACCCCAATCTTATGGAACCAATCCCCAATCTCCGTAGTATCAAAACCTAGGGGGGAGTTAATCCCAAATTCATTGTAAAATCCTTTACCACGGTGGATGCCTTCCGCTAGGTTTGTTTGTTCCACGCCTGTAATGGATATATTCTGGAATTTCACAGAGGTTATTTTTCCAGACCAATCGAAACGTGAACCTGTATAATTTTCTGAGGGAAAATCTACATGGAGTTCCAAAAGTTTATTTGTAAGGGTATAGGGCATAATGTACTTTTAAGAATACTCTAAATTAAGTTCAGTTTTTTGAATAATTTCTTTAGCATCGAAAA
The DNA here is from genome assembly GCF_040566695.1 of Sediminicola arcticus. Taxonomy (NCBI): domain Bacteria; kingdom Pseudomonadati; phylum Bacteroidota; class Flavobacteriia; order Flavobacteriales; family Flavobacteriaceae; genus Sediminicola; species Sediminicola arcticus. The sequence goes on along the minus strand of NZ_JBEXAE010000008.1, from coordinate 42,335 downwards.
TAATAAGGGTAACATGGTAATTATAATGAGGCATATAAATATAAGTCCATAATTGTTTTTTACCCAAGGGATATCTCCTACAAAAAATCCTGTCAAGAGAAACAATGAGATCCAATAAAGAGCACCCAATACGCTGTTTTTAATGAAGGTAGGGCGTTCCATACGTACAATCCCTGCCAAAAATGGGATATAGGTGCGTACAAAAGGAAAAAACCGACCAATGATAATAGCGCGGCCGCCATGTTTTGCATAAAATGCTTCTGCCTTGGGGACATGGATCATGATATAATTTTTAATGATGTAATTGTTGCTCTCCTTTAAACCGGCACCTAGGGTCATGCCCACATAGTAGTTGATAATATTTCCCATGATTGCAGCTATGATAAGCAATAGCAATAACACCCATACATTCATATCTGTAGAAGCAGCAACTACCCCAGCAGAAAAGAGGAGTCCGTCTCCAGGTAAAAAAGGGAAAACAATCAGCCCGGTTTCCAGCATTATAATTAGGAAAAGGATAAAGTAGGCCTTGTAAATATTTTCGGCAACCAAAGACAGTAAAGCATCATCGGTATGAAGTATGAAATCTAAAAGTTGGTCCATAAAGGGATTAATTGTAATAGGGAAAAGTACAAAATATAGCCCTTTGATGCTCAAATTAAAAAACAAAAAAGACCCATATCTAAGGTGGTGTTAATAACAAACCTTTAGCATACAACAATCAAAATTATAGTGTAATTAGTAACGCCAAGGAATTAGTCTTGTTTGGGTATGGGCAGGCCAAAATAGTTATTGGTAGTGGCATCCAAGGTTTTGGATAGTTTCAGGAAATTAGCAGCTGTGGGCTTTAGGTCTACATACTTATCTATAATAGTTCGGTATTTGTAAATGATAAAGGTATTTTCCACTTTGGGATCTAACTTGTTGAGATTTATCTCACTGCCCTTATCCGAAAAGAATGGTACAAACTTCAGAGCCATATGTTTCAAATTCAATCCAATGCCCACCTGTTCCAACTCCGCTATCCTCTTTTCTTTGGAATAGCTATTGCTATTTCCGTAAACGAAATAGGCCTTTAAATACGTGTTACGGTTTTTTCTTTCCTGTTCCAAATACACCAACCACTGCTTAATACCTTTCCAGTTAGTGTTGTTGCCCGCAAAATAGATGATGACATGGTAGCTCCCATACTTACAAACAGGACAGGTTTTGGTGCCTTTGTCTGGCCCCAAGGCATGTATGGGGTAAATGATGGTTGGTCTTCCCCAATTTCCAATCCGGGTTGCTTACCATAAGCAGGTTTTTCGGGATAATTGGGAATGTTTAACCCCAAAACAATGTTGTGTTCGGCAATTTGTAGATTATTGGAAAGCATCACTCTTAAAAGGCCACTTCCGCCTCTATTTTCTGGTGGATTCTTTTTCCAAGCGGGGAGCAGTAGGGGATCGTCATCAAAAACAAATTCGTCTATATAGTATTCATTGGTTATGTTGGGTTCCTTGATGGACGTATGGATATGGGAAGGCATCACATCCTTCGGGTAAGGTGCGGGCCGAATAGTATAAATGGCATAATGTCCTTTATTATCGGTCTTCACCCAGCCTCTTAAATGTCCATGCCTTCTCGCTTTGGCGTCCATTCCCTTAACAGGGGAGTAGAACCCATTGGAATCGGTCTGCCAGTAGTAGATTATTACATTGGGCGCTGGTATTTTGCCGCCAAATTTAAATACTGTACCAGTCATGAGTAATTTATGACCCACTTCGGACCATCCAGCACTGGTGTCAACTGCAGCAATATTTTTGGGCATGCCCACATACATCAGTTCGCAACCATCACATCCACCCCCGATCAACTAAGGTGTTTGGACAGCGGCTTTTTTAATGGTATTGCCCTTTGTTAGACCTTGGCAACTGACCAAGGTGGCGAGTAATAGTACCCTTATGATAATATGGAATACATCTCTCATGCTGAATTAGGTATTGTGTTAGATTATTTCCTAATACGCTTGGCTTTCTGCAAATTTTTTAAATGCTTTCAGGTATTTCAAGGATTGTTTTTTAAAGGCCCATGGCATCAGAACACCCATAAATTTCATTATGCCCATAAATTCAAACTCCTGCTCCGAGATCTACTTGGTCTTCGTATCCGAGAGTTCTACAAACTTGTTTTTTGCTATGTTAAAGACTCCTTTGACCTTATAGGTGCCACTAAATTCTTGAGGCAGTTTGCGAACGGTAATAGTCTCAATCATTTCAACGTCCCGTTTTCCCATTTTAAATCTCAATTTGGATTTGGCCCCAATTTGTCAAGGGGTGCCACTCAGATGTTCAAAGCTCAGCAGACCTTCCATCCATTCCTTTAAATTATCTGGATTGTCAAAAAGTTCAATAACCTGATCAATAGCGCTGTTAATTTCTATAGAAACACTATATTTTATGAGTTCTAAAGGTTTGTGTTGGTGCTTTTTTGGTGTAAGGCCAATGCTAATTTACCGCCAAACCAAGCCATGGGAATATAAGCAGCCATAAGGTCTAAGACAATAAACCACGATGGGGCAGGGAATAGAAAACTATTGATGATGCCTCCTAACATAAAGGTGGCCCCTATACCAAAAGCATACCTCATTTTGTAGTTGGCGGCAATCAATGCTGTAATTACAGCACCCACAAAAGTACCTAAAGCATGTGCCAAGAAAGGAAAAATAAAGTTTTTGGCTTCGAATAGGTGCATGGAAGCCTTAAGTCCTTCCATGGTTGTGATATCTGCACCTTGGGGAGGGGAGACAACGTCGCCACCGGTCATAATGAGTCCCATATTCACCACACTTCCAAGGACCAACCCTAAAATGATCGCTAAAACATTCCTGATGGCTTTTTTCATAATGCTTGTTTTTAGGTTATTCGATTTACTTTTTTAAAGTTTAATAAGAAGAAATACAATAAAGGGAGTTTCTTTACTTGTTGTAATTGTAAATTCTACTATCACCTTTAATACTTCTACAAATTGAAATGTCATCTTGGGTCCAAGTCCTGATCCCATTGTATATTAGATATTATGGTATCTAAAATACACAGCTTTAGAGAATACCAAAAATGAAGGTATAATCTGTTTTTTTTAATGCCATTTTTATAAGTAGATCATGTTTTCTTGGCGTTCTGTGCTTCAAGCTACAGAATCTTATCTTCCAATGTTTTCGCTTGTTGGTTTGAGTTCCAGACGTATATTCACGTTTAGAAGTATAAACAACTACCTAATTTTATTAGCATATCTTCATGGGGTGCCAAGAAGATATGGGTTGACCTTTAATTGGGGATTACTTAAAGATATAAAATAATGTCTAAATACGTAGTATAGGATGCAGTCAGACTTTAAATAAGAGGGTCACCCCAAGAGAAATAAAAAATTAATTGGTTGTAGCGATACGGATACCATTTAATTAAAAAAATGCTAAGAATGAGTCCCGTAGATGATAAAGATGCCAAAAAGAAAAGATAAAGGGGAGATGCATCGTATATAAAGTGGATTTAATATATCTGCAGATTTTAAGGCATATTGGTGGTTCATCTTTCTAGGTATAAAATAAAGTATAACGGAAGTGCCTAACATAAACCATCCTAACAAAAGAAATACCATGGTGAATCTGGAGTAATCGGCATAAAGTATCAAGGCAGCTGATGGAATCATACGAACCGATATTTCCATATAATTGATAAAAGGTGTGCTTCCGGCTTTTCTAAGGATTTCTCTGGCCTTACTTGGTAATAAAAGCATTAGGACTGCTGTACCTATAAGGAATATTCCAAAAAAAATAAGGATCCACTTCGCCAATAGTGCCATGCTGTTGTTTTTCTGTGAACAATATAGGCAAAGTAAAAACAAGCATTATAAAATAAACAATGTATGAATCTCATTTTTGGGCATAAAAAAAGCCTATCAATAGATAGGCCTTATTTCTAGAAAAGAAACGTAATTAGTCGATAACTTTAACGTTAACTGCGTTCAATCCTTTTTTTCCTTGCTCCAATTCAAATTCAACTTCGTCTCCTTCACGGATTTCGTCGATTAAACCTGATACGTGTACAAAATGTTCTTTGTTAGAACCTTCTTCAGTTATAAAACCAAATCCTTTTGCGTCGTTGAAAAATTTTACTGTTCCTGTACTCATTATAAAAATTAAATTAATTACTAAATAGTTGGCAAAGATCGCATTAAAAAATTAATTCTCACATTATATTAACGTTAATCTTTTATTATTATGCGCTTTTTTTCGATTTTCGGTAGAGATATGAATTAAAAATGTTCCTTTTGGCAAATCTCAGTTGCTTATCAGAATTAATCATCTTTACGTATATGTTCTTAGTAACTCCAAAAAACTCGTAGGTATTACCATCCAAAAAGGTAATTTCCATTAACAAGCCTTTATGGGTGAAATCTGCAATACCAGATTCATTTGTGGTTACCTTGTACTCTTCCAAATTTGCTTGCTTGGTTTCAGGTGCTATGCTAACCAAAAAGTGATAACCATCTATGATCTTTTGACTTTTTATCTGAGCTTCTTCAAATAAGGCATCTTCTTTCTGGAATTTATCTGGGTGCCACTCCTTTACCAAATTCCTATAGGTTGTTTTCAGCTGTTTTAGGTCTAATTCCTTTTCAACATTGAACAATTTCTTGTATTCATTAATACGCTTCATGCATCTTCTTTTTTTTAACTCCAACTAGCCGTTTGTAAAGAATTGGTTTTGAGTGGAGTACTGTCATTTTTTTTTAACTGGGCGCAAAGCTACTTCTTATTATTGGTCTGACCTATAGCTCTTATAATATTTATTTTTCGGTGTTCTTTTCCCTTGCTTAAGTTGTTCTAATATGAACCATAAATGAATTTTATTTTGCCCTTTTCTAAGGATCACCTAGGTATAAATTGCCAACTAGCCATACTCGTCTGCAGGATTATGGTGTTGTTTAAGGACAACCAATCTGGCAGGGCTTTATATTTGAAGGTCTTGGCTACTACGCAATTCCCTCGGAAGCGGATGTCTAAAAATTTAAGATCTTTAGGAACTAGAAAACACCTTTTTCTCTAGTCCATCCTAATGAAGGAATTACTAGCCTATTAGCATGAGTTTGTTCATGGTAGTCTGGGCTCTATGATGGCAACCTCCTCTAATTGGTATTCTACCATTCTTTAGCTCTAAGACATGATGCTAAAAGGGGCACATTACCAACGCAATTCTGCCAAGAGCACTATTATACGTATTTCTAGGTACACAAATCAAGGTGTAGAAGTTCCAAAGGTTCCGTTTTTTATGGATAGTTGTAATTGGTAAAGTTCTCTACCTAGTTCTGCCAGGAACGGGATGCCTATTGTTTCATATTCGTATTGGTCATCATTGAAAGTCTCATTGCTATTCACTAGAATAGTGGCGGTGATCAAAAATTCTATGTTGTTAACCGTATCCTTTATATAAGCACAGTCGGTTAAAGTACCATATGCATAGCCAACTTTGTTATAAATTTTTACGGTCTTTGGGATAGGCTCTTTTGTATCACCGTAGATAAAGAATTTTCCATAACTATCGTAGAATTTAGTTGCATTATAACCAGCTTGTCTTGGGACGGTACTCATCGCTTTCAAAAGCCGTTGTCGTTGTTCATTACTAATGCGAAATTGTTCCTTTCTTGAAAATAATTCTGGAAAAATAATCCGTTTCAAGACTGCATGTTGCGCTTCAATGGTATAATAGTTTTTAAGGGAAAAATCAAAGGGTTCCAAAATAAGTTCCTCTTCATTATAATACCCTCGGCCTTTTTTTACACCATTCAAGGACAGTCTTTCTGGAGCTTTGTTGTATGATTTTCGTCTATTGGTAAGGGTGCTATCGTTTAAATAAACAACAAGGGGCTTGGTGGTGGTACGGTCTGCATTTTCGGTAGACAAGCGGTGTGAGATGCGTACAGGGCTAATTCCTTTGTTTGCCAAACGCAGGTTGATCTCATTTGTTCCTAAAAATTCGAATAAGCGATTGTAGGCCTCATTATCGCTAACTGCGAATATTTTGTTGATTTCCTCTGCAAAAGTGGTAGTGATGGTGTCTCCTTCCACAAAAAAACGTGTATCCATAGTAAGGCTATCATTCTCGTTTAGTTTTTCTAAGGCAAGAATAGCTAAGGGAAATTTAACAGTACTTGCAGGGTAAAAATAATTTTCTGAATTCACCTGAAAATCGTGATCCTCTAAAATAATACTATCGTTTCTTCGGAAGATCGAGGTAAATCTTATCTGCACTTCGTATTTGTCGATACTGTCTAGTACCCTTTTAATTTTTTGATTTTTTGATTTTAGAACATATGCCAATGGATTATCAGGAAGGGGCACGTCATCCTTACAACCAATGACCGTTAGGAGAATCCAAAAAACGTATAAATATTTATTTTTCACGGGTGCTCATAGTAAGGTTAAAAGAAACTAATAATAGGTAAGGGTTTAGTCTTCATAAACTTCTCCCCTATGAGGTTTTAAGGCGTCACGGACCTCAATCATTTTTGATTCATCCACTACCAAAAAGGCAATGCTGTGCATTTCACTAAAGGTTTTGCAGCCTGTTATTCCTAAATCTAATTTTTCTGCAATTATATAATCTGTTAAATGTATTTCGTGGTGTTCAGCTGTTTTAGCGGCAGCGGGGCCCCTAAAGTCCCAAATCAATTTTATTCTTCTATTGCTCATACGTTGCAAGGATATAGATCCTAAAGGTGTTTTTGGGTTACAAAAGCTTAGTATTTCTAAACATTTGTTAAAAATAGTTGATTTTTGGCAGAAAATCAGAACTTGCACAGCGATGGTTATTTGTTACTTTTGCAGGATGTTTTTAATAACTCGACATTTCATTAAACTTCTTGTCCTACTATCCGCGTTTGCGTTACTTTTTCTAGGAGCTTCATGCGAAGGAATCTGGAAAAAAAAGAAGGATAACAAGGCTATAGCCCGTGTTGGAGAAGTGTATCTCTATGAAGAGGATATTGCCCCTCTAATAACGGATAACATGTCTAAAGCTGATAGTGTATTGCTTGTATCCAATTATATAAATACATGGGCATCTAAGCAATTGCTACTCTCAAAATCAAGGATTAACCTACCAGTAGATAAACTTGCCGAGTTTGATAAGCTAGTAGACGATTATAGGATAGATCTATATACTAGGGCTTATAAAGAAGCATTGGTACAGCAGGCTCTAGATACTATTGTGAATGAAGAAGGGCTATTCGCCTTTTATGAGAATGAAAAAGAAAATTTTAAGTTAAGGGAGAAACTCATGATGATCCGATTTGTGGAATTACCCCCGCAATTTTTGAAAAAAGATGCTGTAGCAGAGAAACTAAAGCGTTTCAATAAGAAGGATATAGCTTTTTTAGACTCTATAAGCATGCAATTTAGGAAGCTAAACCTTAATGATTCTGTTTGGGTAAAGGTTTCTAGAATTGTAAAGGAAATAACTCCCTTAAGTCTTGAAAATGAGGCGTTGTACTTAAAAAAATCACAATTTTTTGAAATTCAGGATTCATTAGGGGTATATTTGGGCAAGGTAATTGATGTGTTAGAAGTTAATGATATTGCCCCATTATCATTTATAAGGCCTTCCATAAGACAGGTTCTCATGAACAGAAGAAGGTTGGATTATATGCGAAAGCTAGAGACCGAAATTATTGATGAGGCTATAAAAGAAAAAGAATTTGAGATATATGTACAAGATGAATAAGACGATCACTTTTTTAACCGCTTTACTTTTAACGGTAATGGGGTATGCACAGGAAAACGATAAAACGCCTGATACTCAGGTAGAACCACAAGATACTGCAGTGGAAGCTAATGAAGGGTATAAAAAAGATACCGTAAACAATTTTAAAAGAATAAAATTAGACGGGGTAGCAGCTGTGGTAGGAGATTATGTAATTCTGGAATCGGATATAGAAAAAACCTTGATCGATTTGCGAAGTCAGGGAGCCTCTACAGAAGATATCACCCGCTGTGGCTTACTGGGAAAATTAATGGAAGATCGTTTGTATGCCCATCAGGCAGTTCAGGATAGTATTTTGGTTTCAGACGACGAGGTGAATTCCACTAGTGAAAGACAGTTGCAATCTCTTGTATCCCAAGTAGGTTCTATTGAAAAAGTTCTAAAGTTCTATCGCAAGAACGATGAGGAGAGTTTTAGAGAGGAGCTTTTTAAGATCAATAAGTTAAGAATGCTGTCAGAGAAAATGCAGCAAAAGATTGTAGGCGAAATAGAGATTACCCCAGAAGAGGTGCGCCAATTCTTTAACAAGATCCCTACAGATGAGCGTCCTGTATTTGGGGCCGAATTAGAAATTGCACAAATAGTAAAGGAGCCCGCAGCCCCAGAAGTGGAAAAGCAAAAGGTAATAGACAAATTGAAGGCCATAAAAGCTGATGTAGAAGATAATAGCGCCAGTTTTAGTGTAAAGGCCATTCTTTACTCTCAAGACCCAGGATCAAAATCCAAAGGTGGTTTTTACAGTATGACCAGACAGACAGGGTTCGTTAAAGAATTTAAGGACGTTGCCTTTAGTTTAAGAGAAGGGGAGATATCAGAGCCATTTGAGACCACATTTGGTTATCATATTATTTATATTGAAAAAATAAGAGGTCAAGAAGTAGATCTTAGGCACATATTGATTGCACCAGAAATCCCTCAAAAAGCTATGGATGCCGCCAAGGTAGAACTGGATAGTGTGCGTCAAAATGTGATGGATGAAAAATATACCTTCGCTGAGGCAGCCCAAAATTTTTCAGATGAAAAGGAAACCAAATTTGATGGTGGTCTATTGAGGAACCCTACCAATTTTGATTCCCATTTTGAATTGACAAAAATGGATCCTACCCTTTACAATCAGGTTCGTAACTTGAAGGATAATGAGATTTCTCAGCCTATTTTAGAGGAAGATCCAAGAGGAGGGGCTCCAAAATATAAGATTATGAAGATTACCAATAGGTATGATGAGCACGAGGCAAATTTTTCCAAGGATTATTTAAAGATTCAGGAGTTGGCACTTCGTGATAAGCAGTTCAAGGCTATTGAAAAGTGGATGTCAGAACATATTGAGGACACCTATATCAGCGTAAACAAGGACAATAAGGGATGCGATTTTGCAAACAATTGGGTAAAGCAGTAAGTGCATGTCAGACGTTGCTTCCATCAATAGCTTAGTAGAAAAACACAAAGCACTAAAGCAAGAAATTGCAAAGGTGATCATAGGTCAAGATGAGGTAGTAAACCAAATACTATTGTCCATCTATACTGGTGGGCATTCCCTTTTAATTGGTGTGCCCGGATTGGCAAAAACCTTAATGGTTCACACCATTGCCCAGACCTTGGGCTTAGATTTTAAAAGGATACAGTTTACACCAGATCTTATGCCTAGTGATATTCTAGGAAGTGAGATTTTGGACCAAAACCGTAATTTTAAGTTTATAAAAGGACCAATATTTTCCAATATCGTCCTTGCGGATGAAATTAACCGTACCCCACCTAAAACTCAGGCAGCCCTTCTGGAGGCCATGCAGGAAAGATCCGTTACCATTGCAGGGACCCAATATAAATTGGCGGAGCCTTATTTTGTGCTCGCAACCCAGAACCCTATAGAACAAGAAGGGACCTATCCTTTGCCAGAAGCGCAATTGGATAGATTTATGTTCGCTATAGAATTACAGTATCCTTCCATTGAAGAAGAAATTGAAGTGGTTAAGTCTACAACCTCTGATCATACCGCTTCTATAAATTCCCTTTTCAGTGCACAGGAAATTGTGGATGTACAACATCTGATCCGCAGGATTCCTGTCCCTGATAATGTGGTTGAATACGCTGTGCGATTGGTGAACAGCACCAGGCCAAATTTACCTACAGCCTCAGATTACGTTAAACAATATATAGATTGGGGAGCAGGACCAAGGGCATCACAAAATCTTATTTTAGCAGCAAAGGCACATGCTGCCGTTAATGGTAAATTCTCTCCAGATATAGAAGATGTAAAAGCGGTTGCTTGGGGTATTTTAAGGCACAGAATCATTAAAAACTACAAGGCAGAGGCCGAAGGGATCTCAGAAGACGATCTAATTCGCCGTTTACTTTAGTTCCAATACTCAAATTTCAAACGTTATCGTAAGCGAATATGCTTATTTTCTTCCAAAAAATTAACAAATTCATTTTTTTGTGAAGCATTCATTGATTTTTCAATGAAAATGATATGAATCGTAGGCCTAAAATTTCGTTTGCCCCTTCTATTTTATTATTTTTGTTGGATTGCATTAACTTAAACAAAAAACATAATAATGGCATTTGATATCGATATGATCAAGGGATTGTATTCCAATATGGCCGAGCGAGTTGATAAAGCACGCGAGATCGTTGGAAGACCACTGACCCTTTCGGAGAAAATTTTATACTCCCATTTATGGGATGGAAATTCTACAAAGGAATTTAAAAGGGGTAAAGACTACGTAGACTTTAAACCAGATCGTATAGCATGTCAGGATGCGACTGCACAAATGGCTTTATTGCAGTTTATGCAGGCCGGAAAGCCTCAGGTTGCCGTTCCTACTACAGTACATTGTGATCACTTGATCCAAGCAAAAAGTGGTGCAGCCGCCGATTTAAAGGTTGCTAATAGCACAAGCGCTGAGGTATTTGATTTTCTGGAATCGGTATCTAATAAATACGGAATAGGATTCTGGAAGCCAGGGGCAGGAATTATTCACCAAGTGGTATTGGAGAATTATGCTTTTCCAGGAGGAATGATGATCGGTACAGATTCGCATACAGTGAATGCTGGAGGATTGGGAATGGTAGCCATAGGAGTTGGTGGCGCTGATGCGGTAGATGTGATGGCCGGAATGGCATGGGAATTGAAATTCCCAAAACTAATTGGAGTTAAATTGACCGGTAATATTTCTGGTTGGACCTCCTCTAAGGATGTAATATTGAAAGTGGCTGGGATTCTTACCGTAAAAGGTGGAACCGGAGCCATAATAGAATATTTTGGTGAAGGTGCTAAAAACCTTTCCTGTACCGGTAAAGGAACCATTTGTAATATGGGTGCCGAGGTTGGTGCTACCACATCTACTTTTGGGTATGACGAATCTATGGAGCGTTACCTAAGAGCAACGGACAGGAGTGATGTTGCCGATGCCGCTAATGCCGTAAAGGAACACTTAACAGCTGATGCAGAAGTATACGCCAATCCGGAAAAATATTTTGACGAGTTGATAGAGATCAACCTAGATGAATTAAGACCTCATTTAAATGGTCCATTTACGCCAGATTTAGCCACTCCAGTTGGTGAATTGGGAATAAAAGCCAGAGAAAATGGATGGCCAATAAAGGTAGATTGGGGATTGATAGGTTCTTGTACCAATTCTTCTTATGAAGATTTGACACGTGCTGCCTCAATTGCCAAGCAAGCCGTAGATAAAAAAATAAAGCCAAAGTCAGATTTTGGAATCAATCCAGGTTCAGAACAAATTAGGTTCACAGCAGAAAGAGATGGTTTATTACAGATTTTTGAAAATCTAGGAGCCACCATTTTTACCAATGCCTGTGGTCCATGTATTGGGCAATGGGATAGAAGTGATCTAAAAGGGGAGGAGAAGAATACCATCGTACATTCTTTTAATAGAAACTTCTCAAAAAGGGCAGATGGGAATCCAAATACCCATGCCTTTGTGGGATCACCGGAAATGGTAGCTGCAATAGCAATTTCAGGGCGATTAGATTTTAATCCAATGACCGATACCCTGTTGAACGAGAATGGGGAAGAGGTGAAATTGGACGAACCTTTAGGAATTGAACTTCCACCATTAGGATTTGACGTAGAGGATGCCGGATATTTAGCACCTAAAGAAGATGGATCCAGTGTGATCGTAAGAGTAGATCCAAAGTCAGAGAGATTACAATTATTAGAACCGTTCACTCCCATCACATCGGAAAGCTTGAAAGGCGTAAAATTATTAATCAAAGCCTTCGGAAAATGTACCACAGACCACATTTCTATGGCAGGTCCATGGTTACGTTACAGGGGTCATTTGGACAATATTGCAAATAATACCTTAATTGGTGCTGTAAACGCCTATAATAAGAAGACTAATTTTGTAAAGAACCAGCTTACTGGAGAGTATGTTGGGGTACCAGATGCACAAAGAGCCTATAAGGCTGCGGGCATTAACACCATTGTAGTGGGTGACCACAACTATGGTGAAGGTTCTTCAAGGGAACATGCGGCCATGCAACCAAGGCATTTGGGAGTAGCAGCGGTATTGGTAAAATCTTTTGCACGGATACACGAAACAAACCTCAAAAAACAAGGGATGTTGGGCTTAACGTTCGCTAATGAAGGAGATTATGATCTTATTCAGGAAGACGATACTTTTAACTTCCTAGATATATCAGCATTTGCACCAGACAAAGAACTAACTATAGAAGTGGTTCATAATGATAGTACTAAGGATACCATAAAAGTAAACCATACCTACAACCAATCCCAAATAGATTGGTTCAATGAAGGTTCTGCCTTAAACGTGATAAAAAGGGAAAATGCTTCCTAAATTCATTTTTTAAATAGTTCACAAAAACTCCTGATTATCATCAGGAGTTTTTTAGTTTTGATTGGAAATAAATTAACATATGAAAATTACAAAAAAGACCTTTCTAAACATATTGCTTATTGCCTTTATAGTATCGTTTTTTGTAACGCCTGTTGGGTATTATGGAAAGGTTTTGTTGAATAAAATATTTTCATTTAGTCCAGATGTTACTGAAGTATCGGATAGGGAACGAATAACGGATTATAATTGGAGGTTGAAAGATGCGAATTGGAACTTTTTTAACTTCAAAAAATCCAAAGGTAATGTCGTATTAATCAATCTTTGGGCTTCATGGAAATTACCTTGTGTTGCAGAATTGGCCAGTATACAGGATCTATACGATCAGTATAAGGACAAAATGGATTTTTATATCATTACCAATGAAGAGCGGGAACCTGTAGAAGCCTTTATGAAAGAACACAATTTTACTTTTCCGGTGACTTATTTAATTATTGGGGAAAAGATGCCCATTAGTGATGAAGTGGTGCCTGCGTCATATTTACTAGATAAATTAGGGAATATTGTAATACATAAGGAGGGGATAGCAGATTGGGACAATAGTAAAGTTCGTGCGATTTTAGACGGACTCATAAAAGAGTAAATATGTCATTAAAAATAGGCAAGAAACAATGGTTGAATGCTGCTTTAATATTGGGGGTTATCCTTTTGTTGTTTACGCCTATTGGATTTAAAGTTAAGGTTCTAGCGAGCAGATTGCTTTCCAGTAGTGCCGCAATGGTAAAGGCTGAGTTTCAGGTGCCTTTGGATTCCTATAGATGGGAATTGAAAGATTCTAAAATGCAATATTTTAATTTTGAATCTCAAAAGGGAAAGGTAATCTTGGTTAATTTTTGGGCCACATGGTGTCCGCCCTGTATAGCTGAAATGCCGAGTATGCAGGAACTTTATAATGACTATGGGGATAGGGTTGCCTTTATGTTTGTCACCAATGAGGAGGAGCAAAAAGCGTTAGATTTTTTGAACAAAAAAAAATACAATCTTCCTGTGTATTTTCCACAGTCCCAAGAACCAAAAGTGTTGAGCTCCAAAGTACTTCCAACAACCTATATTATCAATAAGGAGGGAAAAATAAAGGTAGCTGAAACAGGAGCTGCTGATTGGAATAGTGCAGCTACTAGAAAATTGTTGGATTCCCTATTAGAGGAGTAACTTTATGTCACAGATCACTACGCTTACATTTTACAGATATCGCAGTTTATGGCAGAAGTTATGGGCTTTTGGTATGATGCAATTTGGTCATGCACCCATGTCCAAGCTATCTGGCCAGCTATTTTATAAGTTGATGGGAAGTGGTAAAGAGGGTTTTGATCCTTTTCCAGATTGGTCGGTATATGCAGTTCTACAAATATGGGATAATGAAGTGTCTGCAAATAATTTTTTTAGCTCTTCCGAACTTATAGAAAAATATAAAAATAATAGTGAAGAATGTTGGACGCTCTATATGAAAAATCTTGTTGCTAAAGGGGAATGGTCGGGAAAAAATCCTTTCGAGAAAAGTAATAACATAGATCCTGATAACCCATTTATAGCTGTTATCACTAGGGCTACCATCAAGAAAAAGTTATTGTATAGATTTTGGAAATACGTACCTACCTCACAAGCCTCTTTAGTCGGGAATAAGGGCCTTCTTTTTACAAAAGGTATTGGAGAGGTTCCTGTCACACAAATGGCTACATTTAGTGTTTGGAAGAACAAAGAAGCCCTAATGGAGTTCGCTTATGGCAGCAAGGAGCATCAAAGTGCAATACAGCAGACTAGAAAACTGGAATGGTATAAGGAAGAATTGTTTTCCCGTTTTCAGCCCTATCGTTCTATGGGCACTTGGAATGGAAAACAGCAATTACCAGGGCTATCCCAGGATTAGAAAGAAATACCCAAAAAAGACCAATTGGGCGGTATATAAATGCAGGGCAAACGTAAGGTTACCTTCTTGTTTTAAAAAATGTAATACGGTCTGAAAGATGGCTGCTATCGCGAACCAGGTAGTATAATTTTCTAAGGGTGCAGAACCGCCCTTAAACGTCCAAAAGTCGAAAATAGGAGCACTGTGTTCCATAAAGAAATCGAGTAAGACCATCAATACGGCTGCAAGTATAATTTTAAGTGGGGCTTTTGAGAAGACATGCGAAGCCAAAGTAGCAGATATGAAGGTAAGAATACCCCAATATACCCCAATCAAATAAGGTACTCCATCTAGCTTGGGTCCAAAATTACTCCCGTAGCTGTATGTGCCAAAAAGAATGCTGTAATTAACACCTAACCATTCTGCAAACATCCCCCCCACAAAAAATAATGCGAAGGCCACATATTTTTTTATATTATCCATGGGGTATACCCAAAAGAACAAAAGTAGGCTTATAGAAAGATTTAAAGTGGTTTTAGATACAAACCATTCTTGGTATCCTATGCTGATCCCAATAAGCGCTGCAACATGGAATAACCATACAACCCCTATCGCTACTGTAGTTTTATTTTTAATTATTTTATCCAGCATATTAAACTTTAGGGACTAAATCCCCAACTATTTTGGCTGATAATAAACACAAAGGAATACCACCGCCTGGATGAACCGATCCTCCACAGAAATATAGGTTTTTAATGGAATTGCTGAAATTTGGATGTCGTAGAAAGGCAGCAAATTTACTATTGCTTGCAGCCCCGTACAAAGAGCCCCTATAGGAACTCGTATCTCTCTCAATGCCTATGGGATCTAAAATATGTTCAGCCATAATCAATGGTTCAATATCTACACCTAAGATCTTATTGATCTTTGAAATAATATGAATACGAGCTTCAGTTTTTAATTGTTCCCAATCCTGTCCATAATTTCCTGGTACATTAATCATTACAAACCAATTTTCATGTCCTTCAGGAGCGTCAACTTTTTCTTCCTTACTAGTAATATTAATATAGACTGTTGGATCTTTGAAGATGGTTCTTTTCTCAAAGATAGCAGAAAATTCCTCTTGGTAATTTTCGCTAAAAAATATATTATGAAGGTCTAGTTCAGGAAACTCTCGGGAAATACCCCAGTAGAATATCAAAGCAGAACTAGAGCGTTCTTGTTCGAGGACTTTGGTAGGATGAGACTGATCCTGGAGCAAATTTTTATAGGTGGGAAATATGTCCATATTGGATACGGTAATATCCGCCATATAATCTCTTTTGGTAGAAGCAACTCCAATAGCTTTGTTTTGTTCTACTTTAATATGATTTACTTTCTCGTTAAACTTAAAAGTCACACCTTGCCTAACAGCCAATTCATATAGGCTTTTACTTATTTGAACCATACCTCCCTTGGGAAAGAATGTGCCATAATTCATTTCCAAATGTGGGATCATAGACATGATACCCGGGGTTTGATAGGGTGAAGATCCATTATAGGTAGCAAACCTATTGAACAACTGAACTAATTTTGCACTTTGAAATGTTTTCTCATTAAGGGCATTCAGGGTAATGTCTACGTCCAATTTTCCTATTTGTAAGATGGCTTTTATGGTATCTACAGATAGATATGTGCTTGCTTTATGAAGGGATTTCTCTAAAAAAAGGGAGGAAGTAAGATCGTATTTTTTGGTGTTGCTATTTACATAACTCTTTAAATGAGACTCGCTTTCCCCAAAGGTTTTGGCGGCCTCTTTAATAAAGACGTCACTATCCCCGTTGGCTGAAAAAGTAGTGCCATCTTCCCAAAAGTAATTACAGATCACTTCTTTTTTTGAATATTCAAAAAAGGACTTAGGGTCAATATCAAAAAGTGTAAATAATTCATCCACTAAGTGTGGCATCGTAAAAAGGGAAGGTCCTAGATCAAATCGGTAGCCGTGTACGTCCTTGGTGTATAGTTTTCCGCCGGGGTAACTGTTGGCTTCTAAAACGGTAACATCATAGCCAATTTTATTTAACCGCAGGGCAGTGGCTATACCACCAATTCCTGCACCGATTACTATGGCGTTGGGCATTCCTATTTCTTAAAGTATTTGAAGGGGACAAATAACATTCCAAAACATTCGCCTTGTCCCTTGCCTAAATGTTTATGGTGCATTTTGTGTGCTCTCCGTACGCCTTTTGCATACCAGTTGCTAGCATTTCTAAATATTTTGAAGCGTTGGTGTATAAACATGTCATGTACCAAAAAATAGGTAGCACCATAGGCCATAATACCAAAACCAATGGGTATGGCATACCAAAATGTTGTATTTGAAGAAATATAGAAACAGCTCATACTAATAACGGCATAGAAAATAAAGAATACGTCGTTTCTCTCGAACCAGGAATCATGATCCTTTCTGTGATGATCCTTGTGTAGTGACCATAAGAAGCCGTGCATAACATATTTATGAGTAAACCAAGCCATAAATTCCATGATAGAGAAGGTCCCTAAAAATATGAGTAATCCAATTAAGATGTTCATTACACTAATTTTAATTTACAGTTGACGTAAGATTTGGCCAACAATTGAAATTTTTGATAGTTGGGTACGCTTATTCTAGCATTTTTAATTTCCAAAGGGGGAGTGTTCTGAAGTTTCTGTAATAATTTGGAATAATATTTGAATGCCGTATACACACCAAATTTAGCTTCATTGGGTAGTTGAACTATTCCAGAATAGGCTAAATCGAAATCTGCTTTGATCTCTGCTACTATTCTAGATTTTGAAGATTCGTTCAACTCGTTCAAATTTGTATTTGGAAAATAAGTTCTATTTAGGATTTCAAAATCAGCTTTCAGATCCCTAAGAAAATTTACTTTTTGGAAGGCACTTCCCAGTGCCATTGCGGAAACCTTTAAACGTTCATATTCTTTTTCATCACCATTCACAAAGACCATGAGGCACATAAGACCAACAACATCTGCAGAACCATAGATGTATTCTTTATATTCTTCATCTGTTCTATACACATTTTTAGTGAGGTCCATGCGCATGCTCTTCATAAAAGAGGAGACTAGATGCATTGGTATCTGGTATTTGTGAAATGTATATTGAAAAGAGTTTAAAATAGGGTTTAAGCTTATTTTATGGATAAGAGCATGTTCTAAATCTTGTTCAAATTTATCGAATAATTCTGGTTTGTTATAGTCATGAAAGGTATCCACAATTTCATCTGCAAATCGCACAAAACCGTAGATATTGTAGATGTCACCCCTAATTGAAGTGGCTAACATTTTTGTAGCCAGAGCAAAAGAAGTACTGTAAGATTCCGTTACAGTCTTGCTGCATTGAAAGGAGACGTTATCAAAAATGTCTTTCATAATCCAGATATTAATTTTTCATAGCAATTAGTTCAGATACAAGTTTTCCGGATATTAATGCCGGCGGAACTCCTGGTCCGGGAACTGTAAGTTGACCAGTAAAATAAAGATTTTCCACTTTCTTACTTTTCAACTTGGGTCTTAGGAAGGCCGTCTGTAACAAGGTATTTGCCATTCCGTAGGCATTTCCCTTGTAGGAATTATACGCTTCCTTAAAATCATTTACACAAAACGATTCCTGAAATATAATATTTTTTTTCACCTTTTCACCAGTGCGCTTCTCAAATCGTTTTAGGATTAAATCAAAATAGTGTGACCTTAACTTTGGAGTATCTTCCAGGCCAGGAGCGATTGGAACTAGAAAAAATCCAGTTTCACATCCCTCGGGAGCCATACTAGCATCTGTTATTGAAGGAAAGTTAACATAGAATAAAGGGTCGCTTGGCCATTGGGGCTCATCATAAATTTCTTCAGCATGCTTTTCAAAATCTGTGTCAAAAAAGAGATTATGATGCTCTATATTTTTTAATTTCTTGTTAAAACCTACATAGAATAGCAAAGAGGAAGGGGCGAAGGTCTTACTGTCCCAATAGGCTTCAGAATATTGCCTGTGTTCTTTATCCAATAAGGTTTCAGAATGGTGGTAATCGGCTCCGCTTAGAATGACATCAGCATCTATTTCTTCCCCGTTTACAATGATACCCTTGACTTTTTTATTAGATATAATGATTTTTTCCACAGGACTATTGGTGTGGATTGTCACTCCTAATTCCTCAGCAAGGCTCTTCATCGCCTTTACAATTTCATACATTCCTCCTTTGGGATGCCAAGTTCCAAGACCAAAATCAGCAAAGTTCATGAAGTTGTAAAAAGATGGAGTTTTATTGGGTTTTGCACCTAGAAATAATACAGGAAACTCCAAGGTAGATACTAATTTTGGGTTTTTAAAATCTTTGCGTACTTGCTGACTTATCGTCTTAAAAAATTGATCTACGCGTAATATGGTTTCTTTGGTTACAAGTTCCAATGGGGATAACCCTGGTCTTAAAACAATTTTATTGATGGCAATATCATAATTCTCTTGGGCAGTTTTTATAAACTTACGCAAGCGAGCCGAACTTCCTTTTTCTATGCGTTCAAATTCTTCACAGATTTTATCCATGTGATCACCAATGGTAATAACGTCATCTGAAAAGAAAATTTTGTATGCGGGACTCAATTTGTCTAATTGGTAATAATCCGAAGTTTTTTTCTGAAAATCATTGAAGAACTTATCAAAAATATCAGGCATCCAATACCAACTTGGTCCAATATCAAAGGTAAAACCATCTCTTATTAGCTGTCTGGCCCTACCTCCTACAGTATCGTTTTTTTCAAATATGACAACTTCATATCCCTCTTTAGCCAAGTAGCAAGAAGCTGATAAGGCAGAAAACCCTGAACCTATAATAATTATTTTTTTACTCATGAAGGGGTGTTGTGGTATGCTATGTTTTATATTTCTTGGACCAATTGCTCAATGGAATTGAAGGTGCTTAAGGTAGCTGGTAGTTTGGTTTTGTTCAAATTTTGAACTTGATACCCTAGAATCCATAATTTGGACTTACCATCTTGGTTAACGTTAGTAGTGAATTCTTCTAGATATTTATCGATCTTATCTTTTGAGGGTTCTACTGTAAAATAAGATACGAAATGAAGCGTTTCGTAATATTTGGTCAAGTCTATCAAACATTCTAATGGCACTGTTTGTCCGAGATAAATAGACTTGTATCCCCTAAGAATAATCTCATAATTGACAAAAAGAAGTCCTAATTCATGTATTTCATTTTCTGGCAAGAAGAGTACAAAAGTTTTATCTTTTCGGGTAGGCTCAATACTCTGTAATTTTTCAGTATTTATTATTATTTTTTGTTTAATCAAATTGGTAATGAAATGTTCATGGGCTGGGCTGATGGTATCAGTTTGCCATAGGAGTCCCAATTCGTTAAGCAGAGGAATAAACACATCATTGAAAATATCCCTAAAAGATTTATCTGCTAATAATCTATTGTAGGTATTAAAAAACATGGTCTGGTCAAAATTAACCATAGCCAATTTAAATGCATTAATGGCATGGTTTTTAAAACTATTTTTCGCTACAATTTCTTTCACTAGCAAAGGAATATCATGCTCCTCAATTTTAGCTATTTTTGATATTTTATAACCATTGTTGTAAAGAAGCGTAATGTTTAGCAATTTCTGTAGACTTACCAAACTGTAATTTCGAATGTTTGTTGAAGTTCTTTCTGGAGATAACAGGTTGTACCTTTTCTCCCAAATTCTAATTGTATGAGCCTTTATGCCCGAAAGGTTCTCCAAATCCCTAATGCTAAAAATCTTTTTTACGTTGTTCATGATTTGGTTAAAATAGTTAAACAAAGTTACAAGAAAAACCCTAGTAAATGTTAAATACATCGTTAAATTTTAATAAAAAATTCAGGTGTTCTGGGTAATAATCTGTGATGTTTTGAATTTAATACTGAGATGCATGGGTTATTTGTATCACGGTAAAAGTAACAATAGTAATTGAGTCTCCCAAGATCATGGGGACAGGGTTTTGTTTTAAAAATAAACAGTTCTATTATATCTAAAAGCAGCGATCAGGATGAAATCCAGCAAGATCCATAGACAGTTTTTGATCTGATATTATTTCAGTCACCAATTTTCCTGTAGCCGGACCTAAACTCCATCCCATCATGGCGTGTCCTGTAGCTATGGTCAAATTATCATATCTTGAGGTGCGGCCGATGTAGGGGAGTCCGTCAGGGGAAACAGGCCGCAGGCCGCACTGAGCATCATTTTTTTCGGTTTCCGTGATGTCCAGTTCATTGTAATAAGATGTTGCAGCATTGGCTATGGCATGCACACGTTCTGCTTTTATATCATGGTTGATACCAGAAAGTTCCATGGTCCCGGCGAATCTTGTAAAGCCCTGCATGGGGGTAACTGCAACTTTTGCTTCCATTAAGATAGCTGGAAGAAGTATTCCTGTTTTTCTATGTACGTTAATTCGATACCCTTTTCCAGGTTGTACCAACAACTTCAATTTTAATTTTTTAGCTATTCCCTCACTCCAAGATCCAGATGCCAAAACAAATTCATCCGCGGTATAAGTTTCTTTATTGGTTGTTACTGATGAAATTTTTCTGTTTAGAAATGAAAAGTCCGTAACTTCTTCATTGGTCTTTAGCACTACTCCCATTCGTTTTAAATAGTCTACTAATTTGGGCATCAACTCTGTAGGGGTGGTATGGGCATCACATTCGTAATGTATGGCGCCTAAGATATCCTGGCTCAAATTGGGTTGCAGGGCATTAAGCTCTTTTAAGGTCAGCATTTTTACCTCTAGTCCTTCATCTTCGGCCCTTTTTGCAACTTCTGCCTCATGATTTCCCTCTTTTGTTGTTTTATAAAGCATGAGCAATCCCTTTTTTTCTAGCTGGAAGTTGCCCAAATCACCAGAATCGAATATCTCCGTGTATAAATCTCTACTTAAAAGATTAATATCCTTGATCAACGGGATGGCTTTTTCCACGTTTTTTTTGGTGGAGGAAGCATTAAAATTCAAGGTCCATTTTAGGAAGTCAAAATCCAAACGGGGTTTAATATAAAAAGGGCTGCTACTATTGAACATCATTTTAATGCCTTTGGCCATCATTCCGGGAGAGGCCAATGGAATAATATGACTTGGTGTAATATACCCAGCGTTTACAAAAGAAGCACCTTTAGTAAGGTCCGATTTGTCTATAACGGTAACCTGATGTCCATTCTTAAGTAAATAATAGGCACTGCTTAAACCAATGATCCCACCACCAATAATAATGACATTCTTTCCCATATTTTAAGTATATATCTAACATCCAAATAGGATGTGGTCAAAGAAACTAAATTACAAAGAATAAGATTGAGTAGATGATAACAGGAAAAATCTTTTTAATGGTATTTTACAGTAAATTATTACTCCTTAAAATATCACATGTTTGATGTGAATTGACATGATAAAAGTGGTTTTTAAAATATTTTTGATATTCGCATGGACGTTTAATTTTTAAATCATCGATCATTGTGAGACACTAAATAGTATAAGAAAAACCAATATAAAACCGGTTTTGTGCACACGACAGACCCGATGCTTCTGGGGAGCCATCACATCATTTATATGGTATCAGGATGTTCGTACGGATGAAGTAATTCATGAACCATCTGTCTTCGTTAAAATTTCACATAAAAAAACCGCTATAAAAGCGGTTTTGTGCCCACGACTGGATTCGAACCAGCACGTCCTTGCGAACACCACCCCCTCAAGGTGGCATGTCTACCAATTTCACCACGTGGGCTTAATAAGAGGATGCAAATATAGACATGTTTTTTAAGTATACCATTTCACTGGCAAGGTTGTTGAAAATATTTTCAGCACTTTCAGATTAAAAATCTTTCTTCTTGGTAATGCCTGCCAAGCGCCAATTGGAGAGAATTACCCAAGTAAAAAGCATAATTATTATAGGGGATGTACTTAAATACGACCCAGAGGGTAGCCCTCAACAATGTAAACTGCGGTGCCACAAAAATAAAATTGGTTGTTTAAGATTACGGATAATGGTGTAGACGAAGAAAATCATGCCCTTCCCTTTTTCCTGTTTATACCGCTAAAACAGCATCCAGAATATTAACGGGCGGGAATTGGTATTGTTTGTAAAAAAAAGAGTACAAATGTAAGATGGGGAAATTTGGATATATCCAAATAAATATAAATGCGGTATATCCTAAATAAATGAAAAATACACATATTTTGGTAGTAGATGATAATGAAGTTGATCTCTGTCTCATGAGTGAAGTCTTGGCATACATTGGAATCAGAAAAATTTCTGTAAGGTTAGATAGTGCATGAGCTATTGGAATTTTGAGTAAAACCACTAACCTTCCGGAATTGATATTTCTAGACATCAATCTGCCTAAAAAGAATGGTCATGAGGTCTTGGAATTTTATTAAAAGTCAAGAATTAACAATACATATTCCAGTTGTTATCTTAAGTACTTCTTCATCAATGCATGATGTTAAAAAGGCGTAGGAGAATGATGCGTCAGGGTTTATCACCAAACCACAGGATTTTGATGTTTTTCATGGTCTTGTATTAAAGACTGTTACGTTTTGGTACAGTTATGACAAATTACTCAGATCTTTAAATACAATTGTGGGAAGTAATAATTTTTCACAACAATTATAATATTCTTTTTTACACCTCACGTAAAGACCTTTCCTTGTAGTAGATGACCTTATGAATCCATAATTGATTGAAACCAAATACCGTAATTTGAGTTGAGCAGTGAAAATATAAGCCCAACAATAATTATTATAAGGGTTGCGTGTGGTTTTCGGATCATACGATTGTTATACCCATCTAGAGTAAAAAAAAAGTATTGCCTAAATGTTTTCAATTTTTTTAAATAAATTGGAATAAATTATATTTTCTTTAAAAAAAATCGCTCATATTCGAGTAGTTGATTGATTTTTACCCGAATTTAGATTAAACACC
This sequence comes from Sediminicola arcticus, assembly GCF_040566695.1. Taxonomy (NCBI): domain Bacteria; kingdom Pseudomonadati; phylum Bacteroidota; class Flavobacteriia; order Flavobacteriales; family Flavobacteriaceae; genus Sediminicola; species Sediminicola arcticus. The sequence continues at coordinate 18,830 of NZ_JBEXAE010000008.1, read as the reverse complement.
CTTTTATATCTTTGACGATGATCCGATTTTTGTTTATGGAACAAAGGTGTTGCTGAATTATGACGGTAGTTTTTGCTCCAATATTATAGTATATGAAAACGGGAAATAAGCCTTAGAGAATTTAAAGTTTATGCTAAAGGCAAAAAAAAGCCTGCCAGAGGTAATATTTTTAGATTTAAATATGCCAGTTATTGATGGTTGGGAGTTTTTGGACGAATTTGCAAAATTGGATATCCCTGAAAAAATAGATATTTATGTCGTTGGCTCCTCTTTAGATATTAGGGACAAGGAAAAATTAAAAGAATATGATATGGTCATAAATATGATTAGTAAGCCATAGACGGCTGAAAAAGTAAAGGAATTATTGACCTAAATTGTTAATTGAAGTTAGATTGTGAACGTGTAGATTCAATTTAGATTGGACAAATACCAGCAGTGGTATCATAAAATTTAAAAAGCCCATAAACATCAAGTTTTGGGCTTTTTTTAATCATTTAAGATTTTGTGACCGGGCTGGGGCTCGAACCCAGGACCCTCTCCTTAAAAGGGAGATGCTCTACCAACTGAGCTACCAGGTCATTATTTTAGCTCTAGCGTATTGCTGTTTGCGGGTGCAAATATAAGGGCATTATTTTATTTCACAAGTGTTTTTTGGAATAAATTTATTTTTTTTTGAAATCCCCTTTATTTGAATCATTTTTACTCAAAATTTACAGATGAAAATTGTTTTGGTTGGTTATATGGGGAGTGGTAAAACCACTGTGGGCAAGGAGTTGTCCAAATATTTGGGTTTCAGGTTTTTAGACTTAGATGCTTATATTGAGGATAAGACCGGAATGAAAATTGCCGCAATATTTAAGGAAAAAGGAGAGCTTAGTTTTAGAAAATTAGAGCATCAATTTGTATTGGAGATTCTGGAAAATAATTTAGATGTTGTTCTATCCACGGGCGGAGGTACCCCATGTTACAGTGGAAATATGGAAGTGATTTCGAGGCATACAAACAATGTGTTTTATCTTAGGGTGTCCATACCGGAGCTGGTAAAACGTCTTTCCAAAGAAAAGTCCAAGAGACCCTTGATTGCCCATATTGAAGACGAGGCTTTACCAGAATTTTTTGGAAAACATTTATTTGAGCGTTCACCATTTTATTCCTTGGCCACACATACCATACCTAGTGATGGAACCCCTCAGGATATTGCCTTGGAAATAAAATCGCGATTACGCTAAAGAAACAGAGTCGTTCTTCGCCTTAAACTCAACTTTTATATGCTCTTGTAAAGAAGTAGATAGGGAAATACCTTTATAATCTGCTTTTACCGGATATTTTTTATGGTTCCTATTTACTAAAACAGCAGTCTTTAGCTGTTTTAAAGGGACCCTAAGAAAGTGGTGAACCCCATAGATTAGGGTTGTGCCGGAATTTAGCACATCATCTACCAATACCACAGATTTATTGGCATACTCCTCTTCAGGAATAGAGGTCTGCACACCACTGGCAACAGGATTTTTTTTATCCATGGATACCTTGCATAAGATAATTTCGGCATCCGTTATTTTTTGAAGTACCCTTCTGATCTTCTTTGCGAACAACAAGCCCCCGCCCTCAATACCAGCAATGACTATTTCCGACTCTTCAACATTAGCCTCGTAGATCTGGTAAGAAATACGTTTTATCTTGTGCTGTATCTGCGTATGTGAAAGAATTTGGTTTTGCATGAGGTATTGGTTTACTTTTCAAAGATAAAGAACAGTTCTTTATCTTTTCGTGGTTGAATGGAATTATAGGCCCTCTCCAATACTTTTATATGAAAAGATGGTTTAAATAATGTTTCGTACTCTGTTTTGATGCCTCCAAATGGGGGGCCGGCTTCTGTTAAAGGAAAATCAAATAACAAGCCTACAATTTTACTTTTAGGGCTCAATAATTCTGCCATTTTTTGAACATAATCTGCACGACGACCGGGAAGCAACGCGCAAAAAAAGGTCTGTTCCAGAATCAGATCAAATTTATCTTGCTTGAGATCAAAAAAATCTGCTTGTATCAATCTGTCCTTTGGAAATCCTGGACAAACTGAAGCAATGTGTTTAAGAGGTTGTTTGGCCAGATCAACCACATATACATTTTTAAATCCCAATTGGAGTAGGTAGGCCACTTCATGCCCATGACCTGCACCTGGGACCAAAATTTTGATCTCCTTATGTTCTAATTGGTCAATATATTCTTTTAATGGCGTGGAAATATAACCAATGTCCCATTTTAAATGGCCATTTTTATATTTCTCCTCCCAAAAATCTCTATTCAGATTCATCTACATAATCATCTATGTCCCTGCGATCTTTTTTTGTTGGCCTTCCAGCACCCTTTTTGCGGTAATAGTCTTTGGAATATTTTAAAAGGTCGTTTTGGGCGAAAGCTTCCTTAGGTGTAGTATCTACCCTGTAGATGTCAACTAGTTTGGCTCCAACGCGACTTGGAGGGATATCCAATACGGTAAACTCGTAATTGATTTGATCTTTGCGGACCACAATTTTATCGGTAACATACACTTCTCTGGAAGGCTTAACCGCCTGTCCGTTAATTTTGATATGACCTTTCTTGCAAGCCTCTGTAGCGATGTTCCTAGTCTTAAAATACCGAACACTCCAAAGGAATTTATCTATGCGCATAAACTATTGAAATTCTTTATTGATGACTTCCACAAAAATAAGGGAAAATTGTATCTTGCGAGCCTTAAAAGGAGATTCATGAGAGTAAACAGAATATTTTTACTGTTTTTATTAATAGGAATGGTATGGTCATGCAAAAAAGATGACGGAACTGGGTTGGAGGCAATACCTCCTAGGGCGTTGGATGAGGTAGCTGCCGAGGATGATGCATCCATAAAAGAATTTTTAGAGACCCATTTTTACAATTATGAAGAGTTTGACAACCCATCTGCAGAATTCGATTTTAAAATTAAGATAGATACCATTGCGGGAGCTAATGCGGATAAAATAGCTCTGATAAATCAAGCTCAAACCGGATCAGTGACAGTGTCGTCAGATGAATTTGGTATAGATGGGAATGAAAGTGTTGTTCATACCTATTATTATATTATCGCTCGTAGTGGAATTGGAGTTAGTCCAACTATTGCAGATTCTGCATTTGTCAAATATGAAGGAAGCTTATTGAATGGTAGAATTTTTGATGGATCTACTCAAACACCTGTATGGTTTGATCTAGCAAGAATCCAGGCTCCTTTGCAAGGAACTCGCGGGTTTACGGAAGCAATGTCAGAATTTAAGACTGGAGGGCAACCAATCATCAATAATGATGGAACATTTTCCGTAGATGGTTCAGGAGTTGGATTAATGATTTTTCCTTCAGGTCTTGGTTATTTCAATACATCACAATCAATCATTCCGGCCTACAGTCCTTTAGTTTTCAAAATAGACTTGTATGCCTACAACGCAACCGATCATGATAGAGATGGTATACCATCTATTCAGGAAGATCTAGATAGAGACGGTTATTTGTTCAACGACAATACAGATATAGATGCTGAGGTAAAGGCCAGAACGAATCAAGCGCCAAACTATCTGGATGCGGATGATGATGGGGATGGAACGCCTACTAGAGATGAGATCGTAATTGATGCAGAAGGTAATATTACCTTCCCTGATACAGATGGTGACGGTATTCCCGATTATTTGGATAAGGATACTAAATAACATTTTTTCTGTTACCATATAAAAAAAGCCCGCTACTAGTAGCGGGCTTTTTTTATAAAAGTCATTTGATGAAAATTACATCTTCAAGGATAAACTCAAGATTAGTTGGTCTGGTCTTGTGTCGATTCTATCTCCTGTTGGAACATTATTAGCTGAAAATACAGCCACTTCATTTTCACTGAAACCTCTTTCATATCTAAGGTCTAATCCAAATTTTCCAAAACTTAAACCAGCTCCAATGTTCAACCCAACGGTAACGTCTTTTTCAACATCACCAATAATAACGCCATCAAAATCAGTATTTAAAATGTACTGAAAAGCAGGTCCTGCAAAAACATTTAATGGGCCAATAATGTTTACTCCAACCAATAAGGGAGCGTCCAATTTGCTCATAGCCAAACTATTGTTTTCGTAGTCGGACTTTGTTTTGGTATACATTAATTCCGGTCTGAAGTAGATTTTGTCCCCAATCTTTCCAAAGAATCCTAAATGATACCCCACATTTCTGTCTGGGTTTCTGTAAGCTTGTTCCGCGGAATCAAAATAGTCTCCGTTACCAGCGTAGTTAAGACCCCCTTTGATACCAAATCCTGATCCATTTTGAGCAAATGAAAAAGCGCCGATCAATGCAAAAGCTGCTACTAAAAAATTTTTTTTCATAATGTGTTTTGTTTTATGAATAACCTAGTTCCAAAAAAGATGCCAATCTCTATTTTCTTTTCAAAACTTTCAAAACGGCCTTTTCTATTGCTTTATTATTTAAGCCGTATTTTTCCATTAATTCTTCTGGAGTACCACTTTCACCAAAAGTGTCGTTGGTAGCAACAAATTCCTGTGGTGCTGGGTGATTCAAGGTTAAGGTCCTAGCAACGCTCTCTCCCAATCCGCCCAAGAAATTGTGCTCTTCACAAGTAACGACACAACCTGTTTTCTTTACAGATTTTAAAATGGCCTTTTCGTCCAATGGCTTAATCGTATGAATATTGATCACTTCTGCTGAAATCCCTTGGGCCTCCAATGCTTCTGCCGCAATTAGGGCTTCCCAAACCAAATGTCCGGTCGCGATGATGGTTACATCCGTACCTTCGTTGAGCATTACTGCTTTTCCTATTTCAAACTTTTGGTCGATCGGTGTAAAGTTGGCCACTTTTGGTCTTCCGAATCTCAAATAAACAGGACCTTCATAATCTGCGATGGCTATCGTAGCTGCCTTGGTCTGGTTATAGTCACAAGGGTTGATAACCACCATGCCGGGAAGCATTTTCATAAGTCCTATATCTTCCAATATTTGATGGGTGGCACCATCTTCACCCAAGGTTACCCCTGCGTGTGAAGCACAGATTTTTACATTTTTATCCGAATAGGCAATAGATTGCCTGATCTGATCGTAAACCCTACCTGTGGAAAAGTTTGCAAAGGTGCCTGTAAACGGAATTTTGCCTCCAATGGTCAATCCAGCAGCTATTCCCATCATGTTAGCCTCGGCAATCCCAATTTGGAAAAAGCGTTCAGGGTTCTCCTCTATGAATTTTTCCATTTTTAAGGAACCTACCAAATCGGCACAAAGTGCTACAACGTTGGGGTTTGTTCTTCCCAATTCTGTTAACCCATCTCCAAAACCGCTTCGTGTATCGTTTTTTCCTTGATCTATATATTTTTTCATTTGTGTATTTCTTTAATGTATTGTCCTAAGGACACCTGTTTGTAGTATGAGTTTGGATAAGGTTAATAGTCCCCTAAGGTTTCAGGATTCTGGGCCAAGGCTGTAGCTAGTTGCGCATCATTGGGTGCTTTACCATGCCATGCATGGGTATACATCATGAAGTCTACCCCATGTCCCATAATGGTATGTAATAAAATACACACTGGTTTGCCTTTCCCGGTTCTGCTTTTTGCTTCCCTAAGTCCTTTAATAATGGCCTCTAAATTATTTCCTTCCATAACATCTAAAACATCCCATCCAAAAGCTTCAAATTTCTTTCTTAGGTCACCCATGGGCATTACATCATTGGTAGCTCCATCAATTTGCTGACCATTATAGTCGATCGTAGCAATGATATTGTCTACTTTTTTACCAGCGGCATACATAATGGCTTCCCAGTTCTGACCTTCTTGTAATTCACCATCACCATGTAAGGTATACACCAATTTGGAATCCTTGTTCAATTTTTTTGCTTGGGCGGCGCCTAAGGCAACGGACATTCCTTGTCCTAAAGAGCCAGATGCTATTCTTACGCCAGGAAGTCCTTCATGGGTCGTTGGGTGTCCCTGCAGTCTGGAGTTAATTAACCTAAAAGTATTCAATTCTTTAACAGGGAAATATCCCTTTCGTGCCAAAACGCTGTAGAATACAGGAGAGATGTGACCATTGGATAAAAAGAAAAGGTCTTCTCCAATACCATCCATATCAAACCCTGGGTTAAGTTCCATAATTTCATTGTACAAGGCTACTAAAAATTCTGTGCAGCCCAAAGAGCCTCCAGGGTGTCCTGAGTTCACTTTATGTACCATCCGTACAATATCCCTACGTGTTTGTAACGTAATATCCTGTAATTCTCGTGTTGTTGGCATTTCTTATGTTGTTTTATACTTTTCAAAAGTAAACGCAATCTTTTGCGTACACAAGTATGATTTGTTATATTTTGTTAACTGTCAGGGCAATGGTGAACTTTATTTTTTTGTTAAGGACATTTGAGGCTTAGTTGATTATATTTGCCGTCTTAAACTAGGATTTGGAATTTACACTATTACATACAGACCCCAAGAGTAAAGCACGTGCCGGTAAAATGGTGACAGATCACGGAACCATAGAAACTCCTATTTTTATGCCAGTTGGTACCGTAGCCTCGGTTAAAGGAGTGCATCAGAGGGAATTGAAGGAAGACATAAATCCGGATATTATTCTTGGAAATACATATCATTTATATCTCAGACCCAAAACAAATATTTTAGAACAGGCTGGAGGTTTGCATAAATTTATGAATTGGGATAGGAATATATTGACCGATAGCGGAGGCTACCAAGTATATTCTCTTTCCGATAACCGCAAGATAAAGGAAGAAGGGGTGAAGTTTAAATCTCATATAGATGGGTCCTATCATGTCTTTACTCCCGAAAATGTTATGGAAATACAGCGCACCATTGGCGCCGATATTATCATGGCCTTTGACGAGTGTACCCCATATCCATGCGATTACAATTACGCAAAGAGGTCTATGCACATGACCCATAGGTGGTTGGAACGCTGTTTGACACATTTAGATAAAATACCTTTTAAGTATGGGTACTCACAAGCCTTTTTTCCTATTGTTCAAGGATCAACATATAAAGACCTTAGAAGGCAATCTGCAGAATATATTGCAGGGGTAGGGGCTGTTGGGAATGCCATAGGAGGGTTGTCCGTTGGAGAACCGGCAGAGGAAATGTACGCCATGACCGAGGTGGTAACAGAAATTTTACCAGAAGATAAACCTCGTTACCTTATGGGCGTAGGAACCCCTATTAATATATTAGAGAATATAGCTTTGGGGATTGATATGTTCGATTGTGTAATGCCAACGCGTAACGCTAGAAACGGGATGTTATTTACAGCTCATGGGACCATCAATATAAAAAATAAAAAATGGGAAGATGATTTTTCTCCTATAGACGAAATGGGAATCACCTTTGTAGATACAGAATATACGAAGGCCTATTTAAGGCATTTGTTCGCTGCTAATGAATATTTAGGCAAACAGATTGCTACCATACATAACTTAGGTTTTTATCTTTGGTTGACCCGTGAGGCAAGAAAGCATATTTTAGCTGGGGATTTTTACGACTGGAAAAATATAATGGTAAAACAAATGGATAAGAGACTGTAATGTTAACCATACTGGATAAATACATACTAAAGCGTTATCTCGTAACCTTTACAGTGATGTTGTTGCTTTTTATCCCCATCGGGATCATGGCAAATCTGGCTGAGCAGATTGGCAAAATGATAGACAACGATGCACCCTTAAACGAGATTGCTTATTACTATCTTAACTTTACCATCTACATTGGTAGTTTACTGTTTCCAATCTTTTTGTTTTTATCCGTAATCTTCTTTACTTCAAAACTTGCAAATAATACAGAAATCGTAGCCATTTTAAGTTCTGGAGTTTCCTATGGTCGTTTCTTGCGACCTTATTTCATAGGAGCTTCAATTATTGCGATCATCATGTTCGTTATGGGGATGTTCGTAGTGCCCAACGCCAGCAAGGGGTTCAATGAGTTTAAATTTAAATATCTTAAAAAGGGAAAACAAGATAGGGTTACTAGCAATATATTCAATCAATTGAATGAAAACGATTTCATTTATGTCAGCAGTTTTGATCCAGCCAGGCAACGAGGGTATAATTTCACCCTCGAGCATTTTAACGATCAAGACCAGTTAGAGTATAAAATTTCTGCAGGCAATATCCGATGGAAAGAAAAAGATAGTGTCTATGAGCTTACCTCTTACATGAAAAGAAAACTAGTGAATAATAAAGAAGTTGTAGAGACCAAGCGTAAATTGGATACCATTTTTAATTTTAAGATAGATGATCTTACGCCAGTGTCCTATATAGCGGAAACAAAAAATTTATTTGAATTAAATAGCTTTATCGATGCCCAGCGAAAAAAGGGAGCTTCTAACATAAATAGTTATGTATTGGTAAAGTATAGGAGATGGGCCTTACCCGTAACCGCCTTTATATTGACTATTATTGCCGTTGCGGTATCTGCTGCAAAACGCAGAGGTGGGATGGGTGTGAACCTTGCCTTCGGTATTGGGGTGGCCTTTATCTATATCTTTTTTGATAAGGTTTTTGGGACCTTGGCAGAACAGTCAGGATTTTCTCCATTGTTAGCAGTCGTTTTACCAAACGTAGCCTTCGGGATTGTAGGATTTTATCTGCTGCAGAATGCCAAACGATAAGCTCAAAAATTACCTTCATCTTCATTTTATTGTATTCATCTGGGGGTTTACTGCTGTTCTAGGAAAACTGATAACCGTAGATGCCTTACCATTGGTGTGGTACCGCATGTTCATGGCTTCGGGATTAATTTTTGTTTATATCGCTTATAAGAAATTTTCACTTCGGGTACCTACTAAGACTTTACTCATCTTAATCATTGCAGGCATAGTCATCACCCTGCATTGGATAACCTTTTTTAAGGCTATTAAAGTTTCCAATGTTTCTGTGGCCCTTGCTACCATGTCCACAGGAGCTTTTTTTACTGCTTTATTAGAGCCCATTTGGTATGGTAGGAAAATTGTATGGTATGAGATTTTCTTTGGGATCATTGTAATGTTTGGTCTATACCTCATTTTTAATGTAGAATCAACTTATATAGAAGGTATTGTGTTGGCCCTTATATCTGCCCTATTGTCGGCAACCTTTTCCCTGATCAATGGTAAATTGATACAAAAGGAGAAGCCATCTGTTATTTCCATCTACGAGATGGCCAGTGGGGTTGTTTTTTTATCCATTTACCTTTTCTTTAGTGGAAGCTTTACGACGGAATTCTTTCAGCTCTCCTCCAATGATTGGATGTATATTTTTATATTGGCTTCCATATGTACGGCTTATGCCTTTATAGCTTCGGTAAAGGTGATGAAATATATTACCCCCTACACGGTAATGCTAACCATTAATTTGGAACCTATTTATGGTATTTTCTTGGCATTTATTATACTAGGAGAAAGTGAGAAAATGGACCCCATGTTTTACATTGGGGCCTTGGTAATTCTTTCCACCGTTATTGCTAACGGTATTCTGAAGAATTGGACAAGGTTAAAAAGTAAGAGAGTTCGCTAAGGTTCTCCTTTAAAGTTTTATATTTGTCTGCTTTTATAATTTAAACTGTAGTTTCATGGAGTATTTGGATTTTGAACTTCCGATCAAAGAACTTGAAGAACAATTAGATAAGTGCATGGTCATTGGAAAGGAGAGCGATGTTGATGTAACCGAGACCTGCAAGCAGATAGAGAAAAAGCTTTCTGAAACCCGAAAAGAAATCTACAAAAACCTTACAGCTTGGCAAAGGGTGCAACTTTCGAGACATCCAAATAGGCCGTATACCTTGGATTATATCAATGCAATTTGTGGCGATAGCTGGTTGGAACTTCATGGAGATAGAACCGTGAAAGACGATAAGGCCATGATTGGCGGTCTTGGAAAGATTGGAGACCAGAGTTATATGTTCATAGGTCAGCAAAAAGGATACAATACCAAAACAAGACAATATAGAAATTTTGGGATGGCCAATCCCGAAGGGTATAGGAAGGCTTTGCGTTTGATGAAGTCAGCAGAAAAATTTGGTGTGCCTGTAGTGTGTTTAATTGATACTCCTGGTGCTTATCCTGGTATTGAAGCAGAGGAACGCGGACAAGGGGAGGCCATTGCAAGAAATATTTTGGAGATGACCAGATTGAAGGTGCCAATAATCGTTTTGATTATTGGGGAAGGCGCTTCAGGTGGTGCTCTGGGAATAGGTGTTGGAGATAAGGTGTTGATGTTGGAAAATACATGGTACTCTGTAATTTCACCTGAGTCTTGTTCATCTATTCTTTGGAGAAGCTGGGAATATAAAGAACAAGCGGCAGAATCTTTGAAACTAACCTCTAGCGATATGAAGAAGTTAAAGCTTATTGATGAGGTGGTAAAAGAACCAGCAGGTGGAGCCCATTCTAATAGAGAAAAGACTTTTGAAATTGTAAAAAATAAGATTACCTCTCATTATGAGGAGTTAAAAAAGTTATCACCAAAAGATTTAGTGAATGCCAGAATGGATAAATATGCCAATATGGGTGTCTTTAACGGCTAATAAGCATGTTTAACAAACTTTTTTAAAATCTGGAGGAATCAAACTCCAGATTTTTCGCGTTATCAACACAATTTCGTAACTTATCAACACCCCTATTGTTAACTAATGGTGAACATCCTATGACCCATTTTATTGTTAACTAAAGGTTAAATAGCATACTTTAGCGCTCATGGAAAAACCAAGTCCAATTATCGGTCGTAAAATAGACCAATCTTCATTAATCAATCTAGAGAGGGGTAAAATACCACCTCAAGCTATTGATTTAGAGGAAGTTGTGATAGGGGCTATGATGATTGATAAGAAAGGGGTAGATGAGGTAATTGATATTTTACATCCCGATGTATTTTATAAGGACGCCCATAGGTTCATCTATGAGGCCATCTTCAAACTGTTTGAGACCTCTGAGCCAGTGGATTTATTAACCGTTTCTTCTCAATTGAAGAAGGACGGGAAATTAGAGGCAGCTGGAGGAGATTTTTATCTGATAAAACTCACTCAAAAGGTTGCTTCCTCGGCTCATATTGAGTTCCATGCCCGTATTATCCTTCAAAAATACATTCAACGAAGTCTAATAAAAATCTCCAGTGAGATTATACAGGAAGCTTACGAAGATGCCACAGACGTATTTGACCTCTTGGATACTGCGGAAGCTAAATTATACGATGTTACCCAAGGAAATTTAAAACGTTCCGCCGAGACTGCTCAGAATTTGGTGATTCAAGCCAAAAAGAGGATAGAAGAGATTGCTAATAAAGAAGGTTTAAGTGGAGTTCCTTCCGGATTTGATAAATTGGATAAGCTAACCTCAGGATGGCAACCAAGTGATTTGATTATTGTCGCTGCCCGTCCAGGTATGGGTAAAACGGCTTTGACCTTGTCCATGGCAAGGAATATGGCCGTAAATCATAATATTCCTGTTGCCTTTTTCTCTTTGGAGATGTCCTCTGTTCAGTTGATTACCCGTTTAATTTCTTCGGAAACCGGACTGTCCTCTGAAAAGTTGAGAACTGGTAAATTGGAAAAACATGAATGGGAACAGTTAAATGTTAAAGTAAAGGCATTGGAAAGCGCCCCGTTATTTATAGATGATACCCCGTCCCTTTCTATATTCGACCTTAGGGCGAAGGCTAGGAGATTGGCTTCACAACACGGTATTCGAATGATCGTTATTGATTATTTGCAGTTGATGACCGCAGGAGGGAGTCAAAAAGGAGGGAATAGAGAACAAGAAATATCTACCATTTCTAGAAACCTTAAGGCTTTAGCGAAAGAATTGAATTGTCCCGTTATAGCCCTGTCACAATTGTCTAGGGCTGTAGAAACTAGAGGGGGAAGTAAAAGGCCAATCCTTTCGGATCTTAGAGAATCAGGAGCAATTGAGCAGGATGCAGATATTGTAGCCTTTATTTATCGCCCAGAATATTACAAAATTGATGAATGGGATGACGATGAGCGCACCCCAACTGCCGGTCAGGGTGAATTTATTGTTGCCAAGCACAGGAATGGTGGTTTGGAAAACATTCGATTGAAATTTATTGGCCAACTTGGTAAATTTGATAACTTGGACGACTTCGATTCTCCTTTCGAATTCCAGTCAAAGATGAATGCCAACGAGGATAATCCGTTCATAACAAAAAATCTACCTAATGCCGATGAGGCCTTTGGAAGTTCTATGAATGATGATATGGATATGGATGACAGTGAGGTACCGTTTTAAAGAAAAAAATCGAAAGACATCCACTCGGCTAATTTCGAGAGGATGCTTTATGCTCTTATTCTTCTTTTCTTTGTTCGCTTCAGCTTCCAACATCCTTATTCCAATGGATGCAGATAGCCAAAAAAATCATTTAAAGGCGTACGGGATTACTTATTGGGTACTCACCAAACAACAAAAGGTTCAATGGTTGTTGAACTATAGGGGTGGATCTTTTTTGCTGCCAGATGGGGATAACATCCGCAAAGAATGTCAGATACGAGGCGTTTCCTTTGAGATTATTTCAGATGCTCAGGCTGAGGCCATCTTATCAGAAATTAGTAGTCCCTCAAAAAATCAAGAAGCTGTGATTTTAGAGAAAGCGCCAAAAATAGCAGTCTATTCTCCTAAAGAAAATTTACCATGGGACGATGCCGTGACTATGGTGCTTACCTATGCTGAGATTCCCTACGAAACTATTTATGATGAGGAGGTTTTAAACAATAAACTGTTGTTTTTTGATTGGTTGCATTTGCACCATGAGGATTTTACTGGTCAATATGGTAAATTTTATAGTGCCTACAGGGCGGCTCCTTGGTATTTAGAAGGTAAGGAACAAGCAGAAGCCTTAGCATCAAAATTGGGTTATAGTAAAGTTTCTGAGGAAAAAAGGGACGTGGCAAAAGCAATTCGAAATTATGTGATTGGGGGTGGATTTATGTTCGCTATGTGCTCGGCTACCGATAGTTTTGATATTGCACTAGCGGCCGATGGGGTGGATATTTGTGAACCCATGTTCGACGGAGATCCCTCAGAGGCCAATTATCAAAATAAGTTGAATTATAATAAAACCTTTGCATTCACCAACTTTACCTTAGAGAGAAGTCCGTTGCAGTATGAGTTTTCCTCCATAGATATGACCACCAAAAGAGGCATGGTACCTAAGGAGTCTGACTATTTTTCATTGATGGATTTTTCTGCAAAATGGGATCCGGTGCCCACCATGTTGTGCCAGAATCACACCTCCCTTGTAAAAGGATTTATGGGGCAGACTACTGCTTTTACGCGGGATGAAATAAAGCCAACCGTAATGGTGTTGGGTGAAAATAAAATTAACGGGGAGGCTAGATACATTCATGGAATCAAAGGGAAGGGATTTTTTACTTTTTATGGTGGCCATGATCCTGAAGATTACCAACATAGAGTAGGGGATCCCAAAACAGAATTGGAGCTGCATCCTACTTCCCCTGGGTATAGGTTAATTCTTAATAACGTCTTATTTCCCGCAGCTCAGAAAAAGAAACAGAAAACTTAGATTTTTCTTTGGGAAATGAGCTCTTCTAATATAAGTTCAACCCCATTTTCATCATTGCTTTTTGTTTTGTAATTGGCGGCCTCAAGCACATTAGGATGCGCATTTGCCATAGCAAAGCTATAATCTGCCAACCCTAACATTTCCAAGTCATTGTTATAATCCCCAAAAACTAATGTTTCCGATTTAGAGATGTTATGTTTTTGTTGCAATTGTTCCAGTGCAAACCCTTTATGGGCATTCTGATGGGATAGATCTAACCAGTTCTCCCCAGAAATCTTAACTTTTAGATGGGCTTCTAAATGTTTTACGGAGGGGTAAATAAATTTTTCGGAACTCTCAAAATGATATACAGCAACTTTTAGAATTTCCCCCTCAAAAGTGGAAATATCATCCATAACCGTATATTCGGAATAGTATTCCTTCAATGTGCTTAAAAATTCCTTGGAATCCCCGTTGAGATAGGCGTTTCTTTTCCCGCAAAGTACGGCATGTGCACCTTGGGTGTTTTCTAAAGATTTCAAGATGATATCAATATGCCTTTTTTCCAAAGGAGTGGAAAGTAGCTCTTGATCTTGTTGCATGGCAAAACCACCATTTTCTGCAATAACGATTATCTCATTTTTAATGGGCTGTAACTTCTGTACAATACTGTTGTATTGTCTTCCGCTAGCTGCAACAAAGAGAATATCCCTTTTTTTTAGCTCTTCAAAGAGTTCAAAAAACCGATTACTCACTTCATGCTTAGAATTCAACAGGGTACCATCCATGTCGGTTACAACCATTCTAATTTTTGATAAATCCATTCGTTCATTCGTATTAGAGTGCAAAGGTATTTGTTCTATGGTTAATTGCAGGAACTTGAAAAGTTAAGTTTGTGGTATTTTTGTTATTTCAGGAACGATTGGCATCTTTGTGACGTTACAATAAACAGGATATTATGAATTTTTATCAATCAGAATTAAAGTTGCCGCCCTATAAGCGAGGATTTCATATTATAACGGAACATGTTGTTAGGGCGCTTCCTGAAATTAAAGGTATTAAAGTAGGAATGTTACAGGTTTTTATAAAACATACATCCGCTAGTTTAACCATCAATGAAAATGCCGATCCTACAGTGAGAAGCGATTTTGAGAGTCATATGAATATAATGGTTCCTGAAAATGCACCCTATTACCAACATGATTATGAAGGTTCGGACGATATGCCAGCGCACATTAAATCTTCATTGATGGGCGCATCTATTCAGATCCCAATTACAAGTGGAGTTTTGAATATGGGGATATGGCAAGGCATGTATCTTTGCGAACACAGAAACCAGGCCGAGGGGAGAAAACTGGTAGTTTCTGCCTTTGGTCTTTAATGGTTAAATGGAATATGCGAGCTAAAGAGAATATCTTAACTAAAGTTCAAATATTGACAACGAATCACTTTAAATCTCCAGAAGAAGCATTTGCTTTCTTTAACGAGGATAGTGATGGTTAATTGACGAAAGGGGAGATTGTGAAACTGCTAAAAAAAAGCTGAGATCAATGGATTCATTAGTGGAATGGTGTCTTCCAAACTGGTGGGGGGTACGATAAATCCGGGGATGAACTTATACATTGGGCGTAGTTTAAGTAGGCAATATTAAAAATTAAATAAAAAAAATCCGATTCGTCTTGAATCGGATTTTTTATAAGCGAGATGTATTGTTAATGTTACTTTATTTTATTCACAACAGCCTTAAAAGCGTCTGGGTGATTCATTGCCAAATCGGCTAAAACCTTACGGTTAAGCTCAATGTTGTTGGCTTTTACTCTGCCCATAAACTGAGAATAGGACATTCCGTGTAATCTAGCACCTGCGTTGATACGGATGATCCATAAAGAACGGAAAGTTCTTTTCTTGTTTCTACGGTCTCTGTAAGCATATAACATTGCTTTTTCAACCGCATTTTTAGCTACTGTCCAAACGTTTTTACGTCTTCCAAAGTAACCTTTGGCTTGCTTCATCACTTTTTTTCTTCTAGCGCGTGAAGCAACTGAATTTACTGATCTTGGCATAATTTTAAGTTTTTTTGTAGTAGGCGTTTTGAATGTATTTCAAAATCTTTTATGGCCTAACTCCAGGGTTAATACTAATTACCGAAAGAAACGATTACTTTAAACGTAATTGTTCTTTAATACTGTTAACATCCGCCTCGTGTACTAAAGTAGAGTGGGTTAACGCCAGCTTACGCTTTTTAGACTTCTTCGTTAGAATGTGGCTCTTAAAAGCGTGCTTTCTTTTGATTTTACCGGTACCCGTAAGCTTAAAACGCTTTTTGGTACTGGATTTTGTTTTCATCTTAGGCATCTTGTTCCTATTTATGGTTTATCTCGCTTATTATCTTGGCTGTTGCCCCTGAACTTAGGGAGTCTCAACAGGTATTTTTTCTGCTATTGCCGGTGGAAAATAAAAAGAAATACGGTTCTTATTTCTTTGTTTTCGGAGCAAGGAACATCGTCATACGTTTTCCTTCTAATCGAGGCATCTGTTCTACCTTCCCTAGTTCTTCCAATTCGGAGGCTAGTTTCAGCAACAATATCTCACCTTGATCTTTGTATACGATAGATCGTCCTTTAAAGAAGACATAAGCTTTTAGCTTAGCGCCATCCTTTAAGAATTTTTCAGCATGTTTCTTTTTGAACTCATAATCATGATCATCTGTCTGTGGACCAAATCTTATTTCCTTTACCACTACTTTGGTGGCTTTGGCTTTCATGACTTTTTCCCTTTTCTTCTGTTCGTAAAGGAACTTCTTGTAATCCGTAATTTTACATACGGGTGGATCTGCTTTTGGAGAAATCTCCACTAAATCCAACTCTAATTCTTCAGATTTTGCTAGTGCGTCCTTTAAAGAGTAAACTCCCACTTCGATATTGTCACCAACCAAACGTACATTTTGGGAGGTGATAGACCTATTAATATTGTGCGGATTCTTATTTTCTCTTCTAGGCTGTGGCCTAAATCTTTTTCGTATTGCTATGGCTTATAATTTTTAGTTAAACATTAATTTTTTAAAACGACTTTAAGGTACTATTTATTTCATTAGTAACCAAGTTGGTGAAGTCTGTCAAGGAAATGGAGCCCAAATCTTCGCCTCCATGTCTTCTAACAGAAATCGTGTTTTCCTGTTCCTCATTATCTCCTACAATCAGCATAAACGGGATCTTGTTCATTTCTGCCTCTCGTATTTTCTTGCCAACAGTCTCACTTCTCTTGTCTACGAGGGCGCGAATTTCGTGATTTTCTAGGGAATTTAAAACTTTTTTAGCATATTTTTCATGCTTCTCACTAATAGGCAGTACAATTGCTTGTTCTGGGATGAGCCACAACGGAAAATTACCTCCTGTGTGTTCTAGTAAAAGAGCGATAAATCGTTCCATACTTCCAAAGGGGGCGCGGTGAATCATTACCGGTCTGTGCAATTCATTGTCGCTGCCCTTATAGGTAAGGTCAAAGCGCTCTGGTAAGTTGTAATCTACTTGGATGGTTCCCAATTGCCATTGTCTACCCAAGGCGTCTTTCACCATGAAATCTAGCTTAGGGCCATAAAAGGCAGCTTCTCCACTTTCAATGACAAAATCTAAACCTTTTTCTTTCGCAGCATTAATAATTGCATTTTCTGCTTTCTCCCAATTTTCTACCGATCCAATGTATTTCTCGGGGGTATTGAGATCTCTAACGGATACTTGGGCCGTGAAATTTCCAAAGCCTAAAGATCCCAGCACATATAGGGTTAGATCAATAACATTTTTAAACTCTTCTGCCAATTGGTCCGGGGTGCAAAATATATGGGCATCATCCTGAGTAAAACCGCGCACCCTGGTAAGTCCGTGCAATTCGCCACTCTGTTCATATCTATATACGGTCCCAAATTCGGCAAAACGTTTGGGTAAATCTTTGTAAGAATGTGGTTTGAAATTATAAATTTCACAATGGTGAGGGCAGTTCATTGGTTTTAACAAAAATTCCTCATCCATTTTTGGAGTCCTTATTGGCTGAAAGCTGTCTTCGCCGTATTTAGCATAATGACCAGAAGTTACATACAGTTCTTTCTGACCAATATGTGGAGTAACTACCATTTCGTAACCTGCCTTCTTTTGGGCTTTCTTTAAAAAGTTTTCTAAACGTTCCCTAAGGGCTGCGCCTTTTGGAAGCCATAAAGGAAGGCCTTGTCCAACTTTGGCAGAAAAAGTAAAAAGTTCTAGTTCCTTGCCTAGCTTTCTATGGTCGCGTTGCTTGGCCTGTTCCAATAACTCCAGGTATTCTGTAAGTTCCTTTTGTTTTGGAAAAGAGATTCCGTAAACCCTAGTCAGCTGTTTGTTATTTTCGTTACCCCTCCAATAGGCACCGGCAACACTTAATATTTTTATAGCTTTTATGATTCCTGTGTTAGGAATATGTCCCCCGCGGCAAAGATCTGTAAAGGTGTCATGGTCGCAGAAGGTGATGGTGCCATCTTCAAGATTTTCTATTAATTCTACCTTGTATTCATTGCCTTGTTGTTTGTATTTGCTCAATGCTTCCGCTTTGGTCACGGCACGCATTTTATAGGTGTGTTTGCCACGGGCAATTTCAAGCGCCTTTTTCTCTATTTCTGGAAAGTCCTTCTCGGATATGCTGCGGTCACCAAAATCAACATCGTAATAAAATCCATTATCAATGGCCGGTCCAATGGTTAGTTTTATACCAGGGTACAATTCTTCCAATGCTTGGGCCACCACGTGAGAAGTAGAATGCCAAAAAGCTTTTTTACCATCTTTGTCGTTCCATGTATATAAGGTAAGTGTTCCATCCTCGGTTAAGGAGGTTTCCGTTTCTACAATGGTGTCATTGTATTTTGCAGAGATGACATTTCTTGCGAAACCTTCACTAATTCCTTTGGCCACGTCCATTGGGGAACTCCCCTTTGCATGTTCTTTAATCGTTCCGTCTGGTAATGTAATTTTGATCATACCTATATATACCTAATTATAAGGTTGCAAATATACTATCTAGTATTGATGCGGACAATAATAATAAATGTGTTTTTGGGCGTTTCCTATCTTATATATAAGATAGGCCGGGCTATCTATTGTATCCCACACGAGGTGTGGGGATATCATTTCTATCCTTTACGCACTACTTCTGAAAATAATTGAAACCGTAAATCCTTGTATTATAAGCTATTCGGGAATGGCAAAAGAAAAGATTAAAAAAAGGCAAAAAAAAGCGTTGTTGAATTGTGGAAAGGTTGTAGGTTTGCAGC
>NZ_JBEXAE010000007.1:0-133956 GCF_040566695.1 Sediminicola arcticus | reverse complement strand
AAAAATGGCATCATAATTAATAATAAATATCTTTAAACTGTCTTACAGATGGGGAGTAGTATAAATTTAAATACCTCTAGCTTAGTTATCATAAGATATCTCCGTTATTTTAATCTTAAAATATTTTGAAATTGTAATTAGGCCTATTCCTTTAAAAATAACGTACCATCTTCTTTAATCTATTTAAAATATGTTTCCGTTGGAAATCAGACAACTAATGAAAATGTAATTTATTATATTTATGAAATAATAGACAGAACCAACAATGCTTACCAATTTGAACATAAATATCCAAAAAGAGGTAGTTGCCATAAATCAAATAAAAGTGGTGCCCGACTTATTGGATCTTATTTGTAAGACAACAGGTATGGGTTTTGCCGCAATATCAAGAGTAACCGAATCTAATTGGGTGGCATGTAGTACTAGAGATCAAATTAATTTTGGGCTTTTACCTGGGGATGAACTGCCCATAAAGACCACGTTTTGTAAAGATGTTCGTGAAACCCATCAGCCCGTGGTCATTAATGAGGTGGCTACCGATACGTGTTATAAGGCCCACCCTATCCCCTTAAAATATGGGTTCCAAAGTTATATTTCTGTCCCAATTTTCCGTAGGGATGGAACATTTTTTGGCACATTATGTGCCATAGATCTAAAACCTGCAGAAATCGATACCCCAGAAATCAGAGGCATGTTCAATTTATATGCCGACCTTATCTCATTTCATTTAGAAGCCGTAGAAGAATTGGAAAGAGTCTCTGCTAATTTGATGGAAGAACGAAAGATTGCAGAACTCAGAGAGACATTTATAGCGATTCTAGGCCATGATCTTAGAAATCCGGTAAGTACCACTCGTATGTGCGCCGATATTTTATTGAAACTTTCAATAGATGAAACTGCTATACGGCAAGCAGAAATTATAAAAGCTACCACCTATCGTATGCAAGGTCTTATTGACAATCTTTTAGATTTTGCAATGGGGCATTTGGGAGATGGAATTAAATTGGAGCTAACGAGTGATAACGATTTGTTACTAAAGGTTCTTGAACAAATACTTCAAGAAATGAGAACCTTGGATTCCCACCATGAAATAAAGCAATCCATGCAATTAAGAAAAACAGTAACCTGTGATGTCAACAGAGTCGGCCAACTTTTTTCTAATATTTTAGGGAATGCCATAAAACATGGCGCAGAGGATCATCCCATCACTGTGGATATCTATACGTTGGATAAGGAGTTTATTCTTTCAGTAAGTAATTCAGGAGAAAAAATATCAGATACGGCAATAACTAATTTATTTAAACCATTTTTCTCCGAAAATGCCAACAGGAATAAAAAAAGTCTAGGCTTAGGATTGTATATATCCTCTGAAATTGCAAAGGCACATGGAGGAACCTTAACTACGGAGTCTAGCGATGAGCAAACTACCTTTACGCTAAAAATACCCTTTTAAAAAATAGGTTTCCTAATAAGCTCGCGTTAGGCCATGATTAATGAGCTGGGCTACTACAATCCACAACAAAATACTAACTGCTGATATTTCTGATTTGTATTGAGTCACAGCATGGGAAATGTATGAGAAGAAGGGATTTGTTAGATTTGAGGGTTTAGATTTTGAGCAAAGGGATCTACTGGTTTTTGGTTTGCGGATATTCCTAAAATAATACAAGCTTTAAAATCGCTTTTTTAGTATATTTTAGTTCTTAATTAAGTAGTTAGGATATGATCAAATTTAAAAAGATAAACATAGTATTATTTGTCCTGTTATGGAACATGTTCGGACTAGGACAGGAAAAAGCCCAAACAGATAATATTAATGTCAGTAAAGATTCCATAAATAATGCGGTGTTACAGCAATACAACCAAAAACTTGCTGAAATTGAAAAATTGCGTGTTGCCGATTCCCTCAAAAAAGTAGAATTGGAGAATCAATTGTCCTCTCTAAAAACTACCGATAATCTGCAGAAAGATGAACTTCAAAAGCAACTTCAAAGCATAAGGGATAATGAAAATCAGCGGTTGTTAGACAAAAAGGCTAGAATCAATTCATTGCGTGCCACTGCCAAAGGTTTTCCGGTTTTAGGGGTCTTAAAAGACACATTGTTTTATGTCTACTCAAAAATTGGTGCCTCTACTCCATTGGATAGGACCAAAAATATTGAGAAGAAAATAAATACCCTTTACGAAAATGATTTTTTTAAAGCTGATTCACTTTCAGCCGTTAAATCTGAAAATACCATTGACATTATTTATGGTGAATCCATAATCATGAGTATTTCAGAAACGGATGCCCTCTGGTATAACAAAAACATGGTAGATCTTTCTGGAGAATTCAAAACAATTATTCAAAATTCCATATTAAGTGCAAAGAAAGAAAACAGCCTAAGTAAGATCCTACTTCGAATTGGGCTTGTGATCTTAGTGGTTACTCTAGCCTGGTTTTTTCTTAGGTTGATAGGTAGGGGCTACAAGAGATTACTGGACTACCTAATGCTAAAAAAAGATACTTGGCTAAAAAGTCTTTCCTATAAGGACTATACCTTTTTAACTGCAGACCAAGAGATGCAGGTTGTCTTATTTGCCCTTAAACTATTACGGTGGTTTATCTATGCCTTGCTGGTGTATATTACCCTACCCATCATATTTAGTATTTTCCCTTTCTCCAGAACTTGGGCAGATGCCCTATTTCAATTGATTTGGTCTCCTTTTAAAGTAGTTTTAATCGCTATTTGGGCCTATTTGCCAAATCTGTTCAGCATATTGGTCATCTATTTTGTGATGAAGTATGTTATCCAATTTGTGAAATACATATTTGCGGAAATAGATTCTGGGAAATTAAAACTGTCGGGCTTTTATTCAGATTGGGCAATGCCAACCTATAGTATCGTGAAGTTCCTTCTCTATGCCTTTATGTTTGTTTTGATATTCCCTTACCTACCAGGGTCCGATTCCGATATTTTTAAAGGAGTATCTGTATTTATTGGCGTCTTATTCTCTTTAGGCTCCTCTACAGCCATAGCCAATATGGTTGCCGGATTGGTCATTACCTACATGAGACCGTTTAAACTTAATGATAGAATAAAAATTGGAGATATTACAGGAGATGTCATAGAAAAAACATTATTGGTTACCCGTATACGAACTATAAAAAATGAAGAGATTACCATTCCAAATTCCTCAGTACTCTCTGGAAACACTACTAATTACAGTACCATTGCGGCATCAGAAGGCTTAATTCTGCATACTACGATCACCATTGGTTATGATGTGCCCTGGAAAGATGTGCACCAGTCCTTGCAAAAAGCGGCCGATAGAACCCCTATGTTACTAAAAGAACCTGCTCCATTTGTATTCCAGACAAGTCTGGACGATTTCTATGTGGCCTATCAGATCAACGCCTATACCAAGGAAGCCAGTAAACAGGGTGTCATCTATTCCACACTACACCAAAATATACAAGATTGTTGTAATGAAGCGGGAATAGAAATTCTTTCCCCACATTACCATGCCGCTCGCGATGGTAATATGATCACTATTCCAGGGAATTATTTACCCAAGGATTATAAAGTGCCGAGTTTTAATGTAAACGTGAAAAAAGGGTCCGATTAATAGGTCCTTTTTCTTTAAAAAAGCATCATAAAAGGAGGATAACTTCTTCTTTAAACTATGTTGCTGTTGACTTATAAACCCCTATATGTTACAATCTAAGATTCTAAATGTTCAGAAATGGTAGTTTTATCCCTGACACTCTTAAAGGGTTGTCGTTACAACTTTCGGAATTGAAAGTTGTTTTTGATTCAAATCTCTTAGTAATAATATAAATTTGGTATTTATGAAGACAACAAAATTATTGATTAGCTACCTTCTGCTAAACCTTATGGCGATAGGCAGCATTTATGCCCAGACGATTGTTACCAAAAACGGTGCGATAACACATAATAATGAATTAAGACCTTGTATAGTGGTCAGCCTAGATCCAAAACCTGACGATTTAAAAGAGGCTTGGAGAGATTATCTCAATGACACTTATGACTTCAAATTAAAGGGTATTGGCTTCCTTCAGAATAAAGATTTATTGTCAGCTGAAGAAGTTACCATAAAAAAGATATCATCAAATAAAATAGAATTTTATACCAATATTGTAGAAAACGAACTTGGATCCGAAATGATGGTTTTCGCGTAATTCAATAATGAAAAGTATATCAACCAGAAGGACTTGAAAAAAGAATATAAGGCCCTTAACACTATTGTAGAAAATTTCTTAAAAACATATCTTCCGAAATATTACAAGGAAATGTTAGAAGACACTGAGAAGAACTATGAGGATCTTTCCGAGGATGTGGTTGACTTAAATGAACAAATTGTAGATGATTCTGAGAAGATTGAAGAACTAAAAAAAGAAATAGAGGACTTAAAAGACAAACTAGAATCTAATCGGGATACTCTAGAAAAAACGAAAGAAACACTAATGTCAACCGAAAAAAAGCTGGCACGGCTTAGAGCCCAATCGTTGATCTATAAGAAGTAAAGTATTTAAATGATATAAAAAAATACTGTCCACGGACCATCTATTTCCGGAGGGTAAGAAGTAACATAATTGCCTTTTTATCTTCAAAAGCCTTAAGTTTAGGGTAAATGACATATAGGTGACACCTAAATGTCGTAATAAAGTACATCTCTTGGCCATAGCTTTGTATTAAACAAAAAATAGTAATTATGGACACCCAGACTGTTGCTAAAAATTTAGTATATCAAAGAAAACTTAAAGGATATTCCCAAGAAGAACTTTCCCAAAAAACAGAAGTAACCATTCGCACAATACAGCGAATAGAAAAAGGAGATGTTCATCCACATCTTCAAACGATTAAACTACTGGCAGTTGCTTTGGAGATTGAGGTAGATGATTTAATAATACTCGAAAACCCAAAAGAAGAGAATATTCAACAAAAATGGCTCTTGCTACTTCACGGTACTCCTCTCTTAGGTTTGGTGTTGCCTTTGTGCAATATATTATTCCCATTGTTCCTATGGATACATAAGCGGGAAGACAATAGGCTTTACAATGAGCATGGAATAAAAGTTGTCAATTTTCAAATCAGTATAACAGTATTGTATGTAATTTCATTCATTGCCTTATTAACGGTGGAGGGATATGGCTTTTTATTTTTTATCGCAATAGTTCCTTTTAGTGTAGGGATTACCATCTTCAATATTTTTAGGGCCATCAATTCCTATACATGTTATTACCCTTTGGCATTTCCCTTTTTAAAAAAAAATCAAAAGAATAGAAAATCCAGTCCTTTACTATTGTTTGTTGTTGGAATAGTACTTTTTTCCAATATGGCCAATGCACAATCCTCCATCATCGAGCGACTGGATGGTTCCCAGATAACCAAAGATTCTTTGACCTCTAAAATTGAACAATTGGTAAAAGACGCAGAGGTGCATGGGCTTGCAGTGTCTGTTTTTGAGAAAAATAAAACAAGCTATCAAAATACCTTTGGCTACAAAAATTATAAGGAAAAACTAAAATTGACCGGCAATACAAATATGTATGGCGCTTCTTTAAGCAAGGCCATTTTTGGAGTATTGGTACTGAAATTCGTAGGGAATAATATAATTGATCTCGATACGCCCCTGGAATCCTACTTACCAAAAAAGATATATGAATATCAACCCTTGACCAAGTGGCATGATAATTTTTCTGAATTAAAAAACGACTCCCTATATCACAAGATTACAGCTCGAATGTGTTTGAACCATACCTCCGGATTTCCCAATTGGAGATGGTTTGAAGCTGATCAGTTGCTGAAAGTAAAGTTTGAACCGGGAACTAAGTATCTCTATTCAGGTGAGGGTATGGTCTTTTTACAAGTAGTGATAGAAAAACTGACCGGTAAAAATTTAGAGCAATTGGCACAGGAGATAATTTTCCAACCCCTGCACATGGACAGCACCAGCTATAAATGGCAAGAAGAATATGGTAAGGATTTTGCTTTTGGACACAAAACAAAAGGTGAATTGTATCAAAAAGATATGGACAATGAGCCTAGATCGGCAAGTACCCTAGAAACTACTCCAAATGACTATGCCCTTTTTATGGTAGCCATAATGCAGGGAAAGATCTTAAGTGAATCCTCCTATAAAGAATTGTTCCAACCCCAAATACGAATCCGAAGCTTGACGCAATTTCCTCCAGGTTCTAACGTAGTATCATCTGCTAATGATGACATTGAATTAAGTTACGGATTGGGATGGGGCGTTTTTCAAACCCCGTATGGAAAAGCTTCTTTTAAAGAAGGACATGGAGACGGATTTCAACATTATACCATCTTGTTCCCCGAAGCCGAAAAAGGAATTATGATCTTGAGCAATTCCGATAATGGCGAAAGCATTTTTAAAGAAGTATTGGAAGTTGCAGTTATGGATGTGTATACCCCTTGGGAATGGGAAAATTATGTCCCCTATAATTTAAACAGTAACTGAATGGTTCAGAAATGGTATACCAAAAGGCCAACCTACTTATCAAATAGCAATAAACCATTCATTTATCAGCTTTCTAAGATTTCCCTTTTTGATTTTGGGTATGGAATAGTAATTATAGTGCTATCTTTGCGACAGATCTTTTCCAAAGTATAACTAAACCAGCGTGTTTTCGTTTTTAGTTTCAATTTTTTGCCTTGGATCTTGATACGTAATGTCTAAATTACCCAAAGAGAATCAATTTTTGGATCTGTCAGATTACGGCAGACCGGCAGCAGTAGTTATTGCCAAAGTACTGCAGAATACATCCTTTACGCCAATACACGTCACCATTGGTTTCATCATTTCTGGAATACTTGCCATTTTATGCATGTATCACCAATATTTTATGGCCACAGGATTTTTTCTTATTCTAAAATCAATCTTGGATGCGGCTGATGGAGAACTTGCACGCATAAAAAATAAACCGTCCTATACGGGCCGTTATTTGGATTCTGTATCCGATATCATCCTCAACTTCTTTTTCTTGTTGACCATCTGGCACATAACCGATAGTAGCTTAGCATACACCCTATTGGCATTCGCCGGAATTCAATTGCAGGGAACGTTATACAATTATTACTATGTGATATTGAGGAACCAAAATAATGGGGACACGACTAGTCGTATTTTTGAAGACAAGGTTCCTGTAGCTTTAAAAGGTGAAAAACAGCGCAATGTAAATATTCTTTTTGCTATGTATAAATTTTGCTACGGAATATTTGACAATATTATCTATCGCATGGATAGGGAAGCACCGGAAGGTGATATTCTACCTAAGTGGTTTATGACAGCCGTTTCCACTTTTGGATTAGGTTTCCAATTATTGATTATTAGTGTCATGTTAGCCCTTGATCTCTCTCATTATATCATACCTTTTTTTATCGGTTATTCCTTATTTATTATTTTGTTTATCGGCATCAGACGCTTTATTAACAAATAGCACCCAATTGATTGTAACCTAGGTCTCATTTAAGCAATTAAAATAAATCTTTGATGTAAAGTTGATGGCCTTCAATTAATTTGAATTATTTTTAGAAGCATGAAACTTCAAAAATATATTCTCCCTATCCTAGCATATTTTATTTTAACCAGCTGTAATACTATAGCATTGGAATCTTATGACATTGTCATCCAAAATGGGCAAATTATTGACCTTGTCACGGGCAAAATAACAAATCAAGATCTTTATATCAGAGATGGAAAAATTGCTAAAATTGAATCCTCTGGAGGGGAAGGCCGCTTTAAAGCGGATAAAATAATAGATGCCTCAGCTACCTATATCCTTCCTGGCTTTTGGGATAATCATACCCACTTTAGAGGTGGAGATAGCCTAATATCAGAAAATAAAAATCTGCTTCCTTTATTTCTTGCCAATGGCATTACCACAGTGCGCGATGCTGGCGGAGATTTGACCTCTAGTGTTATGCAATGGAAAAAAGAAATTGCTGCCGGTTCGTTGGACGGTCCCACAATTTATACTTCAGGACCAAAAATAGATGGTCCCGACGGTACTTGGGCTGGATCCCTTGAAGTTGTTACAGATGAAGATATCACAAAGGCATTGGACTCTTTAGAATCGCTACAAACAGATTTTGTAAAATTATACGACAGCCGAATTTCTGGAGAAGCCTATCTTAAAACCTTAAAAGAAACAGATAAAAGAGGACTTATTACCTCAGGACATATGCCCTTCACCGTTACCCTAAAGGAAACTGTAGATGCTGGTATAGACGCTGTTGAGCATCTTTATTATATCATGAAGGGTTGTTCTGCTGTAGAAACAGAAGTCACCCAAATGCTAAAAAACAAAGAGATAGGATTTTGGGAGGCCATGCCACTGTTAATGGAAGGGTATCAAACAAGTACAGCCCAAAATACCTTTTCCCTTTTAAAAAATAAAAATGTGTACGTTGTCCCTACCCTACATATCGGAAAAAACTTGAGTTATTTGGACGAGGTAAACCATAAGGACGACCCCTATTTAAAATACATGGGAAAGGGTATAATAAAATCGTATAAAGGTAGAATCAAAGGTGCTTTGAATGCCTCTGAGAAAGCAAGAAAAGACAGGAAAGAACTAGACCGCTTTTTTGGAACATTGACAAAGTCATTAAATGATGCTGGTGTAAAACTTTTGGCCGGATCGGATAGTGGCGCTTATAATTCCTATACCTATCCCGGCATCTCCTTGCATAAAGAATTACAAGCCATGGTCCAAATAGGAATGACCCCCTTGGAAGCTCTGAGAACTTCGGCCTATAATGGCGCACATTACCTAAAGAAAGATAAGGCATATGGTACAATTGCATTAGGCAAACAAGCCGATTTAGTCCTTTTGGATGCAAACCCATTGGAAGATATTAAAAATACTCAAAGAATAAATACTGTAATTCAGAGCTCTAAGATTTACAATAAGGAACAATTAACAACCATGTTAAAATCATTAATAAAGTAAGATTCCAATAGCAATGAAAAAAATCAGCCTTCTTTTAAGTTTTGCCATCTTATTTTCTTGCGCTCCTGGTAAGGAAAAAGTGAGCCAAACTGCCATACTATTTACCAATGCCAATGTTATTGATGTTAGAAACGGACAAATCTTAGAAAGTCAACAAGTAATTATAGATTCCGGCAAAATAAAAAGCATCCAACCATCTATTGAGCACTCAGAAGATTTCACTACCCAAATTGATGCTAAAGGCAAATACCTTATCCCTGGACTGGCGGAAATGCATGCGCATATCCCCCAGCCTCCCACGAGTGAAGAACGGATTGAAGAGACTCTTTTTTTATATCTCTCTAATGGCATAACTACTATTAGGGGTATGCTAGGACATCCGTCCCATTTGGCTTTGCGTGAAAAAGTAGAGAAAGGTGAACTAGTAAGTCCCAGAATCTTTACTGCTAGTCCATCCTTAAATGGAAATTCCGTGCCAACCAAAGCTGAAGCGATAGAAAAGATATCAACGTATAAAAAAGAAGGATATGATTTTCTGAAAATACACCCTGGTATCCAATTGGATGTGTTTGACCAAGTAGTGCTAACCGCTAATGAGGTGGGAATACCATTTGCTGGTCATGTACCTGTTGCTGTTGGTATTAGGCATGCCTTAAAAAGTAAATATGCGGCAATAGATCATGTAGACGGCTTTTTAGAAGGATTGGTGCCGGAAAGCAAGAATATAGATCCTACAAAAAATGGCTTTTTCGGATATGATTTCACCCCACTAGCTGACCTATCAAAAATGGATGAGCTAGTACAAATGGCCAAAGAACATAAAATATGGATCGTTCCAACTCAAAGTTTATTTGAACGCTGGTTTGCCCCGGTAAGTTCAGATGAACTTTTACTACAGCCCGAAATGAAATATATGCCAACTTCCACCTTGGCAGACTGGAAGAAAAGAAAAGATGAGTACACGGGTCCGAATACCAATTTTGACACGAAACAATGGGATCAATTCACAGCCATAAGAAGGGAACTGATTAAAAAATTGCAGGACGGAGGTCATGGGATGTTGCTGGGTTCTGATGCCCCCCAATTATTTAACGTACCTGGATTCTCGATTCAGCATGAGATAGAAGGTATGCGTTTAGCTGGTCTTACCCCATTGGAAATTCTTCAATCGGGAACCATAAATCCCGCTATATTCTTTGGAATGGAAGGGTCATTTGGAGAAATTAAGGAAGGGCAAGCTGCCGATATGGTTCTATTAAATGCCAATCCTTTGGAAAACACAGAAGCTTTTAAACAGATATCAGGGGTAATGGTACAGGGGAAATGGCTTTCACAAGAAATGATAGCAAAAAAATTGGCAGACATCGCCAATAATGCTATAGACAATTGATTATGAAAAAAGTAGTCTCAATCTTAATTTTTCTCTTCCTTACCATAGGTTGCAAGCAAGAAAAAAAAACCAATATTAGTTTAGATGAATTGACCATATCGGAAATACATTCTAATTATAGCAAAGGAGTCTACAATAGTGAACAATTGGTACAAGCCTTTATCGACAGGATAAAAACAAAAGACAGTAGTATCAATGCTATTACTTATATCAACCCTGAAGCTTTGGCAATTGCTAAAAGACTAGATGAAGAATTTAAATCCACGGGAAAGCTACGTCCGCTTCATGGAATTCCCATGATTGTAAAGGACAATTTTAATACCATTGGAATGCCCACAACTGCTGGATCCTTAGCGTTAAAGGATTTTAGACCTGATAGCAATGCTACCATGGTACAGCAATTAATTGATGCGGGGGCTATTATTATTGCAAAGTCCAATATGGCAGAATGGGCCTTTAGCCCTATGCACTCAGAAAGCTCTACCCATGGAACAACACACAATCCCTACAACACAGACTATGTTCCAGCGGGTTCAAGTGGTGGTACAGCAGCTTCCATTGCAGCCAATTTTGGGGTTATTGGTCTGGGTTCTGACACAGGTAATTCTATTAGAGGGCCTTCTTCACATAATGCGCTTGTAGGTTTTAGAAGTACCATGGGACTAACAAGCAGAGCCGGTATCATCCCGCTTTACCTTAGAAATGACATTGGAGGGCCAATGTGCCGCACCGTTGAAGACGCTACAAAGGTTCTGAATATGATTTCGGGTTATGATCCCAAAGATCCGATAACAAAAAATTCCGACGGAAAAGTAGCAAAAGATTATACCAATTTTTTAGATATAAATGGTTTAAAGGGCTCCAGAATAGGTGTCTTGCGGGAGCTAAGCGATAACAACCCCGATAAAGAGATCACACTACTTTTCAATGCAGCAATTAAAGATATGGAAGGCTTAGGTGCAACCATTTTGGATTCGATAGAAATTCCCAATTTTTCTGAATTAAGGAAGAATCAATGGTGTGACGCATTTAAACAAGACCTAGAAAATTACCTATCTGAATTTGTAAAAAACGATACCATAGCAACCCTTGAGGATATTGCAAGAATCGGTTCCAAATCGGTGTACGCTGAGGAAGGTGTCATTTATTTTCGCGATGCTCCAAACGGACGATCGTCCGCCCCAGAAATTCCATGTGCAAACGTTTATGAAGATGAAAGAAGTATCGCTTTTCGCACTGCCATTGAAAAGGTGATGAACGAAATGAATTTAGATGCCATAGTTTATCCTAGTTGGAACAACAGACCTGCTACCATAGCTCATTTTGAAGAGGAATATAAAGGAGATAATAGTCAGGTAATTGCGCCACATACAGGACAGCCTGCATTTACAGTACCAATGGGCTTTATAAAAGGAAATCTCCCCGTAGGCTTACAATTTCTGGGACGTATGTACGCTGAACCTACCTTGATAAAATTGACCTATTCCTATGAACAAGGAACCAAACATAGAAAAAAACCTAACTTATAAATACGATAGAAAATGAGGATACTTATTACCCTTGCCTTAACCTTTACCACCACACTTACCTTTTCACAAACTCTTTTAAGACCCGATAGGGTTTTTGATGGAAAAGCACTACATGATAATTGGGTGGTTTTAGTGAATGGTAATACTATTGCCTTCGCAGGAAAGGAAGGAGACTTGAAACCATTATCCTATACTTCTGAAATAAAATTAGACGGCATGACTTTAATGCCAGGTCTTATAGAAGGTCATTCCCACCTTTTGCTACATCCGTATAACGAAACCTCTTGGAACGACCAGGTATTAAAGGAATCCCCAGTGGAAAGAGCCATAAGAGGCACGGTACATGCCAAAAACTCACTTATGGCAGGGATCACCACCATGCGCGATTTAGGTGCGGAAGGCGCAGGTTATAGTGATGTTTATCTTAAAAAAACTATTGAGGAAGGAATCATAAGTGGCCCTCGACTTTTGGTTGCAGGCCCAGCTATTGTTGCCACGGGTGCCTATGGCCCAAAAGGCTTTCACGATGGGGTTCATGTCCCTTTAGGAGCCGAAGAGGCCAGCGGAACAGAAGAAGTTATAAGAACCGTTCGTAGACAAATGGGCAATGGAGCCAATTTTATCAAAATATATGCAGACTACCGTTGGGGTAGTGGGGAACCCTCCCAGCCCACTTTCCTATTGGAAGAAATAGAGGCTATGGTAGCCACCGCAACAAGTGCCGGTAAATATGTGGTAGCACATGCCGGAACACCTGAGGGAATGCGCAGAGCAATTTTAGGAGGCGTTGAGACCATAGAACATGGAGATGGTGGCACTTTAGAAATCTTTAAATTGATGAAGGAAAAAGGAGTAGCCCTTTGCCCTACCCTAGCAGCGGGCGATGCCATAGAACAATACAATGGTTGGAACAAGCTAACAGGTAAGGAGCCAGAACGTATTACCGAGAAAAAAGAATCTTTTAAATTGGCCTTACAAGCAGGGGTGGATATTGTTTTTGGTGGTGATGTAGGGGTATTTACCCATGGTGAAAATAGTAGGGAACTGGAACTTATGGTAGCTTATGGAATGACTTCCTTAGCATCTCTGCAGGCCGCAACATCAGGCAATGCACGTATTTTCCACCTAAAAAACCTTGGGGAGGTAAAAAAGGACTTCTTGGCAGACATCATTGCCATAGATGGGAATCCAATGAAGGATATTTCCAAAATGAAGGATGTTAAATTTGTGATGAAAAATGGAGTGGTTTATAAAAACGAGTAGGCTCCTGAATAAAAAGTTACAGAAGCTTAAATAACTAAATAACAAAGGGATACCAAAAATACTGTGCAAGCAATGTTATGGTTTCCCTTTTTGTTGCATATCCCAACAACTAATTCCTTAACAGACCTTTAAGAATACTGTAGTTAGATTTGGTTATCTTTAAAACGACTAATTAACCGATTTATAAGATGACTAAAAAATTACTTCTTCTAGTGATGCTTTTCGCATCACTGTGCACATCTGCACAACAATTTACAATGGACATGGTCCAAGATTTAAAACCAAGAAACATAGGTCCGGCTGGGATGAGTGGCCGTGTGACCGCCATAGACGCGGTACATGACAATCCTGATGTCATGTATGTAGGAACTGCTTCTGGTGGCCTTTGGAAATCTACCTCCGGAGGAATCAAATGGGAACCAATTTTCAATAAAGAGGTAACTGCTTCTATTGGGGCAGTAGCCATCCAACAATCCAATCCCTCTGTTATTTGGGTAGGTACTGGAGAAGGGAACCCAAGAAATAGTTTAAATGGTGGGTATGGTATTTACAAATCCTTGGATGGCGGCAAGAACTGGATTTCCATGGGATTAGAAAAAACAAGACACATCCATAGAATAGTAATAGACCCAACTGATCCAAATACGGTTTATGTGGGTGCTATTGGATCGCCTTGGGGAGAACACCCAGAAAGAGGGGTATTCAAAACAACGGACGGCGGAGCCACCTGGGAAAAAATTCTTTTTGTCAATAATAAAACAGGTGTTGCCGATCTTGTTATGGACCCTACAAATCCAAATAAATTAATTGCGGCCATGTGGGAACATAAAAGAGACCCTTGGTTCTTTAAATCAGGCGGAGAAGGTAGTGGCTTGCATATGACCCATGATGGAGGAAAAACATGGAAGAAACTAACCGAGAAGGAAGGATTACCAAAAGGAGAATTGGGTAGAATTGGGATTGCTATAGCCAGAAACAAACCCAATGTAGTCTACGCTTTAGTGGAGGCCAAAAAAAATGCCCTCTACAAATCTACTGATGGTGGTTTTAAATGGGAAAAAATAAATGATAAGGAAGATATAGGAAATAGACCTTTTTATTATTCTGAGATCTATGTAGATCCACAGAATGAAAATAGAGTTTATTCTGTCTTTACTTATATTAATGTATCTGAAGATGGCGGAAAAAATTTCAAGGAATTAATGCCTGCATATGGCGCGGATAATGGGGTTCACCCAGATCACCACGCCTGGTGGATTCATCCAGAGAACGGCCAATTTATGATGGATGGAAATGATGGGGGAATGAACATCACCAAAGATGGTGGACAATCATGGAGGTTTATCGGAAACCTTCCCGTGGCCCAGTTTTATCATATCAGTACTGATAACGAGTTCCCTTATAATGTATACGGGGGTATGCAGGACAACGGTTCTTGGAGAGGACCTGCGTACGTTTGGAAAGAACAAGGGATCCGAAATAGTTACTGGCAAGAGATTGCTTTTGGCGATGGCTTTGATGTTGTACCAGACAAGGATGACTCTCAATTTGGTTATGCCATGAGTCAGCAAGGATATGTTTCTCGCTACGATTGGAAAACAGGAAACAACTATATTGTAAGACCTACTCCACCAGATGCGGAAACAAAGCTACGCTTCAACTGGAATTCTGGGATAGGACAAGATCCTTTTGATAACAGTACCGTTTATTTTGGGAGCCAATTTGTACACAAGAGTACGGATAAAGGTCTCACATGGAAAGTCATTTCCCCGGACTTGACCACCAATGATCCCGAAAAACAAAAACAAAGTGAAAGTGGTGGACTCACCATGGATGCCACAGGTGCCGAAAACCATTGTACCATTTTAGTAATAGAGCCATCTTCTATAGAGAAGGATATGATGTGGATTGGTACGGATGATGGACGTGTACATTATACCCAAAATGGGGGAACAACTTGGACCGAAGTTACTGCCAATATTAAAGGATTACCGGCAGGAAGCTGGATTCCACAAATAAGGGCCTCAAGTAAAAATAAAGGAGAAGCCTTATTAATCGCCAATGATTACAGAAGGTTCAACTATACGCCTTACGCCTACAGAACAAAGAACTATGGTAAAACATGGGAGCGCATTGTGGATCAATCAGATGTAAAAGGATATACCTTATCCATCATTGAAGATACTGAAAACCCTAACTTAATGTTCATGGGTACCGATGACGGATTGTATGTTACTATGGATGCTGGAACCCAATGGCAGAAATGGACCGAAGGTTTTCCTACAGTTTCTACAAAGGATTTAGCGATTCACCCAAGGGAACAAGATTTAGTGATTGGAACCTTTGGAAGGGCCGCATGGGTATTAGATGATATACGCCCATTACGAGCTATAACCTCGGATAAGACCATTTTAAATAAGGAGATTTCCATTTTCACACCACCAACGGCCTATCAAGCGGCATATCAACAACCCACAGGAAGTAGATTTGGAGCCGATGATTTATATAATGGTGAGAATAGAAAAGAAGGA
The DNA here is from genome assembly GCF_040566695.1 of Sediminicola arcticus. Classification (NCBI taxonomy): domain Bacteria; kingdom Pseudomonadati; phylum Bacteroidota; class Flavobacteriia; order Flavobacteriales; family Flavobacteriaceae; genus Sediminicola; species Sediminicola arcticus. Next base: position 118,263 of record NZ_JBEXAE010000007.1, on the reverse strand, counting down.
GCTATGATCACCTACTACTTAAAAGAAGGTAAAAAGGCCGATTCCAAAGACGATAAAAAAGAGGACAACGATGGAGAAGAATCTAAGGAGGAGGACAAAAAAGATGTGAAGACAAAAGATTCTATTGCATTCAACATCTATGATGGAGACCGCTTAATTAGAACCTTAAAATATAAGACACCAGAGAAAGCAGGCTTTCATCGAATCTATTGGAGAATGGATGAAAAAGGTCCAGATAGAGCGTCTAGAAAAATTAGCAAAAGAAAAACAGAGCCTAGTGGAGTGAAGGTAAAACCAGGAACCTATAAAGTAGTAATCTCATACGGAGAAGCTACGGGTGAAACCATGATTGAAGTAAAATCTGATCCTAGGCTAGATGTTTCCACTGCCTCCATTAATGAGATTTACGAGATTTCAAAAACATTGGAAGGGTATGCACAGACCGCGGCAAATGCCGTAAAACAATTGGCAGAAAGTAAGGTTGTGGCCGAGCAAAGCCAAAAAGATTTGAAAGAACTAGATAAAGAAAAGTACAAAGACCAGATCAAGGCCTCTAGTGACATTATAAAGGAAATAGATACTGTTATGGCTCTTTACCTAGGTAAAGACGATAAGCGTCAGGGAATTACTAGAAATCCTGAAATAACTGTAATGCAACGTATTGGCGTGGCTAGTGGGTATGTAGAAAGCAGGCAAAATGGGATTACCACCACAGAGAAGAAATTGGTGCAATATGCTGAAGAGGAGCTTGCAAAAGCCTTGGAGGCCACCAACACCTTTTTTGATACTAAATGGAAGAATTACAGAGTATCCATAGAGCAATTGGATAATTCTCCCTTTAAGGAAACCAAAAAATTTATGATGAACTAATCTAAAAAAGATGAAAAAAATTATCACCCTATTATCCATAGTCCTCATGTGGGGGTGTAAGGATAAGAAAGAAGATTCCGCACCAACTATAGCAGACAATCTAAAAACCTATACTATAGAACAGATGATGGATAACGAATCCATCAACGGTGGGAGTTTTTCTCCAGACCAGTCAAAATTATTAGTTTCCAGTAATCGTTCGGGAATTTACAATATGTATACTGTTGCGGTTGAAGGAGGAGAATTTATGCCAGTATCCGCTTCAGACACTTCATCAGTGTTTGCCATTTCTTACTTTCCAAAGGATGAGCGTATGCTCTTTACTATGGATAATAATGGAGATGAGATTGATCACATCTACATAAGAAACATTGATGGCACTCATAAAGATCTCACCCCAGATACTGGGGCAAAGGCCTCATTTTATGGTTGGACGAAAGCCAAAAATAGTTTTCTGTACACGTCCAATAAACGGGACAAAAGATATACCGATCTTTATGAGATGGATTTGGAGACCTTCACTCCTACCTTGATGTACAAAAATGAAGATGGGTATTATATTGGTCCTATTTCTGATGACAAGAATCTAATCTTGTTAATTAAGCCTATAAACACTAATGATTCGGATTTATTTCTTTACAACAGAAAAGAGAAATCCATGACCAAAATAAATCAGAACCAAAGTGCCAATAGCGGGGAAGATTTTTCCCCAGATGGCAACTCCTTATATTATACCACGGACGACGGGGCAGAATTCGCCTATCTCATGAAATATAATATTAAGGACAAGACCTATGAGAAGGTCATGGAGCGCAAATGGGATATTTCGGGCAGCTATTTTACGGAAAACGGTACTTTTCAAGTGACCTACATCAACCAAGATGCTAAGAATATGATTGAAGTAATGGAAGTGGCCACTGGCAAAAATATTGAGTTGCCTACTTTTGATAGTATGGACATCACCGATGTTCGCTTTTCAGACGATGAAAAATTGATGCGTTTTTATGCTGGAGGATCACAAACCCCCTCTAACCTATATGTCTACAATTTAGACACTAAAAAACAGAATCAACTTACACATGTTTTGAATAACGAAATTCAAGGACAAGATCTGGTCACTGCAGAGGTTATCCGTTATACATCCTTTGATGGTGTGGAAATTCCTGCTATTTATTATAAGCCACATCAAGCCACAGCAGATAAAAAGGTTCCAGCCCTAGTCTGGGTGCATGGTGGTCCAGGAGGTCAGTCCAGACAAAATTTCAGTTCTTTTATACAATATCTTGTCAATCATGGGTATGCTGTTCTAGCGGTTAACAATAGGGGTAGTAGTGGTTACGGCAAGTCCTTTTACCAAATGGACGATCTAAATCATGGAGACAAGGATTTAAAGGATTGTGTTGAAGGAAAAAATTGGTTGGCCAATCAACCAGAAATTGATGCTTCAAAAATTGGAATTATTGGAGGATCTTATGGAGGTTATATGACCATGGCTGCACTGACATTTACGCCTGAGGAATTTGCAGTCGGAGTAAATTTATTTGGAGTTACCAACTGGATAAGGACTTTGAGAAGTATACCACCCTGGTGGGAGGCCCAGAAAGAAGCGCTTTATAAAGAACTGGGTGACCCTAATAGCGCTGATTCAATTCGACTTAGGCAGATATCTCCATTATTCCATACCGATAAGGTGACAAAGCCATTAATTGTGCTACAAGGTTCTCAAGATCCTCGCGTACTTCAAGTAGAATCTGATGAGATTGTTGCCGGCGTTAAGAAAAACGGGGTTCCTGTAGAATATGTGTTATTTGAAGATGAAGGACATGGGTTTGTAAAGAAAGAAAATCAAATTACAGCTTATGGAAAGGTATTGGAATTCTTAGATCTTTATTTAAAAAAGGAAAAGGCAGCGCCTATTCAAGATGGCTCCAAGATTCATATGGAATCAGACAATTAAAAAATAACTTTAACCATATAAGCTTCCCCTTTTGAACTTCAGAACGGGAAGCTTAAATTTTAATAGCACTATGAAAAGAATTATCACATTATGTATCCTAATGCTCACCTTCTGTATAAATGCCCAAGAAACCGGGGAAGACCAGCTTGGAGCTTGGTACATGTATTTTGGCACCAATAAAATAGCTGACAAATTAAGTGTTCATTCAGAAGCTCAATTCAGATACTATGAGACAACAAGTAATTTTAACCAATTACTCTTACGAACAGGGCTTAATTATCACATGAACGAAGATACTTTTGTTACTTTTGGATATGCCTATATAGATACCGATCCCACCTTCGAAGATGCCTCATTTCTTGGCAATCAAATTTTAGAACACCGAATTTTTGAGCAATTGATCCTAAAAAACAAACTTTGGGAGTTTCTTATTGAACACAGATACAGATTGGAACAACGCTTTATTGATACTAGGGATTTGAGCAATAATGGTACGGAAACCCAACACCGTGCACGCTACCGCTTACAGGCCACTTTGCCTTTAACCGATACATTTTTTCTGAATTTTTATAATGAAATTTTTATTAATCTTCAAGACGAAGCTTTCGGCCAAAATAGGCTTTATGCAGCATTAGGTATCCAAATTACCAAGAATAGCAGTATGCAGTTAGGATATCTTAAAAACCACTTTACCTCAGGAAATTTTGATAGGATACAGATAGGTGTATTCATTAATCCAGATCTAAGTAAAAAGAAAAAATAGATGAATCTTCAGAAGGTCACTTTTAAAAATACTGAAGGCGAAACCTTGGTAGGCAGGATTGAATTACCTGCCGACCAACAACCCCATAATTTTGCGGTGTTCGCCCATTGTTTTTCCTGCAATAAAAATCTATTAGCCGTCAAAAATATCAGTAGGGCTCTAACATCAAAGGGTTTTGGGGTACTTCGATTCGACTTCACCGGTTTGGGAGAAAGTGATGGTGATTTTGCAGAAACAAATCTTTCCAGAAATGTGGCGGATTTGTTATCTGCGGCATCCTTTTTAAAAGAGAGTTATAAAGCCCCAACCCTTATTATAGGTCATTCTTTAGGAGGAGTGGCAGCATTATTAGCTTCCGAAAAAATCACAACTATAAAGGCCATTGCCACCATTGGCACCCCTTCAGATGTAAATCATGTAAAAGGGCTCCTAACTAACAATCTAGATGAAATCCAAAGAACTGGTAAAGCAACCATTAATCTCGGCGGTCGCGATTTTACCATAAAAAAACAATTTTTAGATGATCTTGAGAATCGCTCCCTTCTAGAGTTGGTCCAACAATTAAGAATTCCAACATTATTTCTTCATTCACCCCTTGATAAGATCGTTGGTATTAGCCACGCAGAAGCGCTTTATAAAGCTGCACACCATCCTAAAAGTTTTATATCTTTGGATAATGCAGACCATCTTTTAATGGACAAAAATGATTCTGAATATACCGGTGAAGTAATTGCTGCATGGAGTAGAAAATATATAGAAAATCGCAATACCCTCACATTAAAAACAAAGCATCAAGTTATTGGAAGTTTAGATGCAGCAGATGGTTTTACCACTCAGATGAAGGTTGGGTCACATTATCTCACCTCAGATGAGCCTATTTCAGTAGGTGGACAGGATTATGGTCCATCGCCTCATGAATTGATTGCTGCCGGGTTAACAGCCTGTACGGTTATGACCATTCAAATGTACGCGAAAAGAAAAGGTTGGGATCTCCAAAATGTAGAGGTGCATACTTCTTGTAGTAAATCAGTAAAAGTAGGAGAGCCTAAAGAACAAGAGTCTAATGCAACTATTGATACATTTAAACGCGAAATTAAACTCACTGGAAAATTAGATAATAAGCAAAAAGTCAGAATTATAGAAATAGCCAACAGGTGTCCAGTACATAAAACCTTGATTAGTCCTTCCCAAATTTTATCGGTTTTGATTGATTAACCCTAATCATCCAATAATTAACTTATAAAAAAATGGCCACCAATAATTCAGTATAAAACAGGAAAACTATGGCCTATATGATTGATAGGACTTTAAATTATACGTAACTTTAATCGAACATTTAAACCAGCAATTATGAAAAAAATAAAATTAATGTCTCTTGTATCCATCTTAGCTCTTTCTTATAGCTGTAAAGAGGTAAAAAAAGAAGCTAAAGATGCTACTGATGAGATGGAAGAGACCATGCAAGAAATAAAAGAGGAGGTTAGCGAAGAGGTGATTAAATTTACCATGGAACCTAAAAGTGATAGCAAAGTTACCGGAGAAGTAACGTTTACAGGGGCTGAAGGTAAAGTTAAAATGGTTGCAAACCTTACGGGCTTAACTGAAGGAGAACATGCTATTCATATTCATGAAAAAGCCGATTGTTCTTCGGCTGATGGTAAGTCTACTGGAGGACACTGGAACCCTACTTTTCAAGATCACGGAAAATGGGGAGTAGCCGAAGGGTACCACAGAGGAGATATTGGTAATTTTACAGCAGATGCATCAGGTAATGCCACTGTGCAATTTGAAACAGATGAATGGTGCATTGGTTGTGATGATATGACCAAGAATATTGTTGGCAAAGCAGTTATCGTGCATCAAGGAGTGGATGATTTTGTATCACAACCTTCAGGTGATGCAGGTGCTAGAGTAAGTTGCACGGGCATCATTAAATAGATAAAAATTAGAACTAATAACAAATAAAAAAGCTACTTAAATAAGTAGCTTTTTTTTATCATTCAAGCATAAAAAAAGTATATGGAATTAGAGGTATTAGTGTCACATTTTCAGTCTAAGGACATGAAAGCTTTTGAAAAGCTTTATGCAATGTATTCTGAGAATATATGCGGAGTCATCAATACCATTGTAAAAAACACAGATCTTGCCGAAGAAATTTGTCAAGATGTCTTTATGAAGGCCTGGAACAATGCCGAAAGTTATAACGCTTCCAAAGGCCGGTTTTTTACATGGATATTAAATATTGCGAGAAATGCTGCAATTGATGAAGTAAGATCAAAATCATATAAGAACAGTAAACAAAACCTATCTTCCGATTTTTTCGTAGGTATCCTTGAAAACAAAGATGACCTTAATAGTAAAATGAATACAATCGGTATACAAAGCTTACTGAAGAACTTAAAAGAAAAATGTGTTCAAATAATTGACCTCCTTTATTTTAAGGGATATACACAGAAAGAGGCAGCAGATGAACTGGAGATTCCCGTGGGAACCGTAAAAACCAGAAACAGAAATTGTATTTCACAAATTAGGGGTAACATAGCGATATAAAATGGACGTAAATAAATATATAACATCAGGAATTCTAGAGCTCTACGTTGCTGGTACGCTAACGGAGGAGGAAAATTTGGAGGTAAGCCAAAATGCAGAACAATATCCCGAAATAAAGAAGGAGATTTTGTCCATTGAAGCAGCCATCTTAGCCCTAAGCAAAGCCGCAGCTCCTGTTCGCTCCGACAACAAAGGATTTAATGACATAAAGAATCGTTTAGCGTCATTGAGTGATACCAAGGTTATAACAATGACCGATACCAAAACCAATTGGTTCACCTATGTTGGATGGGCAGCTTCTGTGCTTCTTGCATCGGGAATGTTGTGGATGTACAATCAAAATACCGAATTAAAATCTGAAATCAATGTTGCTTCACAAACTAATGAGGTTTTGGAACAACAAATTTTTGAAGCGAATACAACTTTAGAAAAATCAAAGGAACTACTAAATACCATTAGAGATAAAAATATAGAGGTGATTGCCTTAGGCGGTCAAACCGTTTCACCAACCTCTTATGCAAAAGCCTATTGGAACAAAGCTGAGCAAAAAGTATTTATTGATGCTCAGGGACTTCCTGAACCCCCAGACGGAATGGTTTATCAAGTTTGGTCTTTAAAATTAAGTCCACTTACACCAACTAGCATGGGTCTTTTAGAAGACTTTAAGAGCGATGACAATAAGGTATTTGCCTTTGCTAACCCTAACGAGTCAGAAGCTTTTGGTATTACCTTAGAACCTGCGGGAGGTAGTGAATCTCCTAACTTAGAACAATTATATACTTTAGGAGCAGTTTAAATAGGACCCAACATAAATAAAAAATCTTTTGAAGAATTTAAGGAGTTTACTTTTTATCCACTTCAAAAGATTTTTTTTTGCGTAGTATTAGTGGGGGAGATCTTTAGTTAAAACAACTAAAATACATGTTTACAATTTCTAGTAAATTTTAACGCTATTGGCGGCCAATAGCACGAACTACCTTTTTGTAAACTTCATCAAGCTGTTTATTTCCCCGTTTTTAATATTCGCTGCAAGGATCTATATGCAAAGAATATTAAACCTCCAAAAAATACCATTAAAGCAAGCCAAAGGAAAAATAGGATGTAGGCCATAATACTAAAGATTTAGGTTCGCAAAAAAGAGATGATAATAAACATACACTGGTTATTCATTTCCGTAGAATATCAAAAACAACGAAGATCAATACACTAGAACGATAAAAATATACATTTCAACCTATATTTCCTACATAAATTGTTAATTAATTCTTAATATTCTTACAGGCAAAATATACTATACTTTGTTTTAATTAAAAAAGCCTCCAATTTAGTTGGAGGCCTATGGCAAAAGCAGAATTAAAGCAGGTCACTATTTTATTCAAACCTTTGAATTTCAGTCTACTATATATTTTGACTGACGTTTTAGTACCTTTTGAAGTGATTGTTGTGCTAAATAAAGTCGAATGGTAATATGTATCATAGAATAAATCCAAAGTATAAAAAGAAAGTAGTCCATAGTGTAATTTTTTGGGTTCATATTATTTAATTGGGCCATTGCCCGTTCTTCCTATTTTGAATACTTACGAATAATAGATAGTAGAAGTTTTACCTTTTATCTATTATATTCACCGTTTGCCAAAAAAAAACACCGCAACATAAATGTCGAGGTGTCCACCTAAAAACCACTAAGCAACCACACTGCTTAGTGCCTTAACATTAAAATGTATAGCTCAGACTCCCTTTTATAAAAAAAGGGGTTCCGGGAGTAAAGTGAATCTCCTCAACTGGTGTATTTTCATTTTGCAACCTAGATTCAGTGGCAAACTGTGTCTCGTTCCATTCTGTATCAAAAAGGTTTTCTATGGATAATCCCAAGGATAAGTTCTTGGTCATTAAATAATTGGCATTGATATCTGTAACTGCGTACCCCCTTGCTATGATGGAGTTATCTTCATTGGCGGGTCTATCGTCCAAATAACGAAAACGAAGACCTCCGGATAGCCGTCCCAAGTTAACAATACTCAATCCCCCAACCAGGGTAAAGTCGGGCGCCAGGGGAATGTAATCCATTCCTTTTGGGTCTTCTAAACTTCTTGCATGGGTTAATGTTGCATCTGTATTGAAAAATAACCAATCCGTAAATTGATACCTAAGACCTAAATCTAACCCTAATCGTTCTGTTTTACCACTTGGCTCAACAATACCTGCATCTCCTACGTATACAAATTCCTGCTCTAAATAAAGGTACCAAGCCGTGGCATTTAATAATAGGTTACTGGTAGGCCTCCAAATAGTCCCCAAGTCAGAACCATAAGCAGCAGGCAATATAGAATTCCCATTTTGTGCAACTACAACTCGTGTATCATTAGAGTGAAAGCCAATGCCCGATTTCAGGAAAAACTGAAGATCATTGGAACTGGTATAAGCAATATTCAATTTTGGTGAAATCTTAGTTTTGTTCACCGATTGGTTCTCGTAATTTTCTTGAAGCTTATCTACATAATTAAAACTGAAATCATCTATCCTTAGTGCGGGTGCCACCATCCATTTATTCCATTTAAATTCAAGATTGGCAAATCCGAATACGTTAGTTTCCCTAACATCTCCTAACTGAATGTTTTGAAGGGTTGTTTTTCTATTCAAAGTACGTGACAATTCATTATCCTCAATATCATCTGTCCTGAAGCCAGCTCCTACTCTTAATAAAACTGGAGTATCCATGAAATCCAGCGTCTTATTTAATTCTGTATTAAGTCCAAAAATAGCTCGCTCTTCTTTTTGCCTAATCTGGTCTCCATTTATCGGATCTTCAAGAAAAAAAGTAAAGTTGGAATACAATAGAAATTTGTAATTGGAATAAAAGGCATTCGCCTTTATAAAGGAATCTTCGTCTAAGACTTGTTTTAAGGAAACATTGAAATTAGTACGCTCTGTTGAACCTCCTTCCGTATCATCTATAGCACCAAATCTTGAAATACTACCATCATCTACGGCACGTTGTGGTATTTGTCCCGAAGCATCCCAAGTACTTGTAAAATGTGAAGCTGATAAAGAAAATAGCCCATTATTACTTAATTTTGAGGTATATTTTCCAAAAATATTAACTCTTGAGAAATTTTGTGGCGATTCAAAAGGACCGTCAAACCTTATAAATTCTGTGGCCACATAGGCCGAATTAGTGTCATCTGCTACTAAATTAAACATACCCAACGTTCTGTTCCACCCAAAATCTCCAAATTCAAATTGCACGGTACTCTTTTTTAAACGCTGCTTGGTGCCAAAATCTACGTAAGCTGCAGTTCCAAAATTTCCATGATCAGCATAATAAGGACCTTTTCCAAAATCTATGTTATCCAAAGTTTCAGGGATTACAAAATGTAAATCAGCATAACCTTGTCCATGCGCATGTGATACCATATTTACAGGCATCCCGTCTACCGCTATAGCTATATCTGTTCCATGGTCTATATCAAATCCCCTTAAGAACAACTGTTCCGCTTTACCACCGCCAGCATGCTGGCCAATGATTAGACCAGGTACTTTTTGTAACAAGTCTTGAGAAGATTTCACTGGGGCGGTCTTTAAATCAATTTCCGATACTACATTAATCCCGTTGACATTAGGCCTAATAATTACTTCTTCTAATTGATAAAGATCTTCCCTTAATATTAAGGTCACTGGGGTATTAGAATCATCAGAACTAAGAATGTATTCTAATTTTTTAAATCCTAGTGCACCTACATAAATAGTGTCACCCGGATAAGAATTTTGTAATTTAAAATATCCCACCTCGTTGCTATGGGTATGCATATCCCTATCAACATTTAAAATATAGGCACCTTCCACTGCATCCTTATTTTCATCAACAAGCTTTCCTTGGATGAGCTGACAAAATAAATTTTGCCCAAAAAGTAGCTTTAGAAAAAGAATAAAATGTTTCATTATAGACAATTTTTTGCAGGGCCCGTAATGCGATTAGGACCGTTCCATTAAAAATAAAAATGAAGGATTTTAGAGTTTTGTTATTCTACTAGCCATATCTGGTCCCAATTCATAGGCTGCCCCAGATAATTCTTTCTTAAGTTCCACTACCTTGGACATCCTGCCATTGGCCTTGTAGATTTCCGCCGCATGGTAAAGAATATTGGGTTCAAAAGTTTTGCCTTCTATGTAATCCTCGACCACTTGTAGTGCTTTATCCTTTTTCCCAATTTTTAAATAACCGTAAGCTAATAAATCATAGGAGTGTGGGGTAGGCCTGTTTTCTACCTCTTTCTCTGCAATCATTAGTGCCTTTTCATATTGCCCAGTCTGTTCTAAATATAATGAAGCATTATAGGCGTTGTACATATCTCCGTAAGATGGGTTTTGCATGGCCATGTAATACTTGTCCAAATTTGCAAGGGACTCTAGCTCGTTTTTCTGAAAAGCTGCAATCTCTGATTTCAACAGATAATAATCTGGAGCGCTATAATTCTTTGTAACAGAATCTAGGATGCGTAAGGCTTCCTCTGGATTTTTTTCATGGGAAAATACGATCCAAGCAATTCCCTTTTTAGCGTAGGCGCTTCTAGGATCTAATTGCAAGGATTTCAAATAATAGTCATAAGACTCCTTTATTTTTCCTGCATGTCCATAATAATCGGCAATATTGGTATAAGACCAAAGCATTAAAGCACTATTCTTGGAATTTTCTGCTTTCTGCTTTGCCATTTCCATAAATCGTATGGTAGTATCCAAATCCCCTTTATAATCGTTCCATTTTGCGGCTCGGATCAAGTAGCCAAATTGGGACATATTTTTAATACTATCGAGATATTGTTCGGCTTTGGAATAGTTTCCCAATTCCATATGGATATCAAAAAGTAAGCTTTGAGTATCTTCTACTCCACTACCCCATTTTCTTGCATCTTCTGCCAAGGTCAACGCTTCCCTAAATCTATGCTGAGAAATATAATTTCTAGCAAGAGCCCTCTCATATCCTGCTTTTCCAATAGCGGCGATTTCTACAGCCTTCTCCAAGGCCTGTTCTGCCTTTTTTAAATACGTAATGTCACCTGTATTTTGAAAATAACGATTGTATTCTCCTGCAACAATGCCAAAACTGGTCAATTGCATACTATCAGGTTTAATTTTAGAGTTCCATAGCTCATAATATTTGGATGTGGTCCTTGATGGGCTGGAGACTAAAAATTTATTGTAATCTTTTTGATTCGTTACTTGTGCTTGCTCTGAGTTTTGACAAGAGAACAATATTAACAGCGGTACGAATAGGAATAGATATTTCATAATCAATGTTTTTAGGTGTATTGAAATTGTAATCTTTTAAAATAAGGGAGGATACAAATATCCTCCCCTACTCTCCTTTTCATAGTTAATAATCCTAGTTAGGTGTTCCCAAGTAAGGGAATGAGGTAGACAAAGTAGCTGTTAAGCTAGCCCCATCAGAAACTAAAATTGGTAAGTTTCTACCATCACCTAATGGCTGTCCATTAAAACGATCACCCGTTTCTCCTCCAAAAAGAAGGATCAAAGAAATATCGATAATATCATCCTCTAAATTACGTCCTGTTAACACTTGGGTACCGTTGAAATATGAGGTTGGCATGTTTGGTGCTACATCTAATGCATCACTTGCTAGTACTGTGGTTAGCGTAGTAGCATCCAATCCTAAAATATTAGGTTCGTAATTAATATCCTCACGAGGAAATCCTAACAAATCAGCATACACATCATGGTACTGCTCTAGTCTTGCTTCAAATCCCACTTGGAATTTTCCCATTTCAGAAGGAATAGTTACGTTAAACTCATCTTTAACACTAGCTTGACCCATCATGTCAAAACTAAGAACGGTATTGATACCAGGTCTTCCCATATGGTCCGCTTGTGAATACGTACCAGAGAAATCTGTTGCCATTGGGGCAGGCTCAGTGTTCATATCGTCATCATTGCTACAAGAAGCCAAAGCCGCTAAAGCCAAAACCGATAAGAAAGTTATTTTTATATTATATAGTTTCATAATTGTATTTCTTTTTAAAATTATTGTTGTTATTGTTTTACGTTTGTAGTAACCCAAGTCTTGTAAACTGGTGTTCCCAATGCATTTGTAGCCGTTGTAGTTCCTAATACACTATTAGGTATTTCTACTACAATAGACATAGTATTGGCATTTGCAAAGGTGTTTTCTGCTTCAGCAGAAGTCTTAAACCCACCTGGGGCCATTCCACCAATAACCGCATTGAATTGGAAAAAGTCAAAGAAGAAAGCGTCCTGTCTTGGTCCTGCAAATAGCTTTACTCCGTTTGAAGTAGTTTCTGTAATTGCAGAGGCACCAGATATTTCAACATCACCTAGTGGAGAGTTAACCAACACTTGACTGTCCAATCCTGTTTGTCCTGGAGCAACTGGTCCAAAGAAATACATTCTACCATCTCTTGGAATGGCTTGGATTACTCTATCCTCTACCAAATCCCCGTCTGTATCAATATTAATTTCAACTAATACATTTTCATCGAATTCCCCATAAGGCAACTCGGGTAATACACTAGATTGCACATCAACTACAAATACTGTGTTGTTAGAACCTGGAGTAGGTTCAAATCCGTAAAAATCTGCAATATCCGCAGTGGTACCTCTAGTAGAAGGTGCGTCAATGTGGTCGGCAGACACTAAAATAATACTAGCAACCGCTAATACTGCTAGCCCTAAATAAATTTTTGTTTTTTTCATTACTCTATGTTTTTAGATTTTGTTACTGCCTTACCTACGCAACCTAGTTTGGGAGGGTTTGGTTTTAATATGTTAAATATTTGTTAAGGAAGATTTATTGATACTATATATTAAGAAACCAAAAATTATAAAGTCGCATATTTTCCGTTAATTTGACTCTCAAAAAAAAAATAATGAACCCCTCTTCATCCGGTTGGATAGATAAGTTTGGATCTCTAGTAAAGAATAAACCCCATCTTTACCATAATTTCGATGAACTATATGGTGATTTAAAGACCTGTGGATTCATTTATGGAATAAACATATCCGTTCCTAAGTTCATAGCGGCAGAGCATCATCTTACCGAAGATGAAAATGCAAAAGTAAATCTGCTTACAGCACTTTACTTCACGTATGTTTTTGAAATCAAAAAACCAGACTTCAAGGAATTTCTAGAATCAATATTTAAGTACTACCAACTTTTGGAAGTAAGCCAGATCTCCTTTCTGAATAAAATTTTGACAGGAAAAAAGACCTCTTCCCAATTGGAAAAATTGATCGATTCTCGAGTTTACTTGGAGGATAATATGATTAGTAAGACCTTTAATAGTATCATAACAAACTCACTCCTATTTATAGACACCCTTACCTTTAAAAGATATTTACAAGGAGAAGTAGATGTTAAAAAGCACGCACAAGATTTAGAACATATCACTATAAACCTCACTTATCACACCTTAAATTCGAAAGAAAAAAATAAAAATGATGAACGACTGGCGCAATTATTTGCCTCATCGCTTTCGTTTATTGACGGACAAAAAGACAACTTTGATGGCTCTTATAGGGATCGACTTAACAGTCAGTTTTCAGTACAGGAAAATCAATATTTTTTAGACGTTTCCTGCCTTACAGTTTGGGAAGATTTCTCACTTGAATACAAGGAATCTATTTTCATTTATGGCATCGGAAAAGACCTTGGATTTGATTATGGAAATATTGCAGAATCCTTGGAAGATGTCACCACTTTTTTTCAGTTAAATGCCAACATAATTCCTCATTTAAAGGACCATAACTTGGCCGTGCAATTTTATGAAAGCATGTCTAAAATTGTTAATAAATTAATCCTTAGAAACAGCAAAAGGTTACTTAAAGAACTGTCGGAAAGCAAAGAATTAGTAGCTCTGTTGTCTAAGTCAACCATGCGAGATTTAACACCTGAGGAAAAGAAAAAAGTACAGGGGCAGCTCATAGATATATGCAAAAGCATCCCTTCCCTTGCTATCTTTATACTCCCAGGAGGGGCGGTTTTATTACCCATTTTTATTAAATTAATCCCTAAACTTTTACCTTCTGCTTTTGATGAGAATAGGGTAGATTAGATACCCTAAATGTCTCTTTTACGCTACTATAAGGATTTTCTATAGCTGAAACAATAAGTAATTAATATATTGTATTCCAATTAATTAATAACTATTACTCTAACCAATACTTGAAATCCTTTACCCGTTCCCTACTAACAATGATTTCTTGTTCAGAAAACCGATATAACTTAATTTGAAGTCTAGAATTCGTATAGGATATTATATCTTTAATGTGATTGATATTGATATAGAATTTTCTGCTTACCCTGAAAAATTTTTGAGACTCCAACTCATCATTAAGATTATCTAAGGTGGTGTCCAATAAATAATTTCTTCCATCCGAAGTGGCGGCATAGGTGCCCTTGTTTTCACTGTAAAAAAATTCTATTTCCTCTGCATTTATAATTTTTAAATGTTGTCCGACATTCACGGTAAACCTCTTTTTATTTTCCCGTTCAATTGGGTTTACCAATAACTTTTTATGTCCTCAAAATCAATGACAATTGGCTGCTTTTTAGAACGTAATGAATTGTACTTTTTCAGGGCACTTTCCAACTCTACATCATCAATAGGTTTTAACAAATAATCTATGCTATTTAATTTAAAAGCCTAGAGGGCATATTCATCATAGGCAGTGGTAAAAATAATAGCACTATGCACCTCATCTTCATCAAAAATCTCAAAGGAAAGTCCGTCTGAAAGTTGAATATCTAAAAAGATCAAATCGGGGTGGGAATTGTTTTTGAACCATAAAATAGATTCCTCAACAGAATGCAACATTACGGTTACCTCAATATTTAAATCGGACAACAATCTACCCAATCTTCGTGCCGCAGGTTTTTCATCTTCAATGATAATGGTATTCATTTATAAAGGTCTATGGTTGGTTAAAATTGGTTTTATGATTTAAAGATACTATTTCACATTCCTTGATTTTGGTTTTCAATAATTTTCTTTAATTGCCTTTCCTCCCACCTTTTTAAAAACGGCAACCTCCATTGAAAAACACAAAAGGCATGGGCAATTAAAAAGGAGCCCCAGATTATAGGAGTCAGGAAAACGTTCCAATCAACCCAAATTATGATTTCCTTATTCGTTGTTTCTTAAAAAATAGAATTCTTCGAGTAGAAGTAAACAATAAATAGCATGGTATTAACTCTGAAATAGGCCGTTAGATGAGTGTAAAAGCTTTTAAGTTGATCCAATCGCTTCTTTGCTTTTTGAAAATTAGTAGAGTTAGTCAAGGCAGTTTTCATCTACAGATATTTTTTAGATTCATTTTCTTCTTTCTCCATGTACTTTTTAATTTGACGTTCCTCCCAATCTTTTCCAAAAAAGGGATTAAAGGAAAATACTTTGATGGCATGGAAGGCAAGACCAATTCCCCAAAAGAACCAAATTGCAAATGTCCCAAATTCTAAAAAGCCCTGTTCAAAGGTTTCGCCGTTGTACATATTTCTGATCACCTTATTCACGGAAATGAAGCTATTGATGACTATATACACTGTCAAATGAATATAAAATTCCTTTAGTTCCTTAATCCGATGTAGGGCTCTTTCCTTTTTAATTAAATTATTATTTTCCATTTCTTGATTATTTTATCTTGTTCAATACTATATTATTCCCATTTTCTTTGATTTTCCTCATCTTGCATAAACTTCTTTATTTTTCGTTGTTCCCGATTTTTACCAAAAAGTAAATTAAACTGAAACACCTTCAAAGCTTAAAAAAATAGACCAATGCCCAATCCAAAAGCCGCCCATAAAAATTAGGGATAACTCCATTAATTGGTATAATAGTTAACGATAGCCAAAAAGGATATGAATACCGCGTAAGAGGTTAGGTTGGAATAAAATTTCTTTATTTCCGCAACGCGTTCCTTTGCTCTTAGGTACTTATTCTCTCTGTCTAATGATTCCATGAGTATTGTTTTTAGTTTTTATTAGGTTTCTTTATATATAAAAAATTCTTGAGGGCGACCCTAGTAAATAATCATTACCCAACTGCATTTTTCTTTTACTGAATCGTATTTCTATCCCCCAATACAATACATTGGGCACTAAAAATTATCATCCTCCATATATTCCCTCATTTTACACTCCTCCCAACTTTTTCCAAATATAGGATTGTATCCATAGGCCTCCATGCCATTTGCTACTACCCCAAAACCCCAACCCAAAGCAGGAAAAATAACCCAAGGAAAGCTGGTGGTCCTATAATTGATATAGGCCAAAAAGGGTATAACGATGCAATAGGAAACCAAGTTTCCATAATTGAAATTTGTTTTTCCAGCATCGGGAGTTGTGCGCTAAATTCCGATGTTGTCTTGTTAATAATTACTTTTTTATCTGTCAAGATTTGATATCGCTATTGTATGTTATGCAACCCTACCCCTCTGCTTTTCTTAACCACTTGCTTTTCCTGAAGATTGTTGCTAACACATAACATCCCATAACGTTCGAAAACCTTTATGGTTAATGGCCTATTTGAAGTTACTACATTGTGCTTTACCGCATTCTCCAGTAAAAGTTGCAAGGATAAGGGCACTATTTTCACGTCAGGACTATTGCTATGATCGGGAATATGAAAAATAATACTGCCCTCAAATCTCATTTTTAACAATCTTACATAGGTCCTGGTGAATTCCAATTCCTCATCTACACTAACCAGATCCTTATTTTTTTGCTCCAGAACATATCTATATACCTTGGAAAGTGAGGTGGTGAATTTTTGCGCCTGCACTGGATCTTCTTCTATTAGGCTCGTTAATACGTTTAAACTATTGAACAAAAATGGGGGTCTAATTGATTCTTAAGTGCATCGAACTTTGCAGAGGCAGTACCTGCAATGATTTTTTGTTCCTTTACGTTATTCTCTTGACGATATTTATAATAGAAAAACGCGCAAAAAATCAAGGTCGAAAGCAAGGCAATCAAAAAAGCAACATAATAGAAGCTCCCGTTTTCAGCGGCTAGAAAGGAGGAAATTGGCATATTGCCAAATCCAACATTTGCTACTATCCTCACTAATAATATTGCTACTATGGATATTACAATATTACTGCAGAACCCAATGACCATATTCCTCAAGGTAAAGACTCCTGATCCGCGTTTTTTACTGAAATAGTTCCAAATATAGGCATTGGCCAAATAGATGGTTACGGCATAAAGAAGAGTATTAAAATAACCTTTCATTAAAAAACACGGAGGTGCCCCTCACATAATAGCTTATCAAAATAATGATGAAGATGGCGTTTCCTATGATGAACCCTTTTCCCAACTCTTTAAAAAATTTAAGCATGATTTTTTTCTTTTTATGTGACGCTTATTTAAAGTTCCTTTACACTATCCTGTCTGCCCTTAGTTTAAAGTTAGCAAAAAGATTGAAGAAGTATTCTACCTACTATAATCCAATTTAAAGCTCAAGTTACCTTAGCCCTAATTATGAATTGTACCCCTTACTCGAAAACTCTCTGTTTATAAAACATGAGTTTGTATCATTACTGCTACTATAAACCCCTGCAACAAGTATCTTCTTTGTTTCGTCTTTTTCTTTAGGCCCTCCTTGTCCTTCTTGGACCATGGTCACCATACTAACAATGAAGGTCGCTAAGATTAATGCTAATTTTTGCATGAATTTTAGACTTAAATGATTTCCCAACAAAACTCTAACAAATGCGCAAAGAGCAAAAAAAAGAAAGACCGAATTGTGCTATAGTGAGGATGTATTGTATTTATTTACTAAGTCCTTCTTCTAACGTTTCCTATAATATAAAAAGGCTGTACCATTTTTTTGTAGTCTGTTAATAATAGTTTGTATCCTTTTACAATCTAGCTTAGATTTACATTTATGAATCTAAATCTATTTTTTATGAAGTCTAGCGTATCCCGTTTAGTCATTAGTCTATTGTGTATTTTACTTTTTCAACAGGCTTCGTCACAAAGTGTCTATAAAAATGAATTTGCACACACCTTCTCTATTGTGGCAAGAGATGCTACTACCGGTGATATGGCTGTAGGAGTTCAAAGCCATTGGTTTTCTGTGGGTACATCGGTTTCTTGGGGCCAATCAGGCGTGGGGGTTGTTGCTACCCAGTCCTTTACCAACCCTGCATATGGCCAAAATGGCATTCAGTTAATGAAGGAGGGACAAAATGCCGACGAGGCATTGAAGGTTCTTGTGGCCCAAGATGAAGGTAGGGACTTTAGACAAGTAGCTTTCTTGGATACCAATGGTAAGGCCTCTGCCTTTACAGGAGAAAAATGTATTGCTTCTGCACATCATATGGTGGGGGATAATTTCGCCGTACAGGCCAATATGATGTTAAATGATGAGGTAGTTCCTGCCATGGCGAAGGCTTTTGAAGAAAATAGTGAGTTGCCACTTGCAGAAAGGGTAGTTAAGGTTCTTTTGGCTGCCCAAGCGGCTGGAGGTGACATCAGAGGAAAACAATCTGCAGCTATCTTGGTGGTCGGCGCCAAGGCCGTAGAACATCCCTGGGAGGATAAAAAGGTAGATTTACGCGTAGATGACCATTCTAAGCCATTACAAGAGTTAGGACGACTCTTAGAGGTTCATAGGGCATACGAATACATGAACCAAGGAGATTTAGCTGTAGAAAGAAACGACATGGACGCTGCCCTAGTAGCCTACGGAACTGCCGAAAATTTATTTCCGGATAATTTAGAAATGAAATATTGGAAAGCAATCGCCTTAGCCAACAATAATAGGCTCAAAGAATCTCTTCCTATCTTCAAAATAGTTTTTGAAAAGGATACTAATTGGAGAGAACTTACAAAGCGTTTACCAAAATCAGGACTTTTAAATCTTACCTCAGCAGAGTTGCTAATGGTGCTTGAACAATAATACAACTGTAATTATTAAAGAACCACAGAAGTATGGAAACAAAAAAGAGGATGTACCCCTACATCCTCTTTTTTTTAAAGCTAGTTCGTTCTTATCGAAGAAACTAAGTTCTAACCTGCTTATGATACCGCCAAGGTAATCTTTCTAACCACTACCCCTGTACTCATTTGCTTAAATAAATAATCGATACATATAAAAGCGCCTCCTTCTTAATTAAAACCTGTTTAAAATCAAATATCAAACCCTCGCTATTTTCATCTTCTTTATTATAAGAATTACCTTAATTTTGCACCATGGTGAAAACAATTCAGCTACGGATAAGTATCGAGGAAGAAACGATAGAGGGTATCTTGAAAAAGAAACTCTCAGACCTTCTACATGTCGATGAAAATGAGATTACTGGTATAGAAATTATAAGGAAGTCCATCGATGCTCGCAAACCCCAAATCTATTTTAATTATAAGGTAGCTGTTTACATCCAAGAAGCTTTGCCCAAAAATTCCGGATATTCTTTTGAATATAAAGATGTATCAAAAGCCAAGGAAATACATATTATTGGTTTTGGCCCGGCGGGCATGTATGCTGCTCTAAGGTGCATAGAGCTAGGCTATAAGCCCATAGTCATTGAACGTGGAAAAAAGGTTAGGGAGAGAAGACGGGACCTTAGGGCAATTAACCAACAACATACGGTTGATGAGGATTCTAATTATTGTTTTGGTGAAGGCGGAGCCGGCACTTATTCCGATGGCAAGTTGTATACCAGAAGTCTTAAGAGAGGAGATGTAAGAAGAATATTTGAGAATCTTGTTTACCATGGGGCCACAGAACAGATTCTGATAGATGCACACCCCCATATAGGCACCAATAAACTTCCTAAAATTGTTGAAAATATAAGAGAGACCATTTTAGAATACGGGGGAGAGATTCATTTTGAAAGTCGGGTAGTAGATTTTATCATTAAAAACAACACCCTTAGAGCCCTTATTTTACAGAATGGCACAGAAATGAATGTAAATTCTGTGATATTGGCAACCGGCCATTCAGCACGGGATATTTATTATTTATTACACAATAAAGATGTAGCCCTTCAGGCGAAATCATTTGCAATGGGAGTAAGAGTGGAACATCCACAGCATATCATAGACAGTATCCAATATCATTGTGAAGGGGAACGGAATGAATTGTTGCCAGCAGCAGCGTATAGCCTAGTACAGCAGGTAAAGGAAAGAGGGGTGTATTCTTTTTGTATGTGCCCAGGCGGTTTTATTGTTCCGGCTGCAACGGCAGATGGAGAAGTGGTCGTTAACGGTATGTCTCCTTCAAAAAGGAACAACCTCTATGCAAATTCTGGAATAGTAGTTGAAATTAATGTGGAGCAAGATATCCCCACATACAACCATTTTGGTGCCCTTAAAGGTTTGGAATATCAAAAAGACCTAGAAAAATTAGCCTATACTTCTGGAGGAAGAAGTCAGGTTGCTCCTGCTCAAAGATTAACAGATTTTGTTGAAGGTAAGCTTTCTGTTACCTTGAATGATACCTCCTATCAACCAGGATTAAAATCGGCCCCCTTACATTCCCTATTGCCTAAACTTATAGGAAGTAGGCTTAGAACAGGATTCAAAGCATTTGGAGACAAAATGCACGGTTACTATACCGCAGAGGCTAATATAATTGGTGTAGAATCTAGAACCTCTTCTCCTGTGAATATTCCAAGAAATGAACACTTGGAACATCCTCAAATCAAAGGTCTGTTTCCTTGTGGTGAAGGTGGAGGCTATGCCGGCGGTATCGTTTCCGCTGCTATGGATGGAGAAAGGTGCGCTGAAGCCGCTGTAAAAGGAATTTTGAATTGAATGAAAAGAAAAGCGACTGATGGAAGAAGCCCAATCAACACGAATAAATAAATACTTAAGTGAGGTAGGATATTGCTCCAGAAGGGCAGCAGATAAACTTATTGAGCAAGGAAAAGTCACCATAAATGGAACGGTGCCCGAAATGGGAACAAAAATCGTACCTGGTGATGAAGTCCGCGTAAACGGTGAGCTTATCACAGAACCTAAGGAAAAACAAGTGTATATAGCCTTTAATAAGCCTATAGGGATTGTTTGTACCACAGATACAGGTGTAGAAAAAGATAATATTATTGATTATATAGGATATCCAAAGCGCATTTTTCCAATTGGCAGGTTAGATAAACCTAGCGAGGGCCTCATTTTACTGACAAGTGATGGGGATATTGTCAATAAAATATTACGGGCTAGGAACAATCACGAAAAAGAATATATTGTTACTGTTAATAAACCCGTTACTCGAGATTTTGTCCAAAAAATGAGTGCGGGGATCCCAATTTTGGATACAGTTACCAGAAAATGCCATGTAGAAGAGATAGGCAGAAATGTTTTTAAAATAGTACTTACCCAAGGCCTAAACAGACAAATTAGAAGAATGTGTGAATATTTGGGATACAGGGTGGTAAAATTAAAACGGGTGCGAATAATGAACATCAGTTTGGATATGCCTGTAGGTAAGTGGCGATATCTTACGACACAGGAACTGAACGGCATTAACGAGTTGGTGGCCGCCTCTTCCAAAACACATCACGATTAGCTCAATCCAAATATTAACATAACGCCATGTACATTCCTGCACATTATAAAAATGAAAACTTAGACGAAGTAAGGGAGTTTATAAAACAAAACAGTTTTGGGATTTTGGTCAACCAAGTAAACGACAGACCATGGGCCAGCCATATTCCTTTGGAATTGGATGTTGATAAACATGGGCAGGAGGTACTATTAGGTCACATCTCAAGAGCTAATTTTCAATTGGAAGATTTTAGGAAAGAACAAGAAGTACTATGTATTTTTAATGGGCCCCATAGCTATATCTCATCCTCTTGGTACAAAGAAGAGGAAGTGCCCACTTGGAACTATATCGCTGTTCACATCTATGGAAGACTAGAGCTATTGGATGAAGAGGCTGTATTGGCATCCCTTCATAAGCTGGTCGACAAATATGAACGAGATTCAGCCGATCCAATATCAATTCCTAATTTGTCTCCAAGTACGATGAGACAAATTGAAGGTATCATAGGTTTTCAAATAGTAATTAAAGATATCCAAGCCGCTTATAAATTATCCCAAGGCCGTAAAGAAGATCATCCCAACATCATCTATGAATTAAAAAATAAGGGTTGTCCAGGGTCAAATACCATTGCCGACCTCATGGGTCCAAAGAAATAATATAAAAGCATTACATCTTTCTTAATCCTCTGAAAATTCCAAGGTAGCCATCCCTGAATAACGGGAATTATCAATATCCATGATCCATATTTCCTTACCATAATTGCCATTTAATTTGGAAACATAAGCCTCTCGAGCCGCTGCGCTATCATCGAAATGTGCCAAGTACACATAGTTCAATCCGTTTTCAGGATTTCTAAAATGGTTTACATTTAAACCCTCTGCCCGTAATTCCTTGACGAAATTTTCCATATAGACCTTATTTCCAAAAACATTGGCCACTATATAGTGCCCTTGATCTATCCCCGGAATTTTTCCATATTTACGGGTGATGATGTCTTCAGGATGATTGTATTCAGGTCTCTCCCTAACCTTCGTATTATAAACCTCAATAGTATTGGAAACTACTTGGATATCATCCGTGTTGGGGTCGGTCACTATATGATCCACCAATTCTGTATTGTAAGGCGAACTTTTATCATTATTTACAAAATACACCTTTTTAGCAGTTTCCTCTAGGTCTGGTCGGGCTCCTTTAGTTTCCCGTTTAACGATGCGCATTACCATTTCAAAACGACGTTCCAAGTCCCTTTCCCTATTGGATTCCAAAGAATCCAGTCTAAATTGAAGTTGTTGAAGCAGGGCATAGTTTTCCCCGCTATTTCTATCAAAATTATCCATATCCTTAACCAAAGGGTGTTCTTTTTCTGTAGGGTTTTCATTAACTACAAATGATTCATAGCTGTCATCATCTAAATTCACCATATCCTCGGTAAGTTTAGGTGTAAATGAAAGGGCTACGGATACTTCATGGGTAACCCCAAGGTTTTCATTACCGTTAGACAACCCTTTTTCAAAATTATACCCCAAAGATAATCTGCGACTTAAATTAAAACCTGTGCCAGCAGAAACCCCATAAAAACTGTCATACCCGCCCTGCAACCATCCCACTTTGGGAAGATCTAAGATTATCCCACCACCATATTCAACAGTTTCCTGCCCCTTAAACCTTAGCCTAGCCAAGGGCAAAAGTCTACCGTTTTCGAAAATTCCATTCTTGTTGTTGAGGCCGTGGGTATATTGAAGGTGTGTAGAGAAGGTCTTTTCAGTGAAATTAGTAAGAGACTTTCCCGTTTTTAGATTAAAATCAAACAAATTTTCTGCAAAAACACCAATATCAAATTTTCCCATAGCCAAATTCATCCCCGGTTGAAAAGCCAAAATGGAGCTCTCATTTAAACCGTCCAAAAAAGGATCCTCCTCTCTTGTAACAATTTTGCTTTGGTCTACATTGCTGCGATAATAAGGAATGTTCACGCCAAAGGAGAAAACACTGTTCGCTCCCAAACGAACTCCGTAAGCATAGTTGGCCAAGATACCTATATTGGTAACCACCCCCTCGGTTTGATTGTAAAGGCTAAGCCCCAAACCGGTGCGGTCGTTGATTCTTCCACTATAACTTAAAAAGTAATTTTGTGAATTGTTTTCATAATAAGCCGACTGGCTTCGATGAAAAAAATTGATGTAGGATTTATCCTCCCTGACAGTAGAAAAAGTAGGGTTGATCAAAAACCTATTGAACTTAAGCAAATTTTGAAAAGGCACATCGTAATTCAGGTAAGGATTTTCCTCTTGTGCATTCAAAGAAAATGACAATGGAAGTAGCATTAAAAATAAAAATAGAGCGGGCAATAGGTTCACCTTTGATAAAAAGCAATAGTCTTTTTTCGGGGTTTTCATGGCACAAGTATTTTATGCACATAAAATCAGTTCCTTTAGTGTGGTTCATCATATCTTTTAGCAAAAATATGAGGGCTTGAATTCTATTTTTTAGGAAGTAATTTTACGACATAGGTTATTAGTATTTGAGATTTGGGTTATAGTGAAGATATACATTATTGGTTAAAACGATTGAATTTTTCGATGAACTACATTCTGAAAGAAATCTATATTCTAAATTATTACGCGGTTATAACAAAAGACTTCTCGCTTATATCTCCCTGAAGACGCATATTCCCGAAAATAAAAAATATTATTTTTTTTTGGTTTTTGGGTACAAAACAAAAACTTAGTCCTAATATGTACCATAATCATTAAAATAAAAAGGCCATCAGGTAGAACTGATGGCCTTTTACGAATTCAATACTAAAATATTAATTAACTCTTTTTCAAAGATTTCATATCTATGACAAACCGATATTTTACATCAGATTTAACCAAGCGGTCAAAGGCCTCATTGATGTTTTGTATGTCTATCATTTCAATATCGGATACCACATTGTGTTCTCCACAGAAATCCAACATTTCTTGGGTTTCTTTGATACCACCTATTAAGGATCCTGCAATACGCTTACGTCCCATGATCAAGCTGCCTCCATGTAATGGATCCAATGGCTCAATAGCTCCTACCAATACCATTGTAGCGTCTCTTTTTAATAAATTGGCATAGGGATTCATATCGTGTCCAACGGGAATCGTATTCAAAAGGAAATCGAAAGAACCAACATGCTTTTTCATCTGTTCTTCATCCTTCGATATCAGAACTTCGTCTGCTCCCAGTCTTTTAGCATCACCACTTTTTGAAGGAGAGGTTGTTATCATCACAACATGAGCCCCCATTGCATGAGCAAATTTAATTCCCATGTGTCCAAGACCACCAAGTCCTATTACCCCTACTTTATCTCCTTTCTTAACATTCCAATGCTTAAGTGGAGAATACGTCGTAATACCTGCGCACAATAATGGTGCTGCCGCTCTCGGATCTAAATTTTTAGGTACACTCAACACAAATTCCTTATCAACAACCACTTGCTCAGAATATCCCCCAAAGGTCCGCCCGCCCAAATGTTTATCAGAACCATTGTACGTAAAAGTAGCCCCATTTTCGCAGAATTGCTCCATGTCATCCTTACAAGCACTACATTTTTGGCAAGAATCTACCATACATCCTACCCCTACCAGCTGACCAACTTTGAATTTAGTAACGTTGGCTCCTACCTCCGTTACACGGCCTATAATTTCATGACCAGGAACTACCGGATAAACAGAATTTTTCCAATCGTTTCTTATTTGGTGTAGATCACTATGACAAACGCCACAAAATTCAATATCTATTTTCACATCATTGGCAGTGATATCTCTTCTGTCCAATTTAAATGGCACCATTTCCGAGTTGGATGTCTTCGCTGCGTATGCTTTTACTTCTGTCATATAACTTTTTTTTATTTACATTTAATTTACAAAAAATGAGTGCGAATATCCTTAATCTTGGCCGTTTAACTTGACTTTAACGCCTCGTATTATATCGCTCAAGCGTCTTTAAAAAAGGAATTATGCTCTTCTATAGTCGAAGGAAATAAAAAAGCTTACCAATTGGCAAGCTTTAATTTTCATTATAATGGCCTTATATAGCTTCGTCTAACCAAGCTTTCATCATCCATAAAATTTTCTCTTGTTCTGTAATAAAATCACTCATCATGGAATTTGTTCCTTCATCATTCGCATCATCCGAAGCAGTTAAGATTTTACGCTCTATCACTAAAAGTTCCTTTAATGAATCTACCACCAACCGTATAGCAGCCTCATCCTCACTAATATTTTTACCTACAGGAACTTTGGAATTGGAAATATAATCCTCAAAGGTATGAAGAGGTACTCCTCCCAAGGTCAATATCCTCTCGGCAACCAAATCTACCTTCAAATTGGCATCTGTGTACAATTCCTCAAACTTTACGTGAAGGTCAAAAAAACGTTTCCCCTTAATATTCCAGTGTATACCCCTTAAGTTTTGATAATACCTCTGAAAGTTAGCCAATAAAAGATTTAAATCATTGCTCAATGTTTTTGATTTGTTGGCATCTAGCCCGATACTGTTTAATTTCATCATTGTCAATTTTAGTACCATAAAGATAAGAAATAAAAGCTGCCTCATCGAATAGGTTTTATCGATAGTTTTTATAATTTTATAACTTAAAATTATTGCTATGACCATCACCCAATTGCAGTACGTTTTGGCAGTAGCCGAATACCGAAATTTCACTCTCGCAGCAGAAAAAAGTTTTGTTACCCAACCTACCTTGAGTATGCAGGTTCAAAAATTAGAGGATGAATTGGACATATTGATTTTTGATCGAAGTAAAAAACCAATATCTGTTACCGAAGTGGGTCAAAAGATTGTGGCCCAAGCAAAGAACATTGTCAATGAAGCCAATCGGATCAAAGATATTGTGGATCAAGAAAAAGGGTTTATTGGTGGTGAGTATACCCTGGGTATCATTCCTACCATTATGCCTACCCTACTCCCTATGTTCCTTAAAACCTTTATAAAAAAATATCCAAAGGTCAATCTAATTATAAAGGAACAGAATACAGATGGACTAATCCGAAATATCCAAGACGGACATTTGGATGCCGCCATTGCGGCCACTCCACTGGAAGTAGAATTCATTAAAGAGCGTCCCTTGTATTACGAACCTTTCGTGGGTTATGTGCCTCCAAGCAATAAACTTCACAAATTAGAAACGCTAAACCCTGAAGATTTAGACATTAACGAAGTACTCCTACTAAAAGACGGTCATTGTTTTAGGGATGGAATCATTAATCTCTGTAAGTCAGCCAAAAGTTTCGAAGATGAGCATTTTCAATTACAAAGTGGTAGTTTTGAGACCTTAGTGAATTTATCCAATGAAGGCCTAGGTATGACACTTTTGCCTTATCTGAATACATTGGAATTGGATGATAAGAAAAAGAAAAATCTGAGGTATTTCAATAGTCCCTCACCAGCTAGAGAAGTAAGTTTAATTTATCACAAAAGTGAATTGAAAATTCAGATCACAGAAGCCATTAGAGAGGTAATAGCGAGTGTTGTTAGGGGAGCCATTACTTTTCAGGATGTAAAAATAATTAGTCCCATAACAAAAAAATAATCACAATCCCCTTTTTGGTGACTGGGTTAAACTAAGGTCAAGATAGAGGTGAAGTATTCACCTGTCCAAAATTCAATCTTTCCTTACAAGGACTCTTATCTAGGAAAAATTGCTTTATGAACATCCAATAAATAAAAAAGTCACTTGATCAAGTGGCTTTTTTATTTATGGTTGAATGTAAATTAAACATTGTTTTAGTTCTGGTTTGTCGTTAATAAATTGTCTTAACCAAAGTTTTAATTCCTCTACCTCTATCGGTAGTAATCTAGAAATAGCTTTTTCCAACTCCTTACAAAATAACATTGAGTCGAAACTAACTTTTTGAAGAACAGTTTTGGTGTACTCCAGCATAGATTTAGCCATATTTCAAAGTTTTTATTTAGGTCACTGTCGCTAATTTAACGAAATAAGAGGGAAAAAATTGTATTATATTCGTTAAAAGTTAAATAATCTCCTAGTAATGGAGAAAATTATCATATCCAAAAACCTGTATGCGCACCCACTTTCTATGAATAGAATAATTCTAATTTTTTCATTATCCCTAGTATTAGCCGGCTGTTCCGCCTCTAGACAAAGAAGACTGCATAAAAATATAGTAACTATTATCAATAGCAGACAATTTAAAAATCAATTTACCGGTTATATCGTTTTTGACCCAATAACTAAGGACACTATATCTAATTATAATTCAGAAAAATACTTTCTTCCTGCTAGTAACACCAAAATCTTTACTCTTTATACAGCTCTTCAATTATTGGCTGATCGAATTCCAAGTATCAAATATATTTCTCAAAACGATACCCTCTACGTTGAGGGTACAGGTGATCCTTCTGCCCTTCATCCATTTTTTAAGGACAGTACCCTATTACATTTTTTAAAAAAGGCAAAGAATATTGCCCTTCATCTTAATAATTTTGATGGAAATAGTTTTGGTCCAGGGTGGGCTTGGGAAGATTATGACCATTACTACGCCCCAGAGAGAAACTCCTTACCACTTTACGGAAATGTAACTTTTATAAGTAATATAGATTCTCTCAGGATAATTCCATCCTATTTTAAGGACAGCATTGTTTTCTCAACAGCTGCAAAAAAAAGAAAATTGCATCAAAATGTTTTTTATTTTGATTCCCTGAGAAAAGACACTTTAGAGGTGCCAATTATTACATATGCCAACCTTACCAAGGAACTACTAGAAACTGCAACACACAAGAAGATTGAACTTGTTTCGGAGATGCCTGCTGGCAAAAAGGAAGTTTTATACGGCATACTTTCAGACTCCCTATACAAGAGAATGATGTACGAAAGTGACAACTTTATAGCGGAGCAACTTTTAATTGTTTCATCTTCCACTCTAAATGACACTATAAATAGCACAATAGCCAGAGATCATATCCTAGTTAATCAATTGTCTAACCTCAGACAACCTCCAAGGTGGGTAGACGGTTCTGGACTATCCCGCTATAATCTATTCACCCCAGAATCTATGATGATTGTTCTCCAAAAGATGTATGCAGAACTACCAAAAGACAGGCTCTTTAGTCTCTTTCCTGCGGGAGGAAAAAAAGGGACACTAATTGACTTATTCAAGGGAAATCCAAAACCCTATGTTTTTGCCAAATCAGGATCAATGGGCAATACGTATTGCTTAAGCGGCTATTTGCTAACCAATTCTGGAAAAACATTGATATTTAGCTTTATGAATAATCACTACCGACAATCTACAAACAACATAAAAAAGGAAATGACTTCTATTTTTGAGCTGTTAAGGGATACCTACTGAGCTTCTCTTTATCAATGAGATTCGAAAAATCATTACTTATTTTATTCAATTTGGGCGTGATATACCTCTCACAAAAGGGCTTTTCAGGGTTAGAATAGTAGTAATTCTTAAATTGTTCCTCAGAGGGTTTAAAATCAGTATGTAGCAATACCTGTGTGATCAAGGGATCAACAAAATCATTTTGTAAGGATCGTAAGATGTTTTTAACCTCATTTATTTCACTCGTATCAAAGACATAAACAGCCGACCTGTATTTGGTTCGTGAGGAATGGTCCTTAGTACTCTTATGCGTATGTAGGTGTATGGCAATAAGTTTTTTTAGGGATATATGATCCTCTTGATGGGAAACGATGACGGCCTCAGAAAACGATGAAGCGGATTCTGTTGCTGCTATGAAACCTTGCTCTACCTTCTGTACACCCTTAAGTGATAAAAAAATTGCTTCCGTACACCAGTGACAGCCGCCGCCAAATGCAATCTTGCGAATTGTATCCATAACTAACTAGTCGTAAAAAGTTCTAGAAGTTATCATTTCCAATAGAATTATTCTATAAAAAGAACGGTTCTTCCTCCATATTTTGGCTTTGTGGGTATGTGGAAGACGTATTTATCGGTAATCTTGAAAATACCCAGAATAAAACAATTAAAACTTGTAACTTATTACCTTGAAATAACACCAATATATTTCATAAATAAAGTCGCTAGTTTAGCACGTATTTAAAATTAAAAAATAAACTCGAAACAAATGAAAATTAATGTTTTAAAAATGGGATGTATTGTTGCCCTAGGGTCTATGTTTATTAGTTCTTGTGGTGATAAGGAAAAAACAAAAGCAGATGCCGATGATGGGCCACACGGGATCATTTTGGCAAACATGGACACTACGGTAAGTCCAAAAACCGACTTTTACAATTACGTCAATGGTTCTTGGATGAAGACTACTGAAATCCCAGATGACCAAACCACTTGGGGTGGATTCACTGTCTTGAGAAAGTCTACAGATGCGGATGTGCTAAAGATAATAGCGAATGCCAAACAAAGCGATAAATATGCTCCAAGTACGGATCAAGCTAAAGCTATTATGATTTTTGAATCAGAATTGGATACCGTTGCAAGAGACAAAGCAGGTATTGAGCCTTTGAAACCAGCACTGGATAAAATAGAAAATATCAAAACTATTTCCGATTTACAAAAGGTGATAACAGAAAATGCAAGTACCATCTCCCAACCATTTATGGGGATTGCAGCTTTTTCAAATCCCAATAACAGTGCTATGAATTCTGCATATATTGTTCCTGGAGGTTTAGGTTTGCCAGATAGGGATTATTATACCAATACAGATGCTAAGTCAATTGAAATAAGACAACAATATGTTGATCATATTACAAGAATGCTCCAATTTTTAGGAGATAATGAAGAAGCGGCAAGAAAGCAGGCAGAAACTATTCTTGCCTTTGAAACCAAATTGGCCATTCCAAGACTGGACAAGGTTGCCAGTAGGGATTTCAGAAACTTTAATAATCCAAGAACACTAGTGCAATTACAAAAAATGGTGCCAGCCATTTCTTGGAAACAAGCGTTTAAAGACTTGGGAGTGTCAAAAGAATTGGATACCGTAATGGTTATGCAGCCTGCCTACATGGAATTCCTTCAAAAAACGTTTTCGAAAGGAAGTATAGAAGAAATGAAAACGGTGATGCGATGGTCTACCTTAAACGATGCTGCTGGAATGCTCACCACTGAATTAGAAAAAGCAAATTGGGATTTTTACAATAAGACCCTTTATGGTAGCAAAAAGCAAAAACCCGCAGACGAAAGAGCCCTATCCACAGTAAATGGTAGTGTTGGTGAGGCTCTGGGGAAATTGTATGTTGATGAAAAATTTCCAGCAGAAGCAAAGGCGAAAGCAGAAAAAATGATAGCCAATATCATTGATGCTTATAAAGATCGGATAAATAATTTGGAATGGATGGGCGACTCTACCAAGCTGAAAGCCATAGAAAAACTCGATAAATTTACCGTGAAAATAGGATATCCAGATAAGTGGAAGGACTATTCTTCCATGGCAGTAAACCCAAGAAATACCTATTATGACAATATGGTGGCCGTGGCAGCATGGGGATTAAAAGATAATTTGGATAAAATTGACAAGCCAGTTGACCGAACTGAATGGGGAATGTCACCACAAACCGTGAATGCCTATTTCAATCCCTTTAATAACGAAATTGTCTTTCCCGCAGCTATTTTACAACCACCCTTTTATGACTATAAAGCAGATGATGCAGTCAATTACGGCGGAATCGGTGCAGTTATAGGTCATGAAATATCCCATGCCTTTGATGATAGCGGTTCCAGGTTTGATGCCAATGGGAACCTTGTGAACTGGTGGAGCGACTCTGACCTTGAAAATTTCACTGAACGGGGTAATGCCTTGGCAGCACAATACGATAATGTAGAAGTATTGGATAGTGTCTATATAAACGGGAAATTTACTTTAGGCGAAAATATTGGGGACCTTGGTGGTGTACTTGCCGCCTATGATGGTTTGGAGAACGACTTTAAAAAGAACGGAAGACCAGAAAATATTGATGGTTTCACTGCAGAACAGCGTTTCTTCATGAGTTGGGCTACGGTATGGCGTACACTTCAACGGGAGGAAGCTCTTCGGACACAAGTTAAAACAGATCCTCATTCCCCAGCGCGTTATAGGGCAACGGAGCCTCTTAAAAATGTGGATGCGTTCTACACTGCTTTTGATATCAAAGAGGGCGATTTAATGTATGTTGCTCCTGAAAAAAGAGTGCGTATTTGGTAAAAATGATTTTTTTAACAAATAAAAGAAGGAGCCCATGGGCTCCTTCTTTTATTTAAATTTTATATTCTGATTTTTATAAATGATCCTATTTTATAGATCCATTGGACCACAAAATAATCCTATCCAAATAACCCGATTACCTTTGCATATTGAAGCAGCATGATGGTTTTGGCATCCTTGATGTTTCCTTGGAGCACCAAATCCATTGCCTCATCAAAAGCGTATTCCAAAATTTCTATATTCTCCGTTTCATGGGCAGCACCCCCGCCTTCCCCTACCTTCATTTGATCATCGTACTGACCGATAAAGAAATGAAGAATCTCTGATACTGAACCTGGTGACATATAAGATTCGAAAACTTTTTTCACATCATTAACGCGGTATCCTGTTTCTTCCTCTACTTCCTTTTTAATACAGTCTTCTGGATGATCCCCATCTAAAAGTCCAGCACAAACCTCTATCATCATCCCTGTAGGGTTTCCATTCACATATGTAGGCATCCTGAACTGCTTGGTTAATATGACCGTTCCTTTTGCCCTATTATAAAGCAAAATAGCGGCACCATTACCGCGATCATAAACTTCCCTTACCTGTTTTTCCCAAGTACCATTTTCCTTCTGGTATTCAAAAGTGAATTTATTAAGGGTGTACCAATGATCCGATAATAGTTCTTCTTTAATATTTTTAACCGTGCCGTTCTTCAATTGTCAAAGGTTTTTAAGGGTACCAACTATGAGTGCTTTTAGTTTAAACTGTTACTGTTTTGTTCAAATAGCGCCTAAAGGGTGACATTTCCTTGTAGACCTGTACTACTGTTTCTTTAAAATTATCTTGCAGAATCTCTCGTTCTGTTAAAGGACTCATAACAGCAAAGGTTTTGTTTTTAAGCAAGTCCAAATGAGCATGGTCATTGCTAAAGCCTTTGGGCGCCATTTTTAATTTCTGGTCCAGCACCAATCCGCCAAAAGTGTCCTGAAAAGATTTTTTTTGGAGAATCTTTTTGAGCTCTTCCCCGTTGTAATCAATACCATCCCTAATACTTTGTAACGATTTAGGATCTGGTCGCCAAAATCCACCAGCCAACATGGATTCGTTAATGCCTATCTGTATGTAAAAATCCGCTGTATTTGGTGCTTTGTCCAATCCTGCACCAAAATGATCTTTATACACAGGTTTATTAGGATGAAACATAAGATTATTATTGATCCGATTTATTCCCTTCTTACCTGGCGTAGAATAATACGACTTGTCTATTGCCTCCAAGGTGTGATTTAGATCGTCTAGCCAAGAAATATAAGAATCTCTAACATCGTGGTAACGCCTCCTATTGGCATCCATCCATTCCTTGGAGTTGTTTCTCTCCAAATCGCGCAGAAAATCGAATAGTATTTTAAAATTCATAACGTGTATTATAGCTATTTGGAAAGTTAAACGTGGCGTATATTTTCCCTAAGGAAAGAAGTTATTGGTTACTCAAAATCTATTATCACCATCCAATATATTACCTATACCACCAAGAATACTACCTTCACCCCTATCTTTACCACCACCTTTTGGTGCTGCTGCCCATACCCTATTGGCCAACCTACTAAAAGGTAAAGATTGGATAAACACCGTTCCTGGGCCTTTTAAGGTAGCATAAAACAGTCCTTCCCCACCAAAAACCGTGTTCTTGATTCCACCAATGAATTCAATATCGTAATCAACGTCCTTTGTAAAACCAATAATACATCCCGTATCTACCTTCAAAATTTCTCCTACTCCCAATACTTTTTTAGCTGTTGTACCTCCCGCATGTACAAATGCCAAACCATCTCCTTCCAGTTTCTCCATTATAAAACCTTCACCTCCAAATAGGCCTCTACCGAGCTTTTTAGAAAATTCAATTCCAATGGATACCCCTTTTGCAGCGCATAAAAAGGCATCCTTCTGACAAATAAAGCGGCCCCCAAATTCTGTGAGGTCTATAGGAATGATCTTGCCAGGGTAAGGCGATGCAAAGCTTACCTTTTTTTTACCATATCCATTATTTAAGAAGGCAGTCATGAACAAACTTTCCCCTGTTAATAGCCTCTTTCCGGCAGAAAAAAGTTTTCCTAAGACACCGTTATCCTGATTGGATCCGTCCCCAAAAATAGTGTCCATTTTAATATCAGAATCCATCATCATAAAACTTCCGGCTTCTGCTACCACAGCTTCCTGTGGATCCAATTCTATTTCCACATATTGCATTTCTTCCCCAAAAATCTGGTAATCAATTTCGTGTGCATTCATTTTTCAGTACATTTCTAGTATTGGTAATAAGTTGTAAAAAAAACGATATTGTTACATCCCTTATAAAATTAAAGTAGGTTCCTATTTATTTTTTCAACCTAATTGTCCATTCAAAATTAAAGGTAGAAACTAAAAGTCCATCTTCATTAACTCCTTCAGATTTCATCCAAAAGGTCTGGCCTTCCCCAGTAACAATTGTTTGTTCTAATGCCTTCTGGATCAACGCCCCGTCTTTACAGGTAAACGTTATTTTGCCTGTTGCCTTTTTTGAGAAATTAGCATTATTATTGGCTACTAACATAGATATTTTCTTGCCACTGTCAAGTATCTGGTCACTCACCATTGCCCCTGTAGACAATTCAGCGGCCATACCTTGAATGGCCCAAAACATAGAATTAAATGGGTTCTGATTGAACCATTTATAGGTTACCGTGGCCACGGCACTTTCTTGGTTTATATGTTGTAATCGGACTCCACTCCACCAGGCAGCAGGGAGTTTAAAAAAGGTATAGGTATTAAACTTTTTTGGGCTAATGGACATCTATTTTTAATTTTTTTAAAAATATATAAAATTGAATTCCTATGCTACAAAAACCCTCAGAATGATTGGGTTTAAAACCTAATCTCCAAGTCTAAAACACAATAGAAAATGTTAACAATGTGTTAATTTTTAGTACTATGTTTTGCATAATACCTTTTAAAAGCCATATATTTGCATAAGAAACTAATAGGCCATGACAGACACGCTAAGTAAACACGAAAGAAATTTATCGGCATTTATTCATGCTTCCGTTTTTTCAAGGTATTTTTTACCCTTAGGAAATATCATATTACCCTTGATTCTTTGGAGCATTAACAAAAAGGATTACAAGTTTGTGGACTATAATGGAAAACAAGTTTTGAACTTTCAGATAAGCCTACTTCTTTACGCCCTAGTTTTAGGAGTTTTATCCATTCCCTTTTTGTTTGGTGCATTTCCAAATGTATTTGAAGTAGATCATATACTCTTTAATTCTTTTAAAGGCTTTCATTGGAACATTAATGGGGATAATTTTAATTTTAGAAATAAGTTTATTCCCTTTGGAATAGCCGTAATTGCTCAAGGAGGTCTGGTTATCCTCAACATAATATATACAATACTAGGAACCTTACGCACCAACGAGGGACAAACTTTTAAATATCCAATTAGTATAAATTTTATAAAATAAAGGCAAGTGAGTTTATTCATCAATCAATCAAAAAATGGCTGCATTTATGTACAAGGGAACTCATCATTCTCTGCAAATCAAAAAATAGGTACAGCAAAAAAACGAACAGTTAATTTAATAGAACCATGAAGCTATGAACATAGAGAACACAAAGGCACAAATGCGCAAAGGGGTCTTGGAGTACTGCATTCTGTCCATTTTAAATGGAGAAGACAAATATGCCTCTGAAATCCTAGGAACCCTAAAAGATGCAAAGATGCTAGTGGTGGAAGGTACCATTTATCCTTTACTAACGCGATTAAAAAATGCGGGGTTGCTCAATTACCGTTGGGAAGAAAGCACCTCTGGACCCCCACGTAAATACTATACCCTTACGGAAACAGGTATGATGTTCCTTAAAGAATTAGACACCACCTGGGACGAACTTAGAAAAGCAACAAATCTCGTAACCAATTCAAAAAACAGCTAACAATGAACAAGACAGTCAACATAAATCTCGCAAATATTCTTTTTCATATTGATGAGGAAGCATATCTAAAAATGAGTCGTTACCTAGAAGCTATAAAACGCTCTTTTGCAAACACTTCCGGTAATGACGAAATCATAAGGGATATAGAAGCAAGAATAGCAGAGCTGTTCCAAGAGAAAATAGAGAACGAGAGACAAGTGATTACTTTAAAGGAAGTGGACGAAGTCATCAACATTATGGGACAACCTGAGGACTACATGGTAGACGAGGATATCTTTGAAGATACTCCGAATACTAGTGCTAGTAAAACGGCTAAAGTTAAAAAATTATACCGCGATACAGATTCCAAATTTATCGGTGGTGTATGTTCTGGATTAGAATATTATATGGGGATAGATGCACTTTGGATCAGAATAATTTTTATTCTTTTGGCCTTATCCACTGGATTTGGTTTTATCGCCTACGTCCTATTATGGATTTTAGTTCCTGAAGCCAGTACCACTTCCCAAAAATTAGATATGAGAGGAGAGCCTGTAAATATCAGTAACATTGAGCGCAAGGTAAAAGAGGGTTTTGATGATGTTGCTTCTAAGGTAAAAAACGTGGATTACGAAAAAATGGGTGATAAGGTAAAGAGTAGCGGCAAATCTTTTGCCGATGCACTAGGAGATATTATCATGTTTTTCTTTAAGATCGTAGGAAAATTCATAGGAATATTATTAATCCTTAT
This sequence comes from Sediminicola arcticus, assembly GCF_040566695.1. Lineage (NCBI taxonomy): Bacteria > Pseudomonadati > Bacteroidota > Flavobacteriia > Flavobacteriales > Flavobacteriaceae > Sediminicola > Sediminicola arcticus. Next base: position 81,745 of record NZ_JBEXAE010000007.1, on the reverse strand, counting down.
CGGAGCCACTTCTTTGATAGGAATATTTATAGGAATGTTTACCGTAGGTGTTTTGGATATGTTCCATATCCCCGGTGTGGATTTTTATGATATGGTGAATTCCACCGATGCCCCTGTATGGCTGGTATCGGTTTTAGGTCTTTTTGCATTCGGGATTCCATTTTTCTTTCTTTTATATCTGGGTCTAAAAATATTGGTCACCAACCTAAAATCTATAGGGAATATTATTAAATTCTCACTACTGGGTCTTTGGTTACTATCCGTAATTGGATTAACTATTCTTGGCATTCAACAAGCTTCAGCCCATGCATACAATGGAAGTACTGCAGTAAAAGAAGAATTATATTTTGAAAATAATTTGGATACACTGATGATAGGCATGAACTCATCAGATTTATACAACCAAGTAGAAAATGGTGGATTCGATGGAATGTCCGTGGCCTATAATGAAAAAGGAGATCGTTTATTGTATACGGAAGATATCCGTTTTGATATTAAAAAATCCGAGGACTCCCTAGTGTATATTAGAATACGTAAAGATGCAGATGGCAGTTCGTTTGAAAATGCCAGAAAAAGAGCAGATCGCATTAATTATAGATATACCGTTAAAGAAAATAGTTTATTCCTAGACAATTTTTTAACTACATCATCAGAAAACAAAGTGAGGGACCAAAAGGTATATGTCACCATTTATGTGCCCATTAATAAATCCGTTTCCTTAAACAACAATACCAAATATCATGTGGGTTGGGGTACAGAAAACGATAAGGAAGTATACCGAAGTGATATGTTCAACTATACCTGGAAAATGAATAGTAATGGGATATTGCAATGTTTAAATTGTCCTGACGACATGGACGATGAAATGAATAAAAATCAAAGCGGACACATCATAATAGACGAGAATGGAGTGGATATTGACATTAAAGACAAAAATGACAAAATACGTGTTAAGATCAATGAAAAAGGAGTCCAAATAAAATCTGACGATAATTAATTATAGAACAGTTCATCACCAAAATACCACAGTTCAGTTATCCAGAATATTAAAAATCAATCAATAATCAGACCTTTAATCAACTAAAAACAACAATCATGACAACACTAGCAAGAATTACAATTGCACTTATTTTAGCACTCTTCCTTTCCTCTTGTGCCTTCGATTTAAATTTTGGGGAAGGCAAAAAGGGCAATGGCACTATAGTTGAAGACAGTAGAGCTATTTCTGAAGCTTTTACCGTGGTCTCTGCGTCTGAAGGCTTGGATGTATATGTGACCCAAGCCAATGAATTTAAAATAATAGTGGAGGCAGATGAAAATATTTTAAATCTAATAGGTACGGACATAAAAAATGGCAAGCTCACTATCCACGCTATAGAAAACATTGGTAGAGCCACTAAAAAAATTCATGTTTCCTTACCCAATATTTCTGCATTGTCCAGCTCTAGTGGTGCTGAATTGACCACCGTAAACACCATAGAGGCTGAGAAGATCTCCTTGGATGCTAGTAGTGGTGCAGATTTAGAAGTTTCGCTAGTTGCCAATGAGGTAACCGCGGATGCCAGCAGTGGTGCAGATATACAGGTAACCGGACGAACCAATATGTTACATGCAGACGCCAGTAGCGGTGCTGACATAAAGGCCAAAGATCTCACGACCAAAATATGTAATGCCGATGCTAGTAGCGGTGCAGATATTTCTTTGAACGTATCAGAATCCCTAACAGCGGAGGCAAGTAGTGGTGCAGATATATCCTACACTGGACAAGCTAGTGTTCAAAAAAACAAGTCCTCTTCTGGTAGTGTACATAAATACTAAAAAACTACAATTAGACTTTAATAAACCCGCTGAAAATTCAGTGGGTTTTGATTATTTTGTCACTTCCTAATACATATCTTAGTAGAAACATATGCTCATGAATCTCAGTTTGAAAAAATATGTATTACCGCTAAAACACACTTTTAGTATTTCTAGGAAGTCACACAATTTTCAAGATACCTTAATAGCCTGTTTGTCCCATAAAGGTAAAACGGGTTACGGGGAAGCTACTTCTAATCCCTATTATAAGATTACCCTAGATAGTCTGGAACATGAAATTGAGGCTATAAAATCCGATATTGAATCATTTGACTTTACAACCCCTAAAGAATTTCATGCCTTTTTAAGAGCAAAAAACATAAGTAATTTTGCCCTTTGTGCCCTTGATCTAGCAGCCCACGACCTTTATGGTAAACTTCTGGATAAACCACTTTACAGCATCTGGAATACCGATATCACCTCCTATCCCATCACCAATTATACTATTGGTCTGGATACGTTAGAAAAAATGGTTGAAAAAATCAAAGAATTTCCATGGCCGATCTACAAAATAAAATTGGGAACAAATAATGATGTAGCCATTATTCGTGAATTGCGAAAACATACCGATGCCATCTTTAGAGTAGATGCCAATTGCGCATGGACAGCTGAAGAGACAATACACAATGCCCCTTTATTGAAAGAATTGGGTGTGGAATTCTTGGAACAACCTTTAAAAGCAGATGATTGGAAGGGCATGGAACAAGTATCCCACCACAGTGTGCTGCCAACCATAGCTGATGAAAGTTGTATTGTAGAAACCGACGTAGAAAAATGTGCTTTACACTATGATGGTATAAATATAAAACTTACCAAATGCGGAGGACTTACCCCTGCTTTGCGGATGATAAAAAAGGGAAAGGAATTAGGCTTAAAGATAATGGTGGGCTGTATGACGGAATCCACCGTTGGTATCTCAGCCATTGCTCAACTCTTGCCCCAATTGGACTATGTGGATATGGATGGGGCCTTATTATTAAAGGAGGATATTGCAGATGGAATAAAAATAGTAGACCACGGAAAACTGATATTCCCAACTTTGGGAGGTAGTGGCATAACCTTAAAGGTATGATCCATTACGTTGATAAATTTCCTGGAAGAAAGATCAAAGTGCGCAATTTGGACTATTTGTATTTTGGGGGTACCGCCTATTTGGGACTTCAATCTGATGCATATTTCCAAAAACTACTTATAGACAATATTAAAAAATATGGCACTAACTACGGTGCATCAAGAATTTCCAATGTTCGCTTATCCATCTTTGAAAAATCGGAAAGCTACCTCGCTAAACTAGTTGGAAGTGAAGCATGCATATCACTTTCATCTGGATATTTGGCAGGACAGTTTACTCGTAATTATTTTAATTATAAATTTTTTAAAAGATTCTTTGCCCCAAACGCACACTCAGCCCTACTGCTTACAAATGATGCATGCCAGGAAACCTATTCTAGCTTAAAATTAGCTTTAGAAGAACATTTAGAAGCGCAAGAAAAAACTGTCGCTGTTGTTTTTTTAGATTCCATTGATTTTTCAGGAAGTAACTATCCCGATTTTAATCCATTGAAAAGCTTACCATTGGCAAACACCATTCTAGTGGTAGATGATTCCCACGGAATAGGTATAGTTGGGGAGCATGGAGAGGGTGTTTTTAAAATGTTAATGAGCTTGGGGGCTAGGGAAGTTGTAGTTTGTTGTTCCCTTGGCAAAGGGTTTAGTATTCAGGCAGGAGCTATTTTTGGTACAGTGGATAGGATTAATGCCATGACAGAAACATCCTTTTACGGCGGGGCTAGTCCCGCCACCCCAGCAAATATGGCAACACTAATGGATTCCCAAGAATTGATGTCCCAGAAAAGGAAAAAATTAAAAAAACGAATGCACCAGTTTAAGGAGGGGCTGACCGAAAAGTTTCCCCATATTATAATGGATGGACATCCTACTATTAGTTTTTCCAATAAGGGATTAACAGATTATTTAGAGGACAAAAAAGTAATTGTTACCAATTTCCCTTATCCAAATGAGGATTCCCAAACAATGAGTAGAATTGTGATCAGTGCTTGCCACAAAAAAAAAGATATCCAAAAGTTGACTAGACATATCCAAGAATATTTTTCAGATCAAATCTGATCCAACTCATTGGTTATTGATTCTTTAAATTTAAAGTTTGAATAATTATGTACTTTATAAAATATATTGTAACTTTTTAGTGATTATTTAACAACCATCACAAAACCTTACAGATATGAAAAAAATTTTAGGATTTATATTTCTTATGCTCATTTTGGTTTCTGCCACTAAATACACAGCTGATAAAGAACCTACTATGCACAATATAGAAGGTACTTGGGAACTTCAAGATTTCTATCAATATGATGGGCAAAAAATCATAGATACAACACCTACTGCAAAAGGATACCGACAGGTAAAAATGTATTACAATGGAAAAATAATGTGGTCTAGGACCTCTCCCGCCGAAAAAACGGGAAGGTTTGGTTATGGGACCTATAAAATTACCCCGGACAGGCTTCTTGAAACAATAGAATATGGGGATTGGGAGATGATTAAGGCCTTGGATACCATAAGGCAATTTTCCTTTGAACTAATCTTGAAAGATGACACCTATAGCCAGATTAACTTGGATGAGAACGGGAATAGGATTTTCTCCGAAAATTATAAGCGCATTGATTAACAATACTTATGCTAAATAAAAAAACAGCTATTGTATAGCTGTTTTTTTATTATTTTTAAATCAAACATTTTTGGATTATACCGCTTCTTTTGTAGTTTCAATGGTAGCCAAGTAGCGCTCTGCGTCCAAGGCCGCCATACATCCTGTTCCAGCAGCAGTGATAGCTTGTCTGTACTCCTTGTCCTGTACATCACCACTTGCAAATACTCCTGGCTTATTGGTTTTGGTAGTTTTTCCCTTGGTAATTATATACCCGGTATCGTCCATTTCTAACTGACCCTTAAAAATATCTGTATTTGGTTTGTGTCCAATAGCAATGAACAAACCGGTAATAGCTATTTCTTCCTTCTCCCCAGTCTGATTATTTACCATTCTCAATCCTTCCACAACTTGCTCTCCCAATACTTCGTCTACCTCAGTATTGTAGCGCATTTCAATATTCGAAAGACTGTTAACCCTGTGCTGCATAGCTTTGGACGCTCTCATTTCGCCCTTACGAACCAACATGGTCACTTTTTTACAGATGTTGGCCAAATAGGAAGCTTCTTCTGCTGCCGTATCTCCGGCACCCACAATAGCGACCTCTTGTCCTTTATAGAAAAAACCGTCACATACAGCACAGGCAGAAACTCCCCCACCTCTAAGTCGCTGTTCACTAGGGATATTTAAATATTTTGCTGTTGCGCCAGTAGAAATAATTATAGTCTCGGCTTCAACAACCTTGTTATCATCTACTGTAGCTCTATGTATCCCGCCAACTTCTTTACTAAATTCTATAGCCGTTACCATCGCAATACGAACCTCGGTTCCAAAGCGCTCTGCCTGTTGTTGCAACTGCACCATCATGGTAGGCCCATCTATCCCCTCAGGATACCCTGGAAAGTTATCTACCTCAGTAGTTGTGGTCAATTGTCCACCAGGCTCCATTCCTGTATACATTACAGGTTTCAAATCTGCCCTCGCAGCATAAATGGCAGCAGTATATCCTGCTGGTCCAGAACCTATAATCAATGTTTTTATTCTTTCTATTTTTTCTGACATAATCAAAATCTTCTCTATATTTTACGTTACAAAAGTAGGTTTTTACTCAAAAAAATCACGTTCAAAGTTATCAAAAGTTATTATACCTCAAAAGGTATTATATATTGTCCTTTTTAAAACTTAAAAAAGAGGTATTTGTTTTTGAAAAAGATGTTACGAAAATGGTTTGTGACATTAACATACCTTACTATTTGAAGCACCTTACCCATAGCATTCAATTAATTAAAACTTTACACTTTAGTAGTCGTAAATCATTTAACTAAATAACAACTACTATTTCTACAAGAAACTTAAGTCAGCATAAGAATTTATTCTAAAATTATTAGCTTTACAAATGCCTAATGCCAAAATTGGCATTAGTTTTGAGCATGAAATTATTACATATCCCTCACTAAATGAGAAATTTTCTTGCCTTTACCGTAGTCTTAATATTCTTCTGCAATGTAGCACCTGCCCAAAAAGTTTCGGACAAGCAGATTACTGGGCAAGTGGCGCTCTATAAAAATGATATTCGTGGACCCTATAGGGATATCCGTTGGTTCTGTAGCGATGGAAGCATCCGCCAACCTAAAGACCCTTGCCCAGAAGAAATAGGTCCTGGGGTTCAGCATGCGCGTTATAAAGATGCAGTGGTTAATCTTGGCAAAAACAACCATATTTACCTCGGCCAAATTTTAGCCTACACGGATAAAAAAGATTTTTGGGATGCAGAGCACAACCACTCTAGGTTAAAGCAATACCAATTGGAAAAATATCTAAGAAGTGTTGATGATGGGTGGATTCTAAGAAAGGGACAATTCTATAGAGGATCCGTACAGGCAGAAGATGAAGAAGCGTGGGGCATAGATTTTTATAAATGGCTATTGGCCAAGGATCAAGTAATTGCCCAAAATTTTTATTTGATACGACAATCCTTAAAAGCCATACCTCATCAGGGCGATGACAACCTCGCGCAACAAATGAGAAGTGAGTCTAAAGTAATTTCTGATTTATACGAACCCTTCATGGACCTTAGGGTAAAGATTCACGGACAACCTGAATTTGGAGATATAGAAAGAGTCAAATCTTTCCAAAATAAAAATGCTCCTAAATTAACTCCAGATTTAAACTCAAAATTCAAAGAATTGGTGGCTACAATGACCAATTTTCACAAACCTATTGATATCAAGTCCCTTTCCGAAAAGGCTACCTTGTTAAAGAATACTCCATTGGGTGAAGTAATCACAGATTACGTATCCAAAAATTACAATAGCTCTGATATTTCACAATTGATTCCAGAGACAGCGCAGGTGATACTTCAAATAAGGGAACAATTATTAACTGAGAAAAGGCCTCTGGCCCGTTTACAATTATTAGATATATCCTTAAAATTAGAGGAACTAATATTTAAATCGTCCTCTAATTGGAAGCCAGCAGAACTAGAAGGACTTTTAGAAAAAATATGTTATTTGGGAATGGCCACCGCTGGATCTGGATATATTGAACTAAGCGAATGGGAGCAGATCAATAGCAATATTCAGGCTTATCACAACCCTACAATGACGTTAGCAGAACTGAACTCCCTTCTCGAAACTGCTAGGAGACAAGTGGAATGGAGTGCTTCTATGGTAAAGGCCAATTATGAGGATATAGTGAATGAATATACCGCCTTTGAGCCAAAGGCATACGGATTCATAGACGACAGGATACGAGGATCCATTGCCTTGAATTTAGGGGAGAGTGTAGGGCAATTGGGCGACTACCTTGCCAAAGAATCTTCCTTGTCTAATAAGGTTATAGATGTTCCCAACCAAAGTGCCATGCGCGGCCTAAATCCGGGGTATGCCTATGGAGAGCTTGTTGTAATTGATGGTACTTCCGATGATATTGAAGTAGCTTCTGATAAGATCTATATCTTTCAACGGCCACCGTCGGACCTTAAACCGGTAGCAGGCATAGCTACGGTTTCTGAAGGGAACATGGTTTCCCATGTGCAGCTATTGGCCCGAAACCTCGGTATCCCCAATGCAGCACTATCAGACCAAAACCTACAAAGCTTAAAAAGATTCGATGGTCAAAAAGTACTCTATGCCGTTTCCAATAAAGGAAATGTTATTTTAAAATTAGAACGCGAAATGACCGAAGAAGAGCGGTCCCTTTTTTCCAAAAAAGAGCGTAGCGCTGAAAAAATCGCAGTACCCATTGAACAAATTCGATTGGACGAAACTAATATTTTAAACCTAAGAAGCGTTGACGCTTCAGACTCCGGTAAACTTTGTGGTCCGAAAGCAGCCAACCTAGGTCAGCTCAAAAAAATGTTCCCCGACAAAGTCGTTGAGGGTTTGGTAATCCCCTTTGGAATATTCAGGGTTCATATGGACCAAAAAATGGAAGGACAAACAATTTCTTACTGGAAGTTTCTCAATGATATGTTCAAAGAAGCTGACAGAATGAGGGAGCAGGAAATCGTGGAGGCAGAAGTTGAAAACTATCAATTGCGTCAATTGGAAATATTAAGGAACGCCATAAAAAAGATAAAACTTCAACCACAGTTCGTAGACCAACTCGGTAAGGATTTCCAATCCATATTTGGTAAAAAACTAGGAGAAATCCCTGTTTTCCTTAGAAGTGATACCAATATGGAAGATCTAAAGGATTTCTCGGGAGCCGGCCTCAACCTTACTATTTTTAATGTTGTTGACCGTGAAAAAATAATTCAGGGTATCAAAGACGTATGGGCTTCACCTTATACCGAGCGCAGTTTTAAATGGAGGCAAAAATATTTATTAAACCCTGAAAATGTATTCCCCTCTATTTTGGTCATTCCAAGTGTGGATGTAGATTACTCTGGCGTAATGATTACCAAAGGGATAAGCTCTGGGAACGATAAGGATCTAACCATTGCCTTTAGTAGAGGTGCTGGGGGTGCGGTTGATGGGCAGTCTGCAGAATCTTATTTGGTAAAAGCATCAGGAGGGGAGGAATTACTTGCCCCAGCTAGGGAACCGTACCACAATACCCTTCCTGTTACCGGAGGAACAGGAAAAAAACAAGTCACCTTTGAAAACACCATTCTCAATGCACAAAATATCAAGGATATACGAGAATTGGCCACAACAATTCGGGAAACCTTGCCTAAAGCTACTAGTTCTGATTACAAAGGTGCTTACGACGTAGAGATGGGTTTTCAAAATAATAAATTATGGCTCTTCCAGATAAGGCCTTTTGTAGAAAATAAAAAGGCTTTGAGTTCCGGGTACTTGGAATCCATCACGCCAAAAATAGATACCACTAAAAAAATTGCACTTTCTAATAAGTTTTAAAATGAAAAAATACCTAAAATATGTTGTTTTACTAATCGTGTGCACTGCCTTTACCACCATCTCCTACTATCCCATAGATGGATATGAACTAACCGGTATCAAGAGATTGAAAAGGTTAGAGCTCATTAAAAGCGGGGAATTAAAAGATGTAACTACCTTGCCTCTAGGAGCCTTAAAATCCTATTCAGAAATTGAGCTTAATCTGACATCAAGAAGCCAGGACAGCGTTGGAAGCATATTGGTGACAGATGCAGATTTTCAGAAAGAGATCAGTGGATTGTTTAGAGGTTTGGATAGGAGTTATTCTATAACCGTGCTGGATATTTCGGATGTAGACAACATCAGATACGCAGAAAGAAATGAAACGTCGGGCTATCAACCCGGAAGCGTAGGCAAACTGGCCGTCTTGAATGGTCTTTTTACCCAACTGGCCAAGATTTATCCTGATTCCTGGGAACAGAGAACAGCCTTGTTGAGGGATAAATCAGTGAAAGCTGGCGTTTGGGGTCTCACGGACGAACATACTATACCCATTTATACTATTGAAACAAAAAAATTGGTAAAAAGGCAGGTGATAGCCAGCGATGTGTTTACTTTATATGAATGGGCAGACCATATGATATCTGTTAGTAATAACGGTGCTGCAAGTATTGTATGGAGAGAGGTACTGTTGATGGCTGCTTTTGGGAAAGATTACCCCGCTTTAACCCAAGAGCAGGCAGATGATTATTTTAAAAACACCCCTAGAAAGGAACTCACCGATCTGGGAAATGATGTAGTTAATCTACCTCTACGGACATTGGGCATTACTAGCGATGAATGGCGCTTGGGGAGCTTTTTCACCAAAGGGGCAAATACCTATGTTGGTGATAAAGGCGGTAGTATTGGGACTCCTATTGGACTAATGAAATTTTTAGTTCAATTAGAGCAAGGAAATGTTGTTGATAAGGCATCGAGTTTGGAAATGAAACGGTTGATGTATATGACAGATCGCAGGATACGTTATGCACAATCTCCTGTGCTAAAAGAGGCCGCAGTATATTTTAAATCTGGTAGTTTATATAAATGTGACCGTACCAAAGGCGAAACTTGCGGTAAATACATGGGGAACGTAAGTAACTTTATGAATTCCGTGGCTATTATAGAACATCCAGATAATTGCAGGTATATGGTAGTCCTTATGACCAACGTACTTCGCAAAAATTCGGCAACGGACCATATGATGCTAGCTTCTAGTATAGATAAAATAGTGCGCAAGAAATAGTACTTAAACTTTAATGCTGTCTAATAATTCGGCAGCCTTTTTTCTTATCTTCTCATTCTTATCATCAAGGGCCATCTCTAACAAGGGAATAAACTTACTGTCCTTGGTCTTTTCAATCAAATAGAGCACTGCCTGCTTCAATTTCACGTCTCTTCTGAGTAATAGAGCATGGTAGCATTCGGATTCACTGTACACCTTGAGATTCAACTTTTTAATTTGTTCTTCTGAAATAGTTTCCATGAGAGTGGATTCTGCTACAGGAATCAGTTCCTTTTTAAGTTGATTGTCTAATATATTATCTAAGAACTCCACGGCATGAACACGTTGCTCTTCCTTGCCATTTAGAATAGTATTTAAGATAGAGTCTATATCACCTGGAGGATACTTTATACCCAAAAATCTGAAAATACGTTGTAATTGTCTGTCCAATCGCTGCTCCAATAAATGGATCAGGCCGTTTCTGGCTTCATTCTCTTGCAAGGTTTCCGGACTTTGGTCTTTCTTTTTATATTGAATGACAATCTGAGAATGAATAACAGACAAGGTATTTTGATATAGATGGCATTCATCCAATATTTTATCAACTACAAATCGATCCTTTATTTGTAAATTGGGGTATTCCCATTTTAATCTTTTAAGCGCCTCTATAGCCTCAATTTTAATAGCATGTTCTGTGTCTTCTGTTATTTTAATTAAAGTGTTAATCGCTTTCTGTGAAGCGAATCTTTCTATCACCGGAACTATATATATAGCATCTTCTAGATCTATGTGCTCATTACGGATGGTATCAACCAACATATCCAAAATGGGTTCCCCAAAATGAAAGAGGGCTTCCGTAGCCGCTTTTCTAGATTCCTTTTTTGAAAGATGAGGTACAATTAGCTCTATAAACTCCTTATCTAACGTTTTAGAAGCACTACAAATGGCTGTATTCAATACATCTACATCTTTTGAGGAAAGGTGTTCTTTGATAATGTAGTAATATCTTTCCGTCTTGGCGTTACCTATCGTTTCCAGAATAGATACTAATTTATTCTTTTTGTGTACTTGGGATTTAATTTCAACATACTGTTCCAATGCTTGTCCAATTCTATGGTCTAAACTAAATCGATCTTGTAATCTTTGATTGTTTCTCAGCTCCATAGATAGCCCTATCAAAGACGCATTTGCAATGGTGGCATCAGTGCTGTTCAGATACTTTCTAAAAAGCTCAACAGTATCGTTGTTATAATTCTTCAACAGGTACCTAAAGGCGGCAGTCGTTACGTGCTGATCTTTATCATGCACCATGGATTCCATTTGGAACGATAAATTTTGGGTTTTTAAAAAATAAAGGTTTTCAATAGCCAATGCCCTTATCTCAGCCGATTCGTGTTCTAACAATCCTTTTATTGCAAAAAAGAATCGCTCATTCTTAACCTCTAATGTTTTCTGCAACATATGAAGAATCTGTCCTTCTTCCCCTGAGTGAAAAACACGAATCACAGTATCTACGATGGAAGTAACGGGTATCTCCTTTCTGTTATTCTTTTCTTTTTTTGTGTGGGCAGTTTCCAATAATTTTTTAAACGAAACAATATACTCTCTTCTTAAATGATAAATAAAATAAAGCCAAACGGATATAAGGACGATAATAATTAAACTGATATAGGTGGAAGAAATATCCAACCCATTGATAAAAAATATAAGTATAAATCCTGCTAATCCCGTAGCTATACTGTCTACAACAACATCTGTAAAGGTTTTGGTTTTCTTTTTGGTTTCAATAGGAATTGGTATAGAAAGTAACTCCGTTGCGGCCTTATTTACAGATTGCTTTAAGCTGCCATCTACTACTTTTATAAAAACAATTACCCATAGCTGTGGAATTAACAAGAGAATAGCAGAACCAATAAGAATTCCGGAGGGTAACCATAGCAGGGATTTACCTACTCCAAAGGTCCCGACGATACGCTGGGTTAGGAATAATTGAATCAATAAAGAAATAACACTTAGGCTAGAAAACCAAAAGCCAAAAAAGGAAGTCAATTCATCCTTATCATCAATAAGACGGGAAGCATAATCACTGTATTGATAGTCCACCAATTTAGCCACAAGCACGCTAATTCCTATGACGATTGCAATTAAACTAAGTAGTCTATCCTGGCGAATGAGTTTAAAGGGCGATTCTCCTTTTGGATCGGAACGTTGAGAAACCTGAAATGGATTTAGTTTAACGACTTCATTCTTCCAAATATGTCTTGTAAGAGGCAAACAGCACACTAAAAGCAAAGCTGCAAAAAACAATAAATTTTGAGAACTGATAAAGGTGGTTAAAAGGGAGGTAAGGTATCCCCCAAAGATCCCCCCTCCAATAGCACCAGCACCAATAAAGCCAAAGACACGTTTGGCTTCCCTTACATTATATACCAGATTCGCAAGTATCCAGAATTGAGAAGCTGTAAGTAATCCAAAGATGGCTACCCATACATAAGGAATGTAGAGTAGAAATCCCTTTCCAAGGTTAAAATTGAAAGCGATTCCAAAAATCACCAACGAAATAACTGATCCAATCAGCGTTCTTTCTATAACAAAATTCAAGGGATATTTCTCTAAGATCTTATCGTAAAAATAAGAGCCTATCACTGCCATAATGGCGGTTAAGACGTAACCCAAAGGCAATGCATCTGAGGTTAGTTCCGAGAGAAATAAAGAATTGATAGTTGGCTTTACGATGAGTAAAGTCGTAATCAATAAAAAAATATTTAGTTGTAGTAAAAGTGTTTTATAAAGCTCTTCTTCCTTTATATCAAATACTTTTAGTACATAACCTTTTAAGGTATTCAGAATCAACATGTAGTTCGTACTTCTATTACTTTTAATGGCAAAGTTCCGGAATTAACCTTTATAAAAATAAGCTGTTTTTCCTATACTTTAAGCCCTAAAGGTAGCTAAAGAATATACACCACCAAAGGGGTCAAAAAACAAAATAGGGATGTGATGCAAAGCCAAATTACTTCGCAGAAAAAGTATTGCCAATATGGTTTTAGATAAATTTTCCTTGATAAAGAAATGAAATGCTATAACAAGGTGTTTCGAAGGGCTTTTTCTACAGGTTTCACAAGGTCTCTTATGATTTGTTCACCACCTGCATCATCTATTAGTGCTACTAATATATATCGTCTGTTGGGTTCATTACCCCAAACTAAAATGGAGTCTGAATGATAGGTTCTCCAAGATCCAGATTTCCTGAACAAACGCGCTGTAGGGGCTATTTGATCCAAAGTATTTACGAACTTATGATGTAATTCTGGATTTTCCATAATATTCAACATCTGCTTGGAGCGTCTTTCATTGACCAATTGGCCATTGGCCAAAAGATAATAATACCTGCATACTTGGGTAACCGTGGCAGCATGACTTAAATTTTTAAGGGGCTCCCTATTGGTATCGCCACCGCCGCCGTAACGCTTGCCAACCCAAAGACCGCCACCATGTTGTTTGTCGTAAAATTCATATTTAGGATCCGTCATAACGGACTCTATCTTCTCATACCCTACTCTATCAATCATCCTGGTTGAGGCTTGATTATCCGATTTACTGATCATCAATCGCATATCCTTTTTCACTTCAGCTGTTTCTTGTAACTCTCCCTTATCGATAGCGTCCATGGCTGTTAATAAAATGGCGATTTTAGGAAGGCTGGCGGCATACATCATATAATTTCCATTGACCCTTGCAAATTTTGCATTATTTGGATCGTTGAGATCCACAATACCCACGGCCATTTTCTTTTGTTCTATTAGTCTTTTCCATTGTGGATTGGACATTAGTTGCTTTTCCAAATTACCTTGCAACCTAGAACTAAAAAGGCTTTGAAGAGGTTTAATTGTAGAATTATCCCCTTGTAAGGGCAAATCGTTTTGTGCGTATACTCCCGTAACGCATAAGCAAACAATCCAGAGAAGTTTCAAGCCAGTTTTCATCAATAATTCTTTCTTATTAAAACGCTACAAATGTATTTAAATTACAATCGGATATGTTGTTAATTTTAAAGACTTAAAAAACAATTTAAACCTCAACAAAATCAAGGGTTTTGAATAACATTTAAACCTAATAGTGTTAAAAACACTAACAAATTACAACAAAATTTAGTCATATGAGATTAAAAAAAATCCACAAAAGACTTTTTAATCATAAAAGTATCAAGTATAAGATACATAAAACCAGTTAGTTATATAGAGATATCATTTTATATTTTAAAATTATCCCATAACTATCCCGAAGGGTTGGGTAACAAAAACATTTAATGCTCCTTCTTCTAGGGCTATGTTTAATGTTCTTTCTCCCATCAACTGAACATCTCCATCTATTTGAGGCTCAAAATCTACTCCCTTATTTTTGTAAAGTTGAATTTTTTTTGTTTGAAAGGTCTTGACCTCTTTTAAAATATGCTGCTTATTGAAGAGCATAAGAAGAATAAGAAATATTATTTTTAATCGACCTATTTTAGGCACTATAACAACATCCAAATAACCATCTTGTAATGATGCCTTTGGTGTTAAGCTCACCTTGTATCCAAGCTCATTAGAATTAGAAATGAAAATCATAAATGGATTATCCATGATTTGACTTTTATCTATACTCACTTCACTATCCACAGCATCACCAAATTCTTTGAACGATTTAAAAGTTGCCGTAATATATCCCCAAAGGGTATGCGTCCTTTTTTGTTCGTAATTTTTTATTACGCTAGCGGCAAAACCTATTCCTGTATTACTAAAAAAGTATCTGTCATTGATACTACCCACATCAATTTGGGTGTTTTTTTTATTCTTTATGATGGCAATAGCCTTCTCTACATTTGAAGGTATCTGAAGGTTGGATGCTAGACCGTTCCCTGACCCTATAGGAATAATGCCTAAAATAATAGGAGTTCTTACCAAACAGGATGCCACCTCATTTATAGTTCCATCACCACCGCAGGCAACAATGATAGTGGCCCCTTCCAAAATAGATTCCTTTGTTAAAAGTATGGCCTGTTTTTTAAAGGTGGAATACTTTACCTGAATTGTATAATTTTCCTCTTCAAAATATGCTTTTAAAAAAGGCTCCGTAATAGGGTTTTTACCATACCCAGCAACAGGATTGACTATAAAATGTATAAACTCCATTATCCTTACTGCTTTAATTTTAAACCATCATTGTGGTATAGGTAATCTGCCACCTGATAGAAAGAAATACTCTCCTCTAGAAATTCATTGTCCATGGGCAATGCCTTTAGACTATTATCCAACGGATTCCACGAATAAAAATTGGCGGTTTCCTGATCTCCTAGCACTAAAACCTTATTGCCCTTTAAGTATCCCAATTTCCTGTAGTTACCTATAAATGCCCTCTCCTCCTTTGGGGTCATTTTAAAAATATCATATCCAAAAAGATTGGAAGAATAATCCCAATTCAATAGACCGAATAACGTTGGAAAGATATCAATTTGAGAACACAAGGTGTTTACTTTTTTGGAAGTACCATTAGGGGCATTAAATATCATGGCAGGAATATGGAAGTTCTGAACATCCAATTCTCCTTTACCTGCACTATTTGCACAATGGTCGCTCATAATCACAAAAACAGTATTCTTATACCAAGGTTTAGTACTAGCCATTTTCAAAAATTCACCAATAGCAAAATCCGTATACTTCACGGCCCCATTTCTTCCCGTTCCTGACGGAATATCTATTTTTCCTTCAGGATAGGTATATGGCTTATGGTTTGAGGTGGTCATTACAAAATCAAAAAAAGGTGTACCAGAAGCGTGGGCCTTATCGGCCTCCATGATCACTTTGTTATAAACATCCTGATCACAAACCCCCCATGCATTCTCAAAGGTTACCTCACTGTCTTCAATATTTGTCCGTTTTGTGTTAATACTGGTATCCAACAAAAAACCCCTACCCCTATCTACAATATTAAAACCATTTCCCCCAAAATAGGTGTTCATGTTGTCAAAGTATCCATCCCCACCATAGAAAAAATTTCTTTCATAACCTTCCACCTTAAAAACTTCCCCAATAGTAAAAAGATCCCTATTGTTCTGACGCTTTACAATACTGCTCCCGGGAGTTGGAGGTATAGAAAGCGTAATGGCTTCCATTCCCCTTACTGTTCTTGTTCCCGTGGCGTATAAATTGGTAAAAAATATACTTTCATTGGCAAGAGAATCTAGAACAGGGGTAATATTCTGATCTCCACCTAAAGCGTTCATAAACTTACCGCTTAAGCTCTCAATACATATAAAGATTACATTGGGTATTGCCACAACAGCCAGACTGTCGGTATTATGAATACCTCTATATATAGACTTGTTTCCTGGGTCTAACATTTTATCCCCAAATTTGATATAATCTGCCTGCACCACATCAAAAGCTTTGTCTAGGTCTATATTGGGATAAAATTCTTTATAGGAAAGTTCATTGTTTCTGAAAGCCGCAAAAAAAGAGTAGATCCCAGCCTTAGAAAGTTCGTTATTATAAGTATTTAATGACCATTCTGACTGTTGGTTGGTAACCACTGTACTGAAAAAAATCATGATCAATACCCAGGGCGTCATCCCATTTAATTTTGATTTAAAAGATGGCTTATCGTGAAATGTATTTTTAAAGAGACCCAATTTTACAACCAAATACAAACTAGAGAACACCAATAGCAATAATATGCTTATCAAGATGGGCAACGGATAAGATTCGTTAATATTCTTAACCACCTCATAGGTATACACCAGATAATCAACAGCTATAAAATTATAACGTCTCTGAAATTCTTCCCAAAATGTAAATTCTCCCAAAAACGAAAAATAGATAATAAAAAGTCCTAAAAAGAAACCGAAAAAAGTAATCGATTTATCTAAAATAGAACCCACCCACCTATTGGGGAGAATCATTAAATAAATTAGATATGGGATGGTGAAAAAAGAAATGGTGCCAATATCAAAAAAGAGACCGGTAAAAAAGGTCCTCAGAACTTCTGAAAAATTTTTATCTACCTCGTTAAAAGCCCATAAAAAAAGGCTTAACCTCACTAAGAATGAAATGAACAAAAACAATAAAACAAATGCTTTTAATACAGAAAAGCGCTTAGGGAAAATTTTGGCCCACATAATGCGAAAGGGTATTTAATATTAAACAGTAAAACTACTGTCCAAATCTTAAGAAAAATTAAAGTATACCGGTAATTCTTGTGATCATTTCCTAGACCTCATCGATTGCTAATTTTAGCTAATCTCTGAAAATCAAAACTTTCTCCTTTTTGGTAGTCATCCAAGTACCATCGTCCTGGAAGATGGCGATGTATGTTTGTCCATCCATGTTAAATTCTGCTTGCCATTGAGAGTAGGAATCCTTGTCCCATTGAACCGATGTTGCCTTAGGATATTTATCAGAGAAAGCCTCTTTTACATCTTGGGGTAAATTAATACTTAAAACAAATGCAACAGAACCAAATATGAACAATGCCCCAATTACTATTTTTAAAAACTTCATATCTGGTATTTAAAATATCTGAGTAAAAGTAGGTGTAAAATTTAAAGCAAACCTTAATTACTTTTGAATCTTAATTTACCCCACACTTAAAGTTCTCTTTAGAATTGCCAAATACATTTAAACTGAGAAATAGGACAAAGAAAAACATCCATCAATTCTTTAACTTGAATGCCATGCGCAAAATAGCCGAAGTAAATCTAATCTTTTGGATCATGAAAATTTGTGCTACCACCTTTGGGGAGACGGGAGGCGACATGTTGTCCATGACCTTGAATATTGGATATGGGTTAAGTTCTATTATTTTAATCAGTTTTTTTATCTTTAGTTTAATCATACAATTAAACTCAAAGAAATACATTCCATTTATATATTGGTTGGTTATCATTGCAACAAGCACAGCTGGTACTACCATGTCCGATTATATGGATAGGACCATGGGCTTGGGTTATGCCAAGGGATCCCTCATATTGGTTGTTTTGCTATGTATCATCCTTTTCATATGGTATAAAAGCGAAAAAAGCTTGTCGGTCACCAATATAAAAACCTTTAGACCAGAACTATTTTATTGGATTACTATTCTGATCTCCAACACTCTAGGAACAGCATTGGGAGATTATTTGGCCGATGATTCAGGTTTAGGTTTTGCAGGGGGAGCTTTGTTAATTGGGTCCCTACTATTGGTTGTGGTCTTCGCAAAATATTTCACCCAAATCTCTACTATCTTCCTGTTCTGGATAGCTTTTGTATTGACAAGACCGTTTGGAGCAACCTTTGGGGACTTTTTGACCAAACCCTTAGATAAAGGAGGAATGGATTTAGGAACGATTGGTTCATCTATCGTTTTATTGACTTTCCTTTTCGTTTTAATACTATATACTACCCTTAAAGAAAAAAAGCAAGTAACTCCTATTTAGAATTTATATTTCAGGCCCAATCTGATAATTTGAGTTTCATAATAATTAGCATAAAGGGTTACCAATCCTTCAGTGACCAATTCTTGACGTATTCCAAACCTATTAAAAATATCAGATGCCGATAAAAATAGCTCTCCTTTTGAATCCCATAATTTCTTTTTAATCCCCACATCGATGGATGAACGTCCAAGTTCCTTTCCTTGTGGGATATTCTTTTGCGAATAGTATAACCCTATGATTTGGAACGTAACATCCCTTGGGAGCATTATTTCATTACTAATTTTAAAATCACCTGCTAAATCACTGGAAGATGCAATGGAAAAAGTTCTTTCAAATGGAAATAATAAGGTTCCCTGATAGGCAATTATATTGTTTTGATACCAATTGATGCTTCCCGATAATTTCCAGCTTTGGGAAATATCCTGACTAAATAACAATTCCACTCCAGAATTTGTTGCATTACCCGTATTTTGATAAATTCTACTTACTATATCATAATCAGGATTAGAATCATCAATACTCAATATTCTCAGGTATTGATCGTTGATCATTCTATGATAAACCGCAGAAAACAAGGAACCATTGTCCCAAGAAAACTTATGTGCCAATTCCACTGCATCCGTAAATTGGGGCCTTAAATAAGGGTTCCCCACTTTCAATAGTTCGGGATCATCATATTTTGGAAAAATACGAAGCTCGGGTTCCCCAGGTCTATCCACACGCCTGTTATAGAATAGAGATATCTTGTTCCTTTGATTCATTTTACAGGTAAAACGAACACTTGGAAAAAGTTCAAAATAATCATATTTATCATTATCTGCATAATAGATATTTGTAGGATCTACTTTGTAAAAAACGTTGGTTTGCTCAGCCCTCAATCCTCCTTCAATGTAATAATTTTCTTTTTCCAATATATAGTTGACATACCCTGCATAAAGATTTTCTCCCCAATCAGAAAAATCACCCAAATCGGGATAAATAATAGAATTAGTTCCTTTAGTTATAGTATAATCCGCCGGCAACCTTCGTATGCGGGCCTTTGCCCCCAATTCTATTTTTCCATAGGGTAAAGATTTTGCATAATCCGTAGAAATACTGGTGGTGTGCTCTATGGCCCTACTATTAGTGGCATCCCAACCCACGCGTACCGAAGAACTATCATTTAAAAAATAACTTTCATCTTCCAAACCTCTGGTATATTAAATGTTACCGGAGAGTGTAGGGCCCACTTGCTCAAATTTATGCCTGTAGTTGGCAGCAACATTAATATAACTGGTCACCTCCTCTTCTTGCCAATTATAATATCTTATTCTCCGATCGGTGTCCAAATCTATATAGGCTACTTGGGCTGTATCTATGTGTTTTTCCCTATCGAACATTCCTGAAAAGGTCATTGAATTATTGTCATCCATTTCCCAGTCTATACCAGAGGTGATAATAGACCTAAACTGCCTTCTATTCTCTGGGACTTGGGAAATAATGTTATCACCATTAGCATAGCTCCTTGTACTAAATTCATTATTAAGAAGGGCTTCCTGAATTATAAATTCTGACTGTAAAAAATAATTTAAGGGTCCTTTTCTATAATTAAGATTAATACTTGGTATTAATTTAGGATTAACGGAATACGAACCTAGGTCTGTTTCTGTATCATGTTTTCGTTTCCCTAGAGCACCCACCCCAAAAGAGAGGCCTACTTCACCGTTTAAACCGTTCTGTTTCTCCTTTTTGTAAATGATTTTGACTATCCCAGCAAAGCCATTGGCATCGTATTTGGCCGAGGGATTATTTATAATTTCTATTTTCTCTATGTTGGATGCTGGAATATTTGATAATCCCTTTTGATTGCCAAAAACAGTGAGACTTGATTGTTTCCCATCGATTAAAACAACTACTTTATCACTGCCCCTTAGTATTACCTTTCCATCTTGATCAAAAGCCACTCCTGGCATGGTCTTCATCGCATCTAAGACAGAACCCCCAGATTGTGCAATAGTATTCGCCAGATTAAATGTTTTTTTTAGATCGGCGTTGGTAGTAGCCTGTTTGACCACGAGTTCAACTTCTGAAAGTTCTTGAGCAGATGGTTTCATGTTAATCTTACCCAAATCAAAAATGGTATTGAGTCCGCTAGCGGTTAATTTTTGTTCTACAGGGGAAAACCCTATAAATGAAAAACTAATCAGGTATTTACCCAAAGGAATGTCTTAAATTTTGAATCTTCCATTCTCATCTGTGATAGCTCCCGTAACTAAAGTATTGGTCGCTGAGTTCGTTACGCTAACGTTGGCAAAGGACAAAGGTTCATTGGTAGATTCTTCTAGTAATTGACCGGTGATTGTTATTTTTTCTTGGGCTAATAAGGTTGTGCATGTTAGCACAAATAAAAAGATGTGTATTTTTTTTATCTTAGAATATACTTTCTGAAGTCAAAAATATTTTAAAGTTGTAGTACTTCTTCCTCAAATGAATTTCTTTGCTATCTGCTAATTGTCATGGGATCCATGGAAGGTATATATCCTTTTACATTTAGAATTAATTTTTATCCTTGATTTGAAATGACTTACTTGACTTCCCCACATGTCATCATAGCCTCCCCATAATGAGGGTCGCGAGTTTCCTTTTCCTAACTCACCCAGCTGATTCCTTCGTTTATATTTCTCAAAGAAGGTTAGCTAAATCATGACACTATGAGAAATAATCGATATTTTGTGGAAATAACGAGAACTATTGAAAGTTTCAAACCTGTTTTAATAACTTATGGTTGCTCCAAAACCAACACCCATATCGCTATCATAATGTGTTGATATACCCATGTTCCTAGTAACAATGTATTTTAACCCAGTCATGTATTCCTTATCTGTATTTACCATAAAAGCCCATCTAATTCGCGGCGAAATTGGAATATCTTCTCGCATTAACTGAAAACGCACATTACCATCCGAGAAAATTTCGCCTTGCAGTTTAACAAGCATTGGTAAAGTATATTCGGTTCCTAAACTCAAAACTGCTCTCTGGTCCTTCGTATTTGTTTGGCCAAATAGGTTTTTTTCAACTTCTCCATTTTGTTCTCTATAACGCCAATCAAAACCCACAAAAGGCATTAACCATTGATTTCTTCCAATATATCGTCCAATATGGGTTTCTGTTTCATAACCGTGTTCATCATGATAACCCAAACGCCATTCTGTGCCAATACTCCAACGTGTATTCTGCATCATCAGCATACCATCATTCCCATTGGTCGCAAAGTCATTTTCAGCCATAAAATGAAATGTATTACTTTCTGCTTGAAGTTTCTTATATGCCCACTCTTTGTTGGGTAAATAGGGATTTGGAGCTTGATTTTCATAAGAAAATACCCTGTTCATACCTGCCATCATATGATACAAAATATGGCAATGAAAAAACCAATCTCCTTCTGCATTTGCCAAAAACTCTATAGTATCTGTCTCCATAGGCATAATGTCTAGCACATTTTTTAATGGTGCATATTCATCTTGACCGTTTAATACCCTAAAATCGTGCCCATGTAAGTGCATAGGATGTCTCATCATAGAACCATTATAAAGTGTTATCCTTACATTTTCTCCTTTTTTAATTAGGATCTTATCGCTTTCCGAAAGGACCTTGTTGTCCATACTCCAAACATAGCGATTCATGTTGCCTGTAAGTTCAAATCTAAGTTCACGTACTGGCGCATCTTTTGGTAAGGTGGTGGGGAAAGGTGATTTTAACATTCCATAATTCAAGGTTACTAGGTCTTGGACTGTGTTGGTTGAATGTTTGGAATGATCCATTTTTTCATCCATTTTCATACCATCCATTTTCATATCTGGATCCCCACTTATTTCTGGATACATGACCGTATTCATGTCCATTTTCTGCAACGACATGTCCATTCCCATATCATCCATGGTCCCATCCATATTCATCATGTCGTTCATCATCTTCATTCCTTCAAAATATTTTAGTTTTGGCATTCTGCTTTTAAGCTGAATTATACCATTGCCTAAATAAATTGAAGCAGATTTTGTGCGATCTTCAGGAGTAGCCAAAAACTCATAAGAAGTATTTTCATTTGGAATGGAAACAATAACATCATAAGTTTCAGAAACCCCTATGATTAATCGATCTACATCTACTGGTTCAACATCGTTTCCATCGTTGGCTACAACCGTCATTTTACCACCAGCATAGTTCAGCCAAAAATAAGAGGATGCACCACCATTTGAAATCCGTAGGCGGACTTTTTCACCAGCTTTGAATTGGGATAGTTTACATTCATTCTGCCCATTTATTAAGAATTTTTCGTAATAAACGTCGCTAACATCCATCGCCAGCATTCTTTTCCACTCATTCCCTAATTTGGTTTTAAAATAACCCGCCTTTATTGCCTCCGAATAGCTTTGAACGGTTCCCTTCTTAATGGCTGCCCAATCATTTGCATTGTGAAGCATGCGATGAACATTTTCAGGGTCAATATCTGTCCATTCACTTAAAATAATAGGTGCTTCAGGTACATCGTCTATCCCCCTACGAAAAGTTGGATCATCGTCTTTTTTTAATAATATTAAAGAGCCATACATCCCAATCTGTTCTTGCAATCCACTATGGCTATGATACCAATGTGTTCCATTTTGAATAATTGGAAAACGATAGGTAAACGTTTCATTTGGTTCAATTGGCATTTGAGTGAGGTAGGGAACACCGTCTTCCTTATTCGGTAAATAAAGACCGTGCCAATGCAAGGATGTACTTTCTTTTAATTTATTATGCACTACAATTTCTGCAATGTCACCTTCGGTAAAGGTGAGTGTTGGCATAGGAATTAAACCATTTACAGCGATTGCTCTTTTTTCCTTTCCGGAATAATTGACAATGGTATCGGTAACGGTTAAATCGTAGCGGACAATATTTTGGGCAAATAAGATAGGTATAGAGAGCATTCCTATGAATACAATCAGCCATTTGATTTTTTTATTCATTTTCTTATTCCTCGATTGTTTCCACAGTTTTACCACAACTCATCATTTGTGAACCGTAATACGGATTTTTTATGGTTTCCTCCTTGCTCAACCAATTGGCTCCCTTTCCATTATTTGCCATTGGACAAAATTGGTAGTAGGTTGGAGATTCTTGTTTGGAAACTTTCATTACCTCATATATGTTTTTTGACAGTGAGTCAAAGTTGCTCCTTTGTTGACCAATGACTTTTGTATCAGCGATTTTTGATGCATCTTCTTTCAAATTTTTCAACACTTTCATCCACAACATATGGACGCCCATTGAAAGTTGATCCATTTTCACTTCATTAATGGCATTTAAGAGCGTTTTAGCGTTTGTAGAAGCCAAAACCCCATCTGTTCTAACCAAGGCGTCCTTAACTACAAAATAACTGTCGTAGACTCCTGATAGTGGATTTGTTCCTTGGACTTCGTTTATTCTATTTGAATGTTCAGAATGGTCCATAAATGCCATATCCGATTTTAGCCCATCCCTTTTAGCGGATACTTGGTCAGCTCTTTCATATTGGCAACAACTTGGCAAATTTAAGTAGGTATCGTCTGGCGCTAAAAAGCTTTCGCTATCATAACCAACCAAGGCTATACGTTTAAGAATGTCTTCCTTGGAAGTTTTAACACTATCGTATGTAAGCGTAGCCATTTTGGTGTCCTTGTCCCAATCAACCTTAGCTTCGTTTTCTATAGTACCAGCCTTTTCTATTGTGCTTTTGCACATATCACAATTCCCAAGGATTTTTACGTATTCAGATGATTGATTTTTTAGTTGTGCATATGACGTTGTCATTGATAGTGCAACTAGCACTATAAAAACGATTTTTATCGATTTCATATTTATAAATTTTGAATTATTGAAAAACTAAATACCACGAGCATAAGGCTTGTTTAAAATATACTAGACCAAACTATACGCTGGCCTCGCATAGTGAAGTATGAGGCCATTTTGAGTGGTTTATTCTTTATATAAAGATAATGAATAAATCATTTCTCATTCGATTATTTAATGGAAAAGCATTTTATAGTATAGGCCTCCTTAAAGGGTGTCTCCTATATTTCATCAGATCTTATAAATATAAATTTGTTGTCTAATTTATTTGGATATTACTTGCTTAACTTCCCCACAAGTCATCATAGCCTCCCCATAATAAGGGTTACGAATTTCCTTTTCCCAACTCAGCCAATCAGCCCCTTTATTCTTATTGGCCATAGGACAGTTTTGAATAAATAACGAGGTGGACACCTGGTCCAAATTTTTGCTGATAGCGATCATATTATCCGAAAGTGCGATAAAATGATCACGTTGATTTTCAAGATTGCTATTGTTGGCTATTGCCGAAAACTTGTCTTTAATAATGGATACATGCCCTCTAGTCATTTTATCCAAATCGGTTTCCTTTATGTTTTTTAGACCATTTAAAGCTTGTTTAGCGGAGTTACTTACCTTTTCTGGATTGGACGCTACCAAAGCATCTTTTACTTCCATATACAATGTGATTATGGACATAAAATCCTTTTGCACTCCTTTGGAAATACTCATTTTCATACTTGTAGTAGTGTTCCCTTCCATACTACTGCCTGTGTGCCCCTCATGTCCGGTTGTGGTCTTCCCTCCTTCTTTGTTCATCATGGACTTTTTTCCTTTGAGTTGTGCCGCAGCATCAACAGTAAACGTTCCATTAGTCACTATTTCCATTCCATTTTCTAACCCGTCCAGTACTTCATAACTTCCATTTATGATAGTACCCAACGTTATTTCCCTCATTTCAAAAACTGGCTCCTTACTATCTGTTTTTATATAGACCACAGATCTTTCCCCTGTCCATAACACAGCACTTTCAGGAATAGCGATCCGGTCTGCCATCTTGCTGGCCGATAACATAACTGCACCTTGAACAAACATCCCCGGTTTAAGTAATCCGTCCTTATTTTGTAGGACTGCCCTGACCTCAACAGTTCGCTTATTAGAGTTCAATATGGGGTCTATAAATGAAATATTGGCTTTAAAATTGGTGTTGGGATATGAGTTTGCAACGATGGTTATAGCCTGATCCTTTTTGAGACTACCTACTTGGTTTTCATAGGAATCGAATACCGCCCAGACCGAACTTAAATTTGCTATAGTAAATAAGGCTGCCCCTTGTTTTATATAATCGCCCTCTTCCACCATTATTTTTGAAACCGTACCTGAGGCATTGGCATACAAAGGAAAGTTTTCAGTGACTTTACCACTAACTTCTATTTGTGTTATTTGTTTTTCAGAGAGCTTCCATAGTTTTAACTTATTTCTGACCGCTTTATAAAGTTCAGGTTGAGATTCCTTTAGCCTGGATGCGGTCAATAACTCTTGTTGTGCAGATACCAATTCTGGAGAATAGATGGTAGCCAGTAGTTGTCCATTTTTTATTTCTTCTCCTTCAAAATTCACATTAAGCTTCTCTATTCTCCCTCCGAAATATGCAGCTTGTGTACCATTAATTTCCTCGTTTTCCATTATGCTGCCGGATAACTTAAGGATGCCTTCCTTGGTCTTGCCATTACCAACTGTCAGTGTTTTTATATTCGCCAAAGCCATGGCGTTTTCGCTCATTTTAAATTGACTCATTGCAAGTCCGTCTGCCCCAGATTCAGCAGCAATGAGGTCCATTCCGCAAATCGGACAATCCCCAGGCTCAGGTTGCATAATCTGTGGGTGCATAGAACAGGTCCACATTTTTCCACTCGCCATTTCTTCAGTATGGTCATGTTCCGCTGCGTTACCATTGTTACCATTACCACTAAAAATAAGGTAGCCTGCTAATAGACCAATAATCACTGCAATACTGAGATATATGATATTCTTGTTCATAGCTTCAATTATTTATTCTTTATGTATTGTATTAGTTACTTTCTAATCTTTTGATCATCGATTTCATCTCTTCTATCTCCCTCTTTTGAGCTTTTATAATGTAATTTGCCAATTTTTTCACTTCTGGATCTTTTATGGCTGCTCGCTCACTTGTCAAAATAGCAATAGAATGGTGTGGTATCATTGCTTTCATCCATAATACATCACCAATAATTGGGCTTTGGGTCCTTACCAAACCTAGCGCACCACAAAAAAGAACGACGCTACCCAGAATAATTGCGATATTTTTCTTTTTGTTCTGGTACATGTTTTTCATGGCTACAAACATTATAATTGCCATTGCCGCAATTCCTAGACAGCTCATATAAAATCTTGTTAAACTAAAATAGACGTGGTCTATTTCATAAGTGTTCCAGTACATGGTGATATACATGGCAACAAATGAGGCCACAAGCATTCCTGTAAATTTTGTATAGCTATTCTTTTTCATGCTGTCTATGATTAGTCTCTTTGCTACTTCCCATTTTTAGTGTAATAAAGGTTTATTCCTTTGTCACCTTTTTTCTCTTCCTCATTGTGGGAGAAGTAACATACCAAAGGGTAAACCCACTCAATACAGTTATTAACCCCAATAATGAAAATGCTCTTAAAACTACATTGTTAAAATTGTCCCTTCCCTCATAATCCATCGTATGTGTCATCCATAAAAAATCGAACCAACGCCAATCTCTATGGCGGAGTGTTTTAAAGGAGCCATCGGCAATGGAAACATAGGCCTTAATATTTCCTGGCGTATCGAATGAAATGACATATGCGGGAAGTGGTCCTCCTCTGTATTCATGATGTTTCCCAGTTTCTGTAATACGCTCTATCCCTTGAACCTTTAATCCGGCTATCATATTTTTTTGGGCAACCTGTAATGCTTCCTCTTTAGAAATTTCCATTTTTAAAGTACCGCTCTGTGCATTGACCAATTGGGTTTGATTAATCAAATAATAAGGCACATTGGCAATATCCCTAAACTCCAAGAACATAATGTCAGATGTATTGGCTATTTCTGTTGGACTCATTAAATCTGTGAACATGGTATGGTTCATAGCTTGATTTCTAAATTGATCCCCGTGGATTTCATCTAAATTGGTCCAACTGAAATACAAACCACTAATGGTCCACATCAAAAATTGGATGCCCAAAAAGAGCCCTAAATAACGATGAGTCTTACGGATTTTAGCTACAGTTTTTCTTTTAATCATTACTTTAATTAAGGTTTAACTACAAATGGAAAGCTAATTCTTACTTTCTCCCAAGAGAGTGAAATGCTTCCTTCTGTAAGGTTGGTTTTGGTTATTTGATATTCTAAATGTTCTTTTACATCGTCCATGACTTCTGGTATGATCTTTAAACGAAGAACATCATCTTTTTCATCGTATTCATCTTTCCCATGTTGGTCCCAATTTGAATTAAATATTATAGTCCAATCACTTTTACCAGGAATTGTAAAAAAACCATATTTACCTGCCTTTAACAATTGGCCATCAAACTCGAGATCCTTATTCGTCTCAATCCAAGTTGCCTTATGGGCACCAGCTTGCCAGACTTGTCCGTAGCCCACCAATCCGCCAAATATAATACGATCCCTTACGCCAGGTGATGAATAATCAATATGAATATGAGCCTCACCAATCATAGCCATAGCAGCAGTATGTGGACTAAGGATTTTCTTTACAGAGCCTTTCTCACTTTCAATCATATTATCTTTATGATTGGAATGAGCAGGAGCTGGGTCTTTTAAATCTGTATTCTTATTTTCTTTACATGAAAATAAAATTAGGGCTAAAAAAATATAAAAAAGATTCTTCATCGTTTGTATTAATTTATGTTTTTAGTTTTCAATCTAAGGGCATTGGCAATTACAGATACTGAGCTAAAACTCATCGCAGCTGCAGCAATCATGGGTGATAATAATATTCCAAAAAATGGAAATAATACTCCTGCCGCAATGGGTATCCCAACAGTATTATAAATCAATGCAAAAAATAAATTTTGTTTGATATTGCCCATAACTTTCTCGCTTAGGTTTCTGGCCTTCACAATTCCGTTTAAATCTCCTTTTACCAAGGTAATTGAAGCACTTTCAATGGCTACATCGGTACCTGTTCCCATAGCGATACCCACATCACTTTTTGCTAACGCAGGAGCATCGTTGATACCATCTCCTGCCATTGCCACTACCTTACCATCATTTTGGAGTCTTTCTACTTCTTTTAGCTTATCCTCTGGCAACATACCGGCTTTAAAATCAGCTAAATTCAATTCACTAGCCACCGCTTGCGCTGTATTGTGATTATCGCCTGTCAGCATAAGTACATCAATACCTTTGCTCTGTAATTCTTTTATAGCTTCCGCACTAGTCTGTTTAATTTTATCCCCGATGACGAGATATCCAACACATTTTTTGTCCACTGATAGAAACGATACGGTTTTGCCTTGTTTTTGATAGGACGTAGCCTCCTCTTCCATTTTTTTGGAAACCACTGAACCGGCATGTTCCATCATTTTTTCATTGCCCAAGGCCGCATTTTTTCCATTTACAGTCCCTTCCACTCCTTTTCCGGTCACGGCATTAAAGCCTTCCGTCTTTACCATTTCAACCCCTTGTTCTTTTCCATAGGCAACCGTAGCTTCGGCCAAGGGATGCTCACTGTATTGATTTAAAGAAATTAAATATTGTAGCACTTCTGTTTCAGAAAGGCTGTCGCTGAAAGCTATCACCTTTTCTACACTGGGTTTACCTTCTGTTAAGGTCCCGGTCTTATCAACGATCAAAATAGTCACCTTTGCCATCTTTTCTAGAGCCTCTGCACTCTTTATAAGTACTCCATTTTGGGCTCCTTTCCCTACACCTACCATAACGGACATAGGTGTAGCAAGTCCCAAGGCACAGGGACAAGCAATGATTAAAACTGCGATGGCATTCACCAATGCAAATACATAGGCCGGATCTGGTCCCCAAATGGCCCAAACCCCAAAAGTTATCAGGGAGACCAAAACCACTACTGGAACAAAATATCCAGATATCCTATCGGCTAATTTTTGTATTGGAGCTTTGCTTCTGCTCGCATCGTTCACCATCTTTATAATTTGGGAAAGCAATGTATCTGATCCAATTTTTTCGGCCTTCATCAAAAAAGATTGATTGCCATTAATAGTCCCACTACTCAA
Source organism: Sediminicola arcticus (assembly GCF_040566695.1). Lineage (NCBI taxonomy): Bacteria > Pseudomonadati > Bacteroidota > Flavobacteriia > Flavobacteriales > Flavobacteriaceae > Sediminicola > Sediminicola arcticus. Next base: position 52,070 of record NZ_JBEXAE010000007.1, on the reverse strand, counting down.
GGTGTCTCCTTCTACTTTATCCACGGGAATGGGCTCGCCAGTAATCATAGATTCGTCTACGGACGTGTGTCCTTCTACCAAAGACCCATCAACTGGTATTTTATCCCCCGGTTTTACGCGCAAAATATCTCCCAATGCAATGGCATCAATACTAATTTCTTCCTCCTTCCCATCTACAACTCTAATAGCTTTATTGGGAGCTAATTTCAACAATTCCTTTACGGCTGAATTTGTTTTGCTGTGAGCTCGGGCTTCCAATACCTGTCCCAATAACACCAAGGTTAAAATAACCGTTGCCGCTTCAAAATAAACGTGCACCGTACCTGAATCTGTCTTAAATTGTTCTGGAAAGAAATCAGGAAAAATCAATCCAAAAACACTAAATAACCATGCCACCCCTGCACCAATACCAATAAGCGTAAACATGTTTAGATTCCATGTCTTAATAGATCGGTAGGCACGTTCAAAAAACATCCAAGTGGTATAAAAAACTACTGGAATAGAAAGTCCAAATTGAACCCAATTCCAATATTTGAGTTCCAAAACCTCGTAAAGTGGATTATTGGGCAGCATTTCGGACATGGCTATCAAAAAAATGGGCAATGTAAAGCCTACTGACCACCATAACTTTTTCAATAATTTCCGATAATTCTTTTCCTCCGAAGACACATCTGGTTCCTTTGGCACCAGATCCATCCCGCATATGGGACAAGAACCTGGTTGATTCTCTACAATTTCTGGATGCATCGGACACGTATATTGGGTGCCAGATGTAGACGACATACTTTGTTCCTCTACCAAATCCATTCCACAAACAGGACAATCACCGGGCTTGTTATACGTTTTATCTCCCTCACAATGCATAGGGCAATAATAGGTACCTGTACCCTTTCCTTTTGGTGTGCTATCCTTTTTTTGTATATCTTCTTTCTTCTCACCTTGCATATGGATGGTATAATGTCCGCCTGCCTTTTCCAATGCAGTTTTAAAGGAAGCAATAGGAATATGAGAATCCATTTCTATAACGGCTTCCGCTTTGTCGAGATCTACGTAAGCACTAACTACACCGTCTACTTTTTGCAAAGTTGCTTCTACATGACTACGGCACCCGTTGCAGGTCATGCCATCTATATGATAGGTATGTTTCATTTTCCTTTTTTTATTAATTCCGCACTCCTTTTCATCCACTTTTCATTCGTATCCTAAAGGTACTTCCTTTAAGTAACTATCCCTTTCTATTGGATGGTTTCTTTCACAGCGCCACACGTCAACATCATATCCCCATAATAGGGATTTCTTATTTCAGAAACGTCTGAAAACCAATAGCCTCCTGTATTGTTGAAAGCCATAGGGCAGAACTGCTTATAAATGGTACCTTGAGTCATCTGCTCTTTAAAAAGCGGCTCTACCTTAGAGGTTAACGTGGCAAACAGCTCCCTTTGTTTCCCAATAGCGTCAGAATCTGCCAATTCTTGGGCTATCGACTTCAATTCTAATTGATTTTCATTGAGATTTTTTATCATCATGCTAGCAGCAATCTTTGCTCCTGCCACATCTGTTTTGATCAATGCCCCTTTTAGTTCCAAGTACCTCTGGAAGACCTCTTCTGTAGCCTCCTCTTTAAAAGAGACCATAGCGGTGGCTTCCTTTTTTATTTCTGTTACTTTGGAAGAGTCGGCCGCCTTAGGCTCCTCTTTCTTTTCTTCTCCGCATGCGGTCATTATTATTAAAGTTATACCTGCAAGGATTGCATAACCATTGTGTTTCCTATTCTTAACCATCTTGTTCTTCATAATTTTATTCCTTTTCTATTTAAAATTGACTTCCTATTTATTTTTATTTCAGTACCAAATAATTAATTATCGACGATTCCGAATAATAATTCTTAACGGCCTCAATTTGATTCATTTGAAATTTCAGCCCTAACTCTTGAATATCCAAGACATCATTAAAATTTATGATTCCCGTTTCGTAATTTTTAATCAATATTTCCTCTGCATCTTTTGCTTGTCTATAATTCTTTTCCTGAATGTTGTATTTGATACGAGACGCTTCCCTAAACGACACTGCATTGCTCAAGAGTGTTTTTAATTTATTTTTTTGATTGCTTTTCTGTGCACTAATTTCCTCTTGTCGCAACGCATTTTGTATGGTCTTGGACTTATATTTTGAATTAAAAACTGGAATAGACAGAGAAACCATGGGCATTATAATGTCCTTTCCATTATCACTAAAATTCATATCATTTCGTTCAGCAACAGGAATATAATCCAATCCAAAACCAAGGTCTGGCTTGGCTTCCTTCTGGTTCAGTATTTCAGATTGGGTAATAGATTCGTAGAGTCGATCGTATTTTTCCAATTCAGGATGAAATTGTAAGTCCCAAATCTGCTTTTCCCCTTCATTACTAACGGGTAAATCATCCACCAGATCAATTGGCAGTGCCTCTTCCCTATTCATTAAATTGTTAAATAGGTTGCCTTCGGATACATAATCCAGCACCAGCACTTCTTTTTGGGCCTGCAATTCATTTTGCCTGATCTGTAAACGCAATACGTCTACAGCCGATGCATTGCCCACTTCCAATGAGGTTAATGCTAGTTTTTCATAGGTCTTTAGAAGCTCTATATTCTCACCCAATACCTCCTGCTGTTTTTTGATGGCATAAAGTCTGTAATACGATTGAGATACCGCCAGCCTAAGTTTCCTTTTAATAATAACCATGTCCAAAAAATCTACCTCGGAGAGAGAGGCTATATAATTTTTCCTAGCTGCAATAGAACCAAACCAAGGCAACATTTGTTTTACAGAAAATCTAGCTTTCTGGGCCCCTGTCCTAGTTTCTGGTTCACTCACAAAAAGTCCGGCACTTATTTCGGTATTCGGAAGTGTATTCACCTCATTTACTTTTTCTTTGGAGATTGTATACCTAAGTTCAAAAGCTTGCACTTCTGGGTTGTTGGCTTCTGCCTGTTCCAAGTAGCTTTCCAAGATTTGCCCTTGTGACATATGGGCAAAAAGCAGCATAAAAAACAGTATTATTTTATGTGTGCAATTCAATTTCATTTGTCCAATATTATAGATTCATTTTGTAGCAATTTTGCTAGTTTTCCATTTGAAATTTCTTGTCGCCAGCTATATAAAACGGGAACAATAAAATAAGAGGTTATATCTATGATCATCCCACCAAATATTGGAATGGCCATAGGAATCATGATATCACTTCCCTTGCCCGTGGAGGTCAGTACTGGTAAGAGTGCTAGAATGGTGGTAACGGTTGTCATTAGACAAGGACGAATTCGTTTATGGGCAGCTTCCAAAGTGGCAGCCCTTATTTCCTTTACAGTGCTCGGCTTATCTTTATCGAAAGTTTGGGTTAAATAGGTAGCCATTACCACCCCATCATCTGTGGCGATACCAAAGAGGGCTATGAAACCTACCCAAACAGCGACACTAAGGTTAATGGTTCTCATGTTGAACAATTCCCGCAGATTCTCCCCAAAAAAATTAAAGTTAAAAAACCACTCTTGCCCGTACAACCAAATCATGATAAATCCGCCTGCAAATGCTACCGCAATTCCTGTAAAGACCATTAAAGAAGTGGTTACCGAACGGAATTGAAAGTACAAAATCAGGAAAATGGTCAACAAGGCCAAAGGCACCACTACGGACAACGTCTTTTCTGCCCTTAATTGATTTTCATAAGTACCTGTAAATCTATAACTGATACCCTTGGGCACAATTAATTCTCCCTCGTTAATTTTTTGTTCAATTAATGCTTGGGCATTCTCTACTACGCTGACCTCCGCATAGCCATCTATTTTATCGAAAAGTACATAGCCAACGAGAAACGTATCTTCACTTTTAATCACTTGTGGCCCTTTTTCGTAACGTATGGTTACTAATTCACTCAACGGTACCGAGGTTCCATTAGCCACTGGAACATAAATGTTTTTGATGTCTTCCGGGTTTTCTCTTAATTCTCGTGGATAGCGAACACGAACCCCATAACGTTCTCTGCCTTCAACAGTTTGTGTTAGAGTCATTCCGCCAACAGCAACTTCCAGAACCCGTTGCACATCCTCAATAAGGATGCCATATCGCGCCAACTGTTCCCTATTGATATCAATCAGCAAATAGGGCTTACCTACAATCCTATCTGCAAAGACGGCTTCGTCTTTAACACCATCGGCCTCTTTGATAATAGTTTCTAATTGGAGACCAAAAGCTTCGATCTGTTGGAGATCCTGCCCTTTCACTTTTATACCCATAGGTGCTCGCATTCCTGTTTGGAGCATCACCAGCCGAGTTTCAATAGGCTGTAATTTAGGAGCAGAAGTAACGCCTGGCAGCCGGGTCACTTTTACTATTTCGTTCCAAATATCATCTGGAGATTGAATTTCTGGTCGCCAGTTTCTGTAATATTCTCCACTGTTGTCAGGAATTAAATCATCTAGAGTGACCTCTGAAAATGCACTAGCATTAGATGTGTTTTCATTTGAATTCCCTTCTACTTTCACATTTGGGTTTACTACATGTCCACCACCTTTGATTAGGAACCGTTCTTCACTGTCTACCTTAAAGCGTTGTCTGTCCCCATTCTTATTCTTTAGGTATTCCGATTTATATTGAATAATATTTTCATACATGGATAGAGGAGCTGGGTCTAAGGCAGACTCCGTCCTTCCTGATTTGCCCACTACTGTTTCCACTTCAGGAATACTGGCTACGGCCATATCTAATTGTTGTAATACACGTTTGTTTTCCGCTACTCCAGAATGGGGAAGAGAAGTGGGCATTAAAAGAAACGTGCCTTCATTTAGGGCAGGCATAAATTCCTTCCCAGTATTCCCCATGACCCATATTCCCATAACCAACACCGTGGTAGGAACCATTAAAAAGAGTACCCTATTTTGCAAGGCCCATTCCAGGATTCTGGAATAATATTTTTGAAAAATGTAAAATATTCCCAATAGCCCAAAACAAATTAAACTCACAAAAAGTAGGTTTATAAAAATACCTCTATCAAATCCAAGAGGTCTCCAATAAATAGACAATAGAATTACAATTGTGAGGACGGAAATTGAAATATTGGCAAGATTGGCAAATTTATCATTCAGAATCCCTCTTATTTTTAAAATACCAACAATCCCAAAGGCTATCAATAATGTACCCAGCCAATACCCCATAATGATGGCACCAAAGCCAATCACCATCAGTATTACATTAATTACATAGCGAAAATTGATTTTATAATTTCTCTTTCTAAACAAATAAGCTGCAAACGGAGGTATCAAAAACAAGGCAATGATTAAAGAAGCCGTAAGTGCCATTGTTTTGGTGAATGCCAAAGGTCTAAAAAGCTTGCCTTCGGCTCCTATCATGGTAAATACGGGAAGAAAACTAATAATTGTTGTCAATACCGCCGTGAGTATGGCCCCTGAAACTTCCGCAGTTGCATTGTAAACAATGGCATCCATAGACAGTTTTCCCTCGTCTTCATCTATATGGCGAATGATATTTTCAGCAAGGATAACCCCCACATCTACCATGGTACCAATGGCAATGGCTATTCCTGATAATGCCACTATGTTAGCATCCACGCCAAAAAGCTTCATGGCAATGAACACCATTAATACCGCAACGGGCAGCAAGCCTGAAATTAATATGGAAGCCCTAAGATTAAAAACCATAACAATGATTACCAAAATGGTGATCAATATTTCCAAGGTCAATGCTTCTTTAAGGGTTCCCAGCGTTTCTTGGATCAATTCCGCACGGTCATAAAATGGAACAATGGTCAATTGGGATGTACGCCCATCGCTCAATTGTTTAGAGGGCAGCCCTGAACTAAGTTCCTTGATTTTATCCTTAACATTGTTGATGACTTCCAAGGGATTGGCTCCATATCTGGCAACCACAACCCCACCAGCAACTTCCGCCCCTTCTTTATCCAAAATACCTCTACGGACTGCTGGACCCAAGGAAACATTAGCAATATCCTTAATTCTTATGGAAGTATAATCTGTGGAACTGACAACCGCATTTTTAATGTCATCCAAAGACTTAATATATCCCAATCCCCGTACCAAGTATTCTGCTTGATTGATTTCCAAAGTCTGGGCCCCAATATCCCTATTGCTTTGTTTCACGGCATTTACCACTTCCTGAAGGCCAATATTATATTGCTTCATCAGCTCAGGTTTTACGTCTATCTGATATTCCTGAACATACCCCCCAATGGAGGCTACTTCTGACACCCCGCTTGCGGATGAAAGGGCGAATTTTACATAATAATCTTGAACGCTTCTCAATTCCTGAAGGTCCCATCCTCCTGTAACTTCACCATTTTCATCCCTTCCCTCAAGAGTGTACCAAAAAATTTGCCCAAGGCCAGTGGCATCTGGTCCTAAAGAAGGGTTTACGCCTTCTGGAAGTAGGTTACTAGGCAACGAATTCAATTTTTCAAGAATACGGCTGCGGCTCCAGTAGAACTCTATATCTTCCTCAAAAATGATATAGATACTCGAAAATCCGAACATGGAAGAACTTCTAATCGTCTTCACACCTGGTATACCCAATAAAGAGGTTGTTAGAGGATATGTAATTTGATCCTCAATATCTTGGGGGGAACGCCCTTCCCATTTTGTAAAGACAATTTGTTGATTTTCACCAATATCAGGAATGGCATCCACTGCAACTGGGTCACTAGGTAAGAAACCAATATTCCAATTGAATGGGGCATTTATGGTACCCCAGCCAACGAAAAGTAGCAGTAACAAAACAGCTACAAGTTTATTGTCTATAAAAAATTTGATGCTTTTATTCAGCATAGGAGTTTGATTTTAAAATTTAGAATACAGTATTATATGGGAGTACATACAACACGATGAGCCCTTTCACAGCATTAGCTGATGGGCTTATTTCCAAATCTTAAATCAAATAAGAAACTGCTGTTCAAAGATAATAATATCCTTGAACAATAAGGGAGGTGGATATTCATTGTGTGGGACCACATTTTCATGTATCCCCAGGAATATATCAATATAGGTAGTAATAAAGGAGGCTACAAAAAGTTGGTGTTCAAAAGTAAACTGTTCAAATGAGTATTTTAAATGGTCCTGACCTTGCTGTACTAGATTAAAATCGCTGCAACAATCCATTTCCATAGTCATCTGTCCATCACCAGAAACTGCCATCATAGAGTCCATCCCGCAGGTTTCTGCCTTATTAAACAAGCTAAAATCAACCAAATGTTTACCACAAAAATGCATGTCCACCGTAAAAGAAATGGTGGAGAACAGCACTAAAAATGCCATTACTAAGGATACTATGTGACGTATAAAAACCTTCATCCGAATAACAAAACTACGAAAATTTAACATTTATTGCCTTGGTTAACAAAAGTTTAAATGCAATAAACAAAATAACCCAACAACTTTTATAACTGTAAGAACTTAAATTACGCCACAGGTTTTTTATTTGATGAGCATTTTTGAAATAAATAATTCCATGGTCAAAAATATGTCAAACAGCTACGAATTAGACTTAAATCATTTACCCTTAAATAATTGCCATTCAGCTTCTCTTAGCTTTTACTTTATTTATTATATTAGTTATTTAAATTTTAATGCACCACAATTATGAATATTCTTTTCATTGAGGATGATACAAATGAAACCATGAAAGATTCAGTTAAAATTGTGGGACAGCTTGCCCAGATAGCCTTACACTACAATTAGCAGTATACATTGTAATTGTACAATATGAAAAAAGGAGTGATGCCATGCATCACTCCTTTTTTGTTACTATGAAATTCGTGAATTCTATTGCTATCAAACAAACAGTAAAATCAAGGTCACTACGATACCTGCCAAACTAAACAAAACCCCCTTCTTAAAAACAGTTGTTTTGGGCATAAACATCCAGAATGCCGAGACCACAAAAAACAATAAGGATACTCCAAAGAAAATATTTAACCAATATATTGGACTATTGGTAGTGGCTTTATGCAAATGTTCCATTTTGTCAAGAAGCAAGGGAAGCTCCTTCTTAGTGTAATTAGCCATGCCTGTCTCTGTATTGTATTTCCCTTGGGCAAAATAGACCGTATTTCCTTCTGTTTTTTCAGGTTTAAATCCTTTGATCTTTAACGCAGCTCCTAATTCCACCGATGCTAAATTTGGTTTTAATTCCCGTTCTACAGCAACATCCTGTTTTAAAAAATCGGTGTTGCGAAAAATCATAATGATTCCACTGATGGCATACATAGCCATAATACCTGCTAGGAAAAATCCTAAATAACGATGAATGATACGCATCCATAATCCCGTTGTCATTTTCATTTTTATTCTTGTATTTGTTACCTTTTCATCTTAGGTCCTAAATGCACTAATTTTTTTTCCTTTTCTTAAAAAATCAGTATTAACACTAGACCTATAATTTTTTGTGCAAATATAAAAGTAAAGGGCAGCACCGTCACACTTTTTCTTACACTATTTGATTCTAAAAAAAGGATTTACAGCATCCTAATGAACCATTTCAATTCGTGGCACTATCCCATCTAATTATGGTTCCGCTATAGTGCACTTATCTAAGCCTTTAAAGAATTTCTAAAGGATAAATGTCCTGCGTAAATTCGTTGAATCATTTGAGAGATGTGTACAAAAAGTTAGACATTTGAAGTGAGAATGAAAAAGAATTTTGCCATATGGTTCCTTAAAAGAATGCTTACCCCATAAGTGCACATCAAAATAGATAAACCAATATTGATCTTACCTTTTTCAATATCTTACATTATTAATAACTTTTTACAATCCCCATAAAACAGGAAGTACATAATACACCATAAAGGTTAAAATAACAATAGATATAATATTCATCCAAAAACCAGATTTTATCATATCAATAATTTTTAAATACCCAGAACCAAAGACTACAGCGTTAGGAGGCGTGGCAACAGGAAGCATAAAAGCACAAGATGCCGCAGTTGTTGTAGCTACGATTAAAATAAACGGGTCTACATCCAATGAGACAGCAATTGGAGCCAAAATAGGCATTAGCATAGCTGTTGTTGCTAGATTTGAAGTTACTTCAGTTAAAAAGTTGACTGATATTATAATGATGAGAATCAATAAAAATAGGGGAACTCCTATTAGAAGATCTACTTGGCTCCCAAGCCAAATTGCTAAACCTGTTGTTTGAAAACCTGCTGCCAAAGCCATACCACCACCAAATAATAAAATAATTCCCCAAGGTATTTTAACAGAGTCTTCCCAAGTAATGATACGATGCTTTTTATCTTTTGTTGGAATGATAAATAAAACTATGGCTGCGCCCATGGCTATAATGGTATCATCTATTCCTGGTATTAAAGATTGTAATATAAAAGAACGCGTGATCCAACAAAGTGCCGTAGTAACGAAAACAATTAGCACCAATTTTTCTTCAAACTGCATTGGCCCCAGTTCTTTTATTAGTCGGTTTATTTCCTTTTGCCCTCCTGGAAATTCTTTTTGTTTGAATTTGAAAGCAATACGGGTTAAATAAAACCAAGCAATACCTAGTAATAAAATGGAGATTGGAAAACCAAATTTCAACCACTGCCAAAAAGTAATTTCAATGCCATATGCTTTTTGAACAAAACCAGCCATTACTAAATTTGGAGGAGTACCAATTAAAGTGGCTATACCTCCTATGGATGCCGAGTATGCTATACTAAGCATTAAGGCTTTTCCAAAAATGGAGTTCTCATTTTCAATAGTTATAGGGTTATCTTTTAATTGATATATAATAGACATACCAATAGGCAACATCATCACTGAGGTAGCTGTATTAGATATCCACATAGATAAGAACGCCGTAGCTACCATAAAGCCAAGAATTACTTTATAGATATTGGTTCCAATTATATTAATAATATGTAAGGCTATACGTTTATGCAAGTTCCATTTTTCAATAGCTATGGCTATGAAAAACCCCCCCAAATACAAGAACACATATTTATCACCATAGGCCGCAGTGGTGTCTGCTATTTTCATAATACCCGCTATAGGAAATAAAATTAAAGGCAATAATGCTGTAACCGCAATAGGAACAGCCTCTGTAACCCACCAAACAGCAATCCATAGTGTAACGCCTAACATCAGATAAGCACTTTCAGGCATGCCTGATGGCGCATCAAAATAGGTTAAAACAAAAAAGGATAATGGACCTGTAATTAAAGCTATTGTTTTTTTGGTAATGTTCATTGTATATATAACTATGTAATGAAAGTTCTTTAAAAGGATATCTAGTACAATTCCCTATCACATATACTAAAATTAATAAACCACACTCTAATGAGTATGGTTTGTTAATTTTGAAATTTAAAAAAACCTACTTTGTATTTATATCATCGGATTTATTTAACCAATACAACAAATAAGGAATGTTATTGGCGTGTGTCCAGCCAAAAACTCTTAATCCTTGGTTAAGGTCCCAAATTGCAGTTTCTCCTTCATCTTTTGGTAATCTTGAAATTTTTAATAAAGCTTCGCTATACTCTTTTTGAGTAACATCTTTATTTAAGTTTAGAGATAATTTTGACACCTTAAGTAATTCTGATCTTTTCATTGCCTCGCCAAAAAATGTTTTATTTCCACTTAGATCATATCCAATGATTAAGGGATAGATGGTAGCTAAATAAGACTCCATTTGATGATTAAGTGGCGGTACGTTCTTTACCCATCTTGCATGGTCAATAAGAGCCTTCTTTACTTCCTTACTTCCTGTTAACTGGTAATACTTGTAAAGTCCCTGAGCTACATAAGTTTGGGAGTACCCATATCTATCCAACAAAATATTGCCACCTTGTTCCTTTTGTAGTTCTAGCATTATTCTTACCCTATCATCTAATTCTGTTTTATACTTTTCTAGTTTAGTGGCATCATAAAGTTCTACTAAATTGAGAACGGATAAATACAATCTTCTTCCTCTTAAGTCATGTTCTCCCCAAATTCTTTTAAGATAAGTATCTCCTGTCATTTTAGCGATCTCCAATGCCCTTTGATCCCCTGTTATGTAATAAGAAGCAATCCAGCCTTGGATCCACACATGAGCGCTTAACAATGCGTTCCAATGTTCGTCTCCGTGTCTTCGACCAATCCCTAGATAAGGTGTAGATTCTGGTTCATCTTCATAGTTCCAAAAATCTATGGCATCATTGATTTCTCCTACGTAATTTCTTTTTCTTGGCCAGTGAATATTATCAACATCCATACTGTGTTTGCTCATATTTTGAGCCATATGGTAATATTTGGGATTTCCAGTTCTCATAAAATTTGTCCACAAACTAAAATCAACTGTGGGCTCGTTATTATTCCACATGTGCCATTCGTCATTGAAATAATTGGTTTTTATATCTCCAAAATCAAAAATACCAAACCAAGATTCCCATTCTTGATTAAATGCTATCCAATCATATTTATACTGTAAGGCATTTTCAAATTCTGGAAATTTAGTACTGTAAGGAGCCATATTGCCATAGACCTTAGAAGCCGTATACCATTCAGGACTAGCGTGTGCAATAGGTGGATCTAAAACATAATCCATGGTAAGATAAATATTATCGATCTTTTCCTTTGCATGGAAATAATAAATGAACTCTGTTGTTTTGGTAGTACCTTGTGCAAAATTATCCAGCATTTCTCCGTCTAATTTTGTGTTTTTTCTTTCAAAACTCATTGGATCAATACTAACAGGCCATACATAAGCATTCACCGTATTCGTTTTTGGGTCTATTTCTAATTCTTTTGGATATTCTTGAAGGAAATTTTTTATTCCTACACTAATACCTTTAGATGTGTCTGATATATCTATCCATCCTTTAGCTCTCTGTGCTTTTGTTTGCACATTATTATCTTCAAAAATCGTTGCAATAAAACCTTCTTCTCTCTGCATTGAAGTAGATCCCTTTTTTTCCCTATTTTGCTTAGGTCCTATTTGTAGAACACCTGTCTTTTTATTTGACAAAGGAGCGGTATACAAATCAAAATCTTTTCTCGTATTAAGATCTCTTTCTTGATTAGTAGAAGTAGCGAACTGTACTTCTTTATCTAGATGATATTTGAATGTTAACCCACAACCAGAAATTTGGTCGTTAGGTTGTGTCCATCCTTTATCATTAGCAGTATCTTCTGAAAGAATTACTTCTTTTTGAGTCGCTATGTTGCTGTGTTCCCCTTTTTGTATTTTATGCTTATCTGGCACACCAGTATACGTAAGTGTATGCAAAACTTTGATATAGCTTTTACCGGCATAGGCATGTATTCTCATAGAAAATGGAGAATCATTATTGTCTGTTTTATTGTATTTATAGGTGCCCTCTACTCTAAAGATTGCGTGTAAGGGACCAGATCCAATTTCTCTAAAAACCTCATTTACAGTTGCTTTAGACAAATCTATTCCAGAATCATCTAAAACATCTAAAAAGGTACCTCTAGAATCTTCTAAGGCAGATGCTATTAACTCATCTTCAGAAAATTCCTTGTCATTATTCTTATCAATATAGACTTCATCTAAAAATCCATTTCCTTTTTTATTGATCCTAAACTTTAATGTACCCGTATTCACAATTATTCCCCCTCTGGGCCTCATGTTGTTTACAGACTCAATTCTGTTTTCTGCTTCCATCGCATAGATTCCTTCTCCATACTCTAAAGTATAATCTACATTCTCATCAGCAAAAAAGAATACCCAGATCCATTTAATACTATCGTCTGCTGGTTTCCAAGTGGTTACTTCTGTAGTTTGGCATACAATTTCTTTTCCTTTACTATTTAGCAATCTCACATTATCTGGTGAATAAAGTTCTCCTTTAGGGAACGGGATTCCCAAGGTAATAGGAGCTCCCTTTTTATTGTTTTCAATCTTAATGGGTATTTGATTACTTATTGCTGCGGATAAATTTACCGATATAAGCAGGATTAACAATAAGAATATTTTATTTCTCATATATTTAGTTTAATGCATTATTATTTGTTTTCTGGAGACACAAAGAGGCAGCTCCTAATAGTGCCGATCCATTTGTTTGTGACACCTCTATAATTAGATTTTCAATTTGTTTTTGATACGCAAAACCTTGTACGCTTTCTAACATCTTTTCTTTAAAAAAAGGATATGCCTTACTAATAGAACCCCCGAGAATTATTGCTTGGGGAGCAAACAAATACAATATATTTTTGATAGCCTCTCCTAAATGAGACCCATATTCATTAAAAGCCTGTAATGCTATTTTGTCTCCATTCCTAGCTTCATCTGCAAGATCTTTGGCGGTAGCATTGTAGTGTTCTGTAAAAAAAAAGCTACTTGCATAATTTTCTATAATACTATCTTTATAGGACAACATTCCAATTTCACCTGCGCCACAGAGCACGCCATTATATAACATACCGTTACTAATTATACCCATTCCAATCCCTGTTCCTAAGGAAAGTCCTATGATATTTTTATAGTTTTTTGCCTGTCCATAAGTGAACTCACCTAATGCAAAACAATTGGCATCATTGTTTATAAAAACAGGAATGTTAAACTCTTTTTCAAGAATGCTTTTCAATGGAATTTCTTTCCATGAGGGGATGTTTTGCACATCGTAAACAATTCCTTTGTCCGGATCTACAACTGCTGGAACGCCAATACCAATAGCTACAACATTTCCAGTCAAATTTTGGCGTATAACATTTAGTAAACTTTGAAGCGTAATAGCTGCCGCAGCCTCTCTATCAACAAGAATTTTAGCTTCTTTTTTAATTGAATTATTTGCTACCAAACCAACATGTATTGTTGTTCCTCCTATATCTACCCCAAGCAGTTCTACTCTCATAGTTTTAGCTCTCTTTTTTTAAACTAATCGTTTTGTTATTAACCAAAGGATTAGCCCAAAAACCTATTGATAAAATAAAAAGCAAGGGAATTATCAGAAAAAACATTGCTGCCCTGAGATTGATAAGCTCTCCTAACCAACCCACTATAAAAGGAACAATGGCACCACCAGCAATTCCGGTACATAAGATCCCTGATAATGATCCATGATGACTTTTTACTGAGTTAAGAGCCAAAGAAAAAATGATAGACCACATTACCGATATAAAAAAACCAATTAAAGGAAAAGCAATCAATGCCATTTGTGATGAGCCTGTAATAGCTAAAACAATTGTAATTATGGTTACTATAGTTGCAGATATCAATAATTTTCGGCTATCCATTACTTTTAATAAAAGAAGTCCTAAAAGACATCCCACTGTAAGCATAGCCCAAAAATAAGCTACAGTGTCTGCTCCAGTTGTTTGAGGGTCCAAGCCATGATATTCAGCTAAAAACTGGGAAATCCAATTTCCTATACCTTGTTCCGTCCCTACATAACAAAAGATTCCTAAAAAATATAACAAGGTCCATTTGTTTTTCAAAAGACTTAGGTAAGATCCCTTGTCCCCTGCTTTTTCATCTTCATTTCTATCAATTTTTGGGTACTTCACAAAAAGAACAACCAACAACATTATAAAAGCAATAAATGAAAAAACATAATATAACGAAACCCAAGGAAGGTCTGCAGGTACATAGTTTTTTAATAAAGCAGCAAGATCTTGGGTGTTTGTGCTATTATTGCTGACTAAATACTTATACAGATAAGGACTAGCAAAAGAGGCTAAACCAAATACAAGTTGTGCCAACACAGAATTAAAGGCAAAATGCTCTTCGCCACCAGCAACTCTAAGCATTGGGTTAATTACCACTTGCAATACGGCCATACAACAGCCTAAACTGAATAAGGTTATGGTAAACGTAATATAACTAGGATTAAAGGCGAAAAGAAAAGAAGCCAACATCATCACAAAAAAAGAAGCGACCAATAATGTTTTATCTCCGTATTTTTCTGCTAAAAAACCTGCAGGAATGGACATGATACCATAAGCAATAAAAAATGAAAATGGCAATAGTCCAGTTAAAGTTAAGCTTAATTCAAAACTCTGTTTTACATCTACAATTATAGAATTAAGAATATTTGTTATGAAAGATATGACAAAGAAAACCATCATAACCAATACGATGATGTGATAGAATTTCTTTGTTTGTTTCTTTTGGTTCTCCATATCTGGAATTTGGTTTAGTTACTAATTGGGTGTTTCTTACTGCTATTTTTATTGTTTTAACATTGGAAAAAAGTATTTTATTTCTTCATCTGTAGGCTGTTTTCCATATTCGCATATCTCAAAAAATTCTACATTCTTTACCTTAGATATGTCAATTTTTGGATACCACTTTTTAACTGCATCTACTCCTGACTGATCTAACTTTGTTTCTTTTAGATACACGTTTTTCATCCAAGCCAAACGCTCTTCTTTTCCTTTTGGAATATCGTTTTCATCCATTCCCATTGTCCAAGGCATCCACTCAAAGACCTGTGATTCATGTTCTGCAAAAGCTCTTTGTTTTTGATCTATAACATCATCTATGACAACCGCAATATCTTTTGAAAATGGATACGGCTTTTGGAACCCATCTTGCATATATAAGAAAATTGGGTTTTTCTTTAAAGGCGGAGTATCTGGAGTAACATTAGGTACAATTACTAAATAGGCAGCATCTTGTACAACTATGCCTGCATTTCTATGATCTGGATGATAATCATTAGGGCGTAGACCCAGGACAATATCTGCATCCCATTCTCTGATTTTTCTAATGACCTGGTGTCTTACGTTTAAAGTTGGTATTAATTCTGCATCATGATTGTCCAAAACATCATACTCTACTCCTAAAACTTCACCAGCTTTTTTAGCTTCTTCCCTTCTTCTTTTTCCTAAGACACCACCCCCCATGTTTTGGTGACCTGCATCTCCATTGGTAAGGGCAAGGAATTTTACCTTATGTCCTAATTTTGCATATAATGCCGCTGTACCTCCAAATTTTGAATCACAATCATCAGGATGAGCACCTATTGCAATAATTCTTAAAGGCTTGTTGATTTGCTCTTGTGCAGAAGAACCAAGGCTAATCATAGCTATTAGTACTAAAAATGTTATTTTTTTCATCTTCTATATTTTTAATTGTTCAACATTGGAAAAAGTTGTCTTATTTCTTCATCAGTTGGTTGCTTCCCATATTCACAAATTTCAAAAGCTTCTGCATGTACCGCTGTCATTGCTTTTTTTGAACCATACCATTTTACTAAAGATTCCCTTACTTTAGGAGATATAGGTCTACTCCAATTTTTAATGAGAAAGGCTCTTTTCTCTTTTTCGTTTTTTGGAACCTCAGCAAGTTTTCCTTCAGTCCAAGGTAACCATTCGTAAAACTGAGAAGTGTGTGCATCTAAACCGTCCATTTTTTGGTCAAAAACACTGGTAATATCTACTGCTATATCGGCTTTAAATTCATTTGGTTTTTGAAAATGATCCTGTAAGTATAGAAAAACCGGATTCTTTTGTAATGGTGGGGTATCTGGTGTCACATTAGGTACAATTACCAAGTAGGCTGCATCTTGTACCAAAACCCCCGTATATCTATGGTCTGGATGATAATCTACAGGCCTATGTGTAAGTACTACATCTGCATCCCAATTTCTTATTTCTCTTATCACCTGGTGTCTTACTTCTATCGTTGGAAAAAGTTCACCATCATGATTGTCAAGAACAGTATATTCTATACCTAATCTTTTTGCCGATTCTTGAGCTTCCTTTCTTCTGATTTTCGCGAGGTTTCCTCCACCCTTTTCATAATGTCCTGCATCGCCATTGGTTATAGAAACAAATTTAACACGGTGGCCCATTTGAGCAAACAGAGCTGCTGTACCGCCCATTTTATTATCACAGTCATCTGGATGGGCACCAAAAACAATAATATTTAACACCCTTTTTGAAGTATTCTGTGCAGTAAGGGTAGAAAGATTAGAAAGCATACAGAAGGTAACCATTACTTGAATAATATAATTTTTCAAATTGGAAATTTTAGAAGTTTCTACTAAAGAGTATTTTAAAATTGGTCACTATAGGTTTATTATAGTGACCAATTTAGAATGGTTTTTAATTTGAATTTTGAACGAAATTTGTATTAATATCTATTTCTCGTTGCGGTATAAAGAATAAACTTCTTACTGATCCTGCAGAAATAAAAGGTTCTGCGCCGTTTACTTTTTCTGCAGCCACACCAAACCTTTTTAAATCTGCCCATCTATGGTTTTCAAAAGCTAATTCTAATTGCCTTTCTTCTAATAATTTCTCGCTAAAAGTCCCTGGCATAGTGGCATCAATAGGATCTAAACCAGCCCTATCGCGTACTTGATTAATAAGATCATACGCTTCATTAGATTCTCCAATTGCTTCGGCAAGCATTAAAAGAACATCCGAATATCTAAAGACTACAAAATTGATATCAGAATCATTTTCAGTTGGTGGATCACTCTCATATTTTCTAACATAATTAGCTAGAACTGTTTCACCAGTTGCATTCACGTAAGATGTTCCCATAGAAGAAGGAAATCGTAAATCTCCAGTAACATATGAGTTTTCCATCTCTACTGTTGGTCTATTTCTCCCGAAACCTTGACCAGTCTGTAAAAATGCGCTAGGAGAAAAATCATTGGTAAATGCACTGCCTTGACCTATACCGCCACTTGCAAATTCAACTTCAAAAATAGATTCTTTGTTGTTTTCATTTGACGCTCCCCATAGATTTGAATAATTATCAAGTAATTCATAGTTATAATTACCTATAATTTTTCTTAATGCCACTGCAGCTTCTGACTTTTGGTTATTAGTTAATAATACCTTCGCCAATAATGTTGCTGCTGCGCCTTTGGTTGCTCTCCCTTTGTTATCTGCTGCATAGGATATACTTAAATTAGCCTCTGCCGTTGCCAGATCTGTAATTAATTGTGCATAAACTGAAGTAGCATCTACTTGGGTCAATTGGTCTCCTGGAACAAAGGGCACCAATTGTAATGGAATATTACCATAAGCAACAGCTAAATGATAATACATTAAAGATCTTAGAAACAAGGCCTCCCCTATAATTCTCTTTTTAATATCCTCATTCATTGTAACGCCTTCTATCCTTGCCAAAATAACATTGCAGTTAGCTATTACCCCGTAAGAGTCCGTCCAAGCTGACGTTATTTGTTCATTTAAAGGATCTTCTGTAAAGGCATTAATTTCTGCAAATTGTCTAGACAAACCAGTAGCATCTGGCCCTTGATCTGTATTGTCACTTCTCATTTCAAACATGGTCCAATATCCTCTACCATAAACACCCTTTTTTTGCAACCCTGCATAACTAGCATTTATTGCTGCAACAAAATCGTTCTCTGTAGTATAAAAGTCGGCTTCATTTCTGTTCGAAATAGGTGCTAAATCAGTAAAATCTTCGCTACAAGAGCTTAAAACTAAAATTGCTATAAGTAGTATAAATATATTTTTCATTTTGATTTTTTTTTAAATTAGAAAGAAAGATTTAACCCCATAGTAAATGACTTTGTTAAAGGATATGCTCCATAATCTTCACCAGGAGTTAAACTACTATTTGGACTAGCACTTACCTCAGGATTAAATCCTAGGTAATCAGTTTTAGTAAATAGGTTTGTTCCAGTTACAAAAAATCTTAGCTTTTTAATAGCAGCTCCAAAAATTTCATCTGAAGGTAATGTGTAACCAACTGTCATATTTCTCAATCTAATAAACGACCCATCTTCTACCTGAAAAGATGAAGGTCTATTGTTATTACCATGGTTTCCCGATAGCCTGTCAGCTCTAGGAACACTTCCGTTACCCGGTTCAGATTCAGATATCCACCTGTCATTAAAAACAGCATATGAATTAAAGTTTGCTTCTCCGTTTTTTAAGTGTCTCGAGGTTAAGTTTAGAACTTCGTTCCCTTCTACTCCTTGTATTAAAAAACTGAAATCCAATCCTTTATAACTAAATCTATTGGTTATACCCCATGTAAAATCTGGGAAATAACTACCAGTTACCGTTCTATCCTCGGGTGTAATTTCTCCATCACCATCTATATCCTTAAACTTGAAATCTCCTGGAGCAGGATTTGGTGCTTGTGTATCGCTTGGAGAGTTTGCTATATCTTGCTGGTTTTGATAAATGCCATCAACAACATATCCGTAATAACTTCCTATGGCATCACCTATACGCGTAATATGCCTTATACCTGCACTACCTGAAGAAAAAATAGGTTCTCCTTTTTGGTTTAGAGATAGTACTTCATTTTTATTTGTAGAAAAGTTAATATCTGTTTCCCAAGTAAAATCACCCACTAAATTTCTACTCTTTAAAGCAATTTCAAATCCTTCGTTTTTCACCTCGCCAATGTTCTGAAGTGTTGTTTCAAAACCAGAAACTGAAGAAATACCAACGTTTAAAAGTAAATCAGAAGTAATTGTTCTATAATAATCTGCTAATAGAAATATTCTATTATCTAGTAATCCGAATTCTAATCCCACGTTTGTTTGTACAGACTTCTCCCAAGTTAGTTCTGGATTAGGAATGGTTGATTGTATTAGGCCATTAACTTCATTTCCACTAATATTATAATTATTTGGAGAAAGCAGACCAATAGCTCCATAATTAGGGATTTCAAAATTTCCTGTTTGTCCCCAGCTAAATCTCAATTTTAATTCTGAAATAGATTCTAGAGATTGAAGGAAGTTTTCTTCATTTACTCTCCATCCCAAAGAAAAGGAGGGGAAATATCCGGTTTGATTATTTTTTCCGAATCTAGAAGATTTATCAGAACGAAAAGTTCCTGTAAACAAATACTTATCATCATAACTATAATTCATTCTAAACAGTGCAGAAACCAAAGACCATTGTTCCCTAATTGAATTTCCAGCAAATACTTGACCACCACTAATGGTTGTTACTAAATCATCAGGAAAATTATCTGCCTGCACTTGCTTAATACTAATATTATCTTTCTGAGCTGTGTAACCTGCAATAACATTGAAATAGTGTATATCAAATTCCTTTTCCCAATTTAAAGTATTTTCCCAAAGCCAATTTACTTCTGTTGAAGAGGAGGCCTGTGCGTAGGATTCTCCTTCTGTTGCTTCTCTAAAAAGAAGCGTGTTAGCCCTATAAAAATCTCGATTATAAAGGTTTACGTAAGTACCCCCAAAAGTTTTAAATGTTAAATCGGGTCTTATTTTATAGGATAACCCTAGAGAAGCTCTTGTTTGAAACTGGAACAATTTGTCATCAACCGCATCTATAATTGCTAGCGGATTACTCGCTGACGTAGTATTTCCGCCTAAATGAGATTGGTTATTTGTTTGATTAATTGTACCATCTGCATTAAACGGTTTTACTACAGGTGAATGTACCAAAGCAGAATATACAATTCCTGGAGGTCTTGCAAAATAAGGCGCAGATGCCGGCTGTCTCTGGTTTTCTGTAATAGTTGGTGCTATCTTTACATCTAAATTAAGCTTGTCACTTACCTGAGAATTCAGGTTCAGCATTAAATTATATCTTTCAAAACTTGATTGCGGTATTACACCTTCCTGTTTAAAATACCCACCAGACGCATGGTAACTGGTTTTATTAATTAAAGGAGAATCATAAGAAAGATTGTAACTCTTACTATATCCTGTTTTAAAAATTAAATCTTGCCAATCTGTATCTGTCCCGTCCCAATTAATATAGGCCTCAGGCAATTCATAACTTGTATTTCCTCTATCACCGGGCCCAATTGGATCATTTATTGAAGCACCAGGAACATCTTGTAAATAAGGATTATTTCTAGCATCTCTTGTATAGGCTATTAATTCACTAGAGTTCATTAAATCTACCTTATTGGCTACACTTTGTAGACTGTAGAAAGAATCAAAAGAAAAAACACCTTCGTCAGAAGCTACCCCTTTTTTGGTTGTGATCAATACAACTCCGTTACCACCTCTTGAGCCGTAAATTGCTGCTGCAGAAGCATCTTTTAAGATTTCTATAGAAGCAATATCATTAGGATTTATTGTTGCCAATGGATTTACTGGAGGAGCTTGAAAAGTTCCACCTCTACGAGCCAAATCCCCTTGCAACCCTAACGTTGTTAAGTTTTTTGAGATTGGAATACCATCTATAACGAACAAGGGATCATTACCTGCTGATATTGAACCAGAACCACGTACACGTATGTTTGGACTAGAGCCTGGCTCTCCAGATGTTTCTTGCACTTGAACACCTGCAACTTGACCAATTAATGCATTCTCTGCACTTATTACCGGAATATCGGCGATTGTTTGTGGTGAGATTGATGCAACAGAACCTGTTACTCTTTTTTTGGAAAGTGTTCCATAACCAACAACTATAATTTCATCTAATGTTGCGGCATCTTCAACCATATTTATTGTTATGGTTGTTTTTCCTGAAACATTAATATTTTGAGTTTTATAACCAACATAAGAAACTATAATTTCTGTACTATTATTTGGTAGTTGCACTTCAAAATTACCGTCAAAATCAGAGATCACACCTACTTTAGTGCCTTTTACCTGTACCGTAGCGCCTGGCAAGGGCATACCCAGTTCATCCAAAACAGTTCCTTTAAGTTTGTCCTGATATGGCAAAGGAATCTTAGTATCTGTAGTTTTGCCAACATTCACATTAGCCGTCTTTTTTGTAACTACAATTTGATTAGAAGTAATTTTATAATCTAAGTTAGACTTTACAGAAAGTTCAATTAACAATTCTGATAAACAGACATTTTTAGATACTAAATCTACTTTTTTGTAAAGATCAATTTCTGAAGTTTCATAAAAGAACTTATAACCCAAAGAATCTGTTATAGTTTTAAAAACCATTTTTAACGGTTCGTTTTTAATATTAACAGATACAATCTCATTCTGTTCACATGAGATGTTTGCATACATATTGGAGCTAAAAAGTAATAACAAGAATAATGAAACTCTAGTCAAATTTTTAACTTTTGGTTTTTTGATAATTTGCATTATACTTTTCATAAATATTGAGTTTAGTTTTTATTTAGGTTACTTATCAAGCTTAATTTTAGTTCATTTCATTGTTTTTAGGGTTATTGATTAAAATTGTGTCTCCTTTTCTTTCGAAAGAAAAATCAGTATGGGTCTTTATTGTATTTAAGATTTTTTCAATACTATCATTTTGAAAATCACCATTAAATCTAAGGCTGTTAATTTCGTGATAGTTGTTTGTTATTTTAATATTGTAATGACGTTCAAGCTTTTTCTTAATATCTGCGAACCTATCATTTTGGAAAATTAAAATGCCGTCTTTCCATCCTATGTATTTCTTGACATCTACATCTGTAATTTCAAAATCTTTTGCATTTTTACGCAGTGATGCTTTTTGTGAGGGAGTAATAAGCTTGTATGGTTCATTGTCTTTTATCCCTAAATTCTTTTTTACACCAACAGAGCCTTCCACCAAAACAATATCTGCGCTGTTTTCATCTAAATATTCAGAAACATTAAATTCAGTACCGTAAACTTTAGTACTACTACTTTTAGAGTTCACTAGAAAGGAAGTATGAATGTCTTTAGAAACTTTAAAAAACGCTTCCCCTTCTAAAAAAACCTTTCTTGGTTTGTTTTTTTGAAAAACACTTGGATAAGTTAAAACAGATCCAGAATTTAAATGCACTAATGAGCCATCAGATAAAATAACCTTGAATGTTTTACCATAAGGTACTCTTAGAATATTTTGATATGCTATACTTTTTGTGCTGTTTCCTGTTGGCAGGTACTTTAATACTCCGTTTTTAACAATTGCGAATTTAGCTCCTGCCTTTGTTTTAACAACTTGATCTTCTACTATGCTTATATGATCACTAGAACCATTAACTATTTGTAATGAAACTTCATTATTATATAAAGAAGATTTAATGGGGCTTTCTTTATTTATAAAATAAAATGTCGATAAAAAAACACCGATAAATATTGCAGCATAGGCAATGTAAGGAATTATACTTTTAAGATTCAATCCTTTTTTATCCGAATGTATTTTATCTAAAAAGTCATTAAAAGCAGCTTCAGAATCAATCGCTTTATAATTTCTAGTTATTAGCTGCTGTGATTTTAAAAACTCTTTAAATATTTTTTGGTTCTTTTTAGTTTCAATCCATGTAAGAAGCTGCTTTTTTTCTAACGCTGTAGCCTCACCATCCAAATATTTTACGATCCTATTTTTGGCATTAAACTCCTTCATTTTCAACTATAATATTAGATTTAAAAGGTAGACGTGGTAATTATGAAATACCCCCACTATTTATATCATTAATTTTAGTGAAAATGAAATTATTGGCCTTTAAGAAAGATATTTGGCTTAAAAAGAGTGATCATTACAAAAACAGAGCCTGACCTATCTTTTAACCTCTTCCTAAGTCTTTTTAATGCCTTAGTCATATGTCTTTCTACTGTTTTAATGGAGATATTTAACTCTTCAGCTATTTCTCTATATTTTAATCCCTCTCTTTTTCCTAATAAAAAAACTCTTTTACATTGAGAAGGTAGTTGATCAACTTCAGAATTCACCAAGTCTAATAGTATATCTAAATTATCATGAGATATATCTGTTATTTCATTAGCCGCCTCATATTTTAGTTGATCTATTAGTAGATGGTCTCTTTTCTTTTTTCGCTGTGAATCCATAAAGAGATTATACGCAATTTTGAAGATGTATTTTTTTAAGGAAAATATTATGAGAAGGGAATCTCTTTTTTTCCAAATTTTTATAAATGCCTGTTGCGCTAAATCCTTTGACAAATCCATATTTCCACAAATTGTATTAAGATAATTACACAATTCAGCATAGTATAATTCGTAAAGATGTTGATATGCGTTTTCATCGCCAATCTTTAACCTTCCAATAAGTATCTTTTCATTGTCGTAATTATACAAACTCATTTTGCGATTACTTTTATTGAGCGCTGAATGAAAATTCAAAAACCTATTACTTGTAAAGCTAATCTTTCTTGGCACATTTATAAAATACGGCAGGCTTTAATTAAATGTACTAAGGAAACCCCTTTAGCACAATAGTTTTTTTAAGTTTTGCGCTGGCTTATTAAAAGTGCTTTTCTACTACCTCATTAATTGCAATCTTCCCTTACGACTATATTTTACGAGTGCAAAGAGGATTTTCCTAATGGTATTTTTCTTTTTAATATAAGAACATAATTGGTACGGCTTCCTCAAAATGGCCATAGGACAATTCTATGGTAGATAATGGAAAAGGGACAGCATTACCATTAATAGCGTGTGCCAACAAAGAAACAAAGCCAATGGTATTCAAAATGAGGTAACAGATAAAAATATAAAAACCAAAAATACATCTTCCATTGATTCTCCTTGAGAGCTTATTGCTCACAAGGATGTTAAAAATATTTTTGGCTTAGCAGAATATCATATTTAAATGCAGCAAAAGGATTTAACCCATCCCACTTGTATGTCTATATGGGAAGACAGAAAAGTTTTTGTTTGTCACCCATCAAAAAGCAACAATATCAGGCTTTTCAAAAAAAAGTGCAGCAAAAGGGATACATAGCATTACAAACGCACATAAGCTTCCAACCTTAATATTTTTGAGGTTTTTGTAACCTTCGTACGTCACTATATTAATTTTGTTTTACCCTGTAGGTAATTCTTCGGTTAGTGACAACCGAGGTGACCAAATCAATAGTAACAATGCCTGTAGCACACAGTATACTGGTATCGGTAAATGCAATGGCACATAGTGCTGAAAGTGCTGACCCACCATTACCATAAATCTACCAATTGTAATATCTGTTGCTAAACTTATATCAAGCCTTGAATACGGCGGAGCAATTTTGGTAGTTGTTGTTGTGCCGTTTGCAGTGTAGAGGACATTGCCGGTAAGCTCATCATACTCCAAAGTGTAAGGTGTGTTGCCTGGCAAAAAATTCCCTAAGTTAATTGTATAGTTGGCCGATAATCCCGTACTGCCATTTATGACCGATACCCGCAGCCCCAATTGATTGGCTGTGATATGGTAGACTCTAAAATTTCCTGCTGTAGCTATATCCGCTGTGCCTTCCTTGTCGCGGTATTCAAAATCAAATCGAAAACTGGTAAAATCAAAAATATTCCCCGTATTGGGTATGACCAGATCCAGTCCCTTACTGCCACCACTTCGACCTAGTGGTATATGAATACCACAACCTGTTTGTTCTGCATCAGCATCTATGAAAATAGCATCTGGCCCTACCGTTGCGGCGGTTAGCGGCACAGCGTCAAAATCAAATCGTGAGACAACGATATCAGGTGTGCCATCATCACAAACTAGATATTCAAAGCTAGAAGAGGTGTTAGAACCAGAGGCGGGTATATAGGAAAAACTACCATCGGCATTTAGCGTCACAACCCCGGAGGTCGGACCGCTTGCGGGAGTAGTACCAACCGTAAGACCAAGAGCACCATTGGGGTCCGTATCGTTTATTAGTAATCCATTAGCAGTATTTACAACCAAAGTCATATTCAGGCCAGTCACATATACATCATTATTTACTACTGGGGGTAACTTTTGAGCAACCAAAAGTGTTGTAGCAAATGATAACCAGACACATACCAAAATAGGTGGACCCCTAAAAATAGAACGATTATTTGGTTTAGAAAAAGGCAACTGCCCCCTCCTATCTTGTTTGCCCTACCAGTTATTTAGATAAGTTAGAATTGAAGAAGTATGCAAACAACACGGTAAAATCATATGTGTCCTCATTTGAAACATTTATCAATTATTATAACACCAAAGAATTGGGTGCTATTAATGAAAGTGATGTAAGAAATTATATTTTAAAATTAGTTCAAGAAGGCAAATCCAACTCTTATATTAATTCCGCTATCAACAGTATTAAATTTTACTATGAATCCGTACTTGGCATGCCTAATAGATTTTATGAGATAGAAAGACCTAGAAAAGAAAAAAAATCGCCAAAAGTACTTTCCAAAGATGATGTTCTCAGTATTATAAACCATACGAGCAATTTAAAGCACAAATGCATTGCTAGCCTTCTGTATTCCTCTGGAATACGCAGAAATGAATTGGTCAATTTAAAAATTAAAGATATTGACAGTAAAAGAATGTTAATACGCATTGAGGCTGCAAAAGGCAATAAGGATAGCTACACCCTACTTTCGCATTCCCTTTTAAAAGATCTACGAGAATATTATAAACAATGGAAACCAGAAAAATATATCATAGAAGGTATGTACGGCAAGCAATATTCTGGACAAAGTATTGGGAAAATAGTTCTTAATGCAGCAGCAAAGGCCGGTATAAAAACTCCTGTAACACCCCATATGCTTAGGCATAGTTTTGCAACACACCTATTAGAAGCTGGTGTAGATTTAAGACAAATTCAGGTTTTATTAGGACATAGCTCTAGCAAGACTACCGAAATATACACCCATGTGGCTACCACTACTTTTAAGGAAATAAAAAATCCATTAGATTTTTAAAAAACATAAAAGATATATATAACATATGTTCTATATATCCTATATTGGTGTGTATAATGAACATATGTTCATTATACACTTGTTGGCACTTATTTAAAAAAAATGAATAGGAAAAAATTATTTGTATTCTTAATACTAACCTTTTTGTGGTCTTGGATACTTTGGATTATTGGATTAAACTACCTATCAGACGGAATTAATCAAGAGTCAATCGGTAAATTTTTAATTTTCTTTTTTGCAGGTGTATATGGACCAACAATTTCGGGGATAATTACAACTCTATTCTTTGATGGACTTATAGGGGTATTTGAATTAATCAAGAAGCTCTTTATATGGAAAGTCCCTTTAAAATATTATATATATATAATTCTTTTACCTCTAATATTTGTCATTATTGGCATTGCACTTTACAGCCAGTATATTGGTGAAATTGGAGGTTTTGATGAACTGGCATATCTATCGATACCAACAATATTATTTGCGGGATTATATGCAGGACCTTTGGGAGAAGAACTTGGATGGAGAGGTTTTTTATTGCCCGAATTTCAAAAAAGATATTCAAACTTGAAAAGTGCAATCATTATTGGATTTATATGGTTTATTTGGCATATTCCACTATGGTGGGCACCATTCGGAACCTTGGTTAGTGGAGAACCAATATCTTTAATTCCTGTCATTACATATTTCACTATGCTAATCTGCCTATCCATAATAATTACTTGGTTGGTAATTAATTCAAAGGGAAGTGTTCTTATTGCAATTTTATTTCACTTGTCAATTAATGCAGGAATCGCATTACTATTTTATCCTGAATTAAATATGGATTTCAAAAAAGTACATTTATTATCCAGTATAGGAATGTTAATATTTACTGGATTTTTAATAGTAAAGAATAAATTAAAAACAAGTGCCAACAATACCTATAAGTAATGCTGGGTTTGTTGTTTAATTTAAAGTAAGGGTATATTTACTATGTCCGCAAAATCTTTTCGATTTTGCTCTGGCGAAAAAATATAAATCAAAACAAAAAGCTTTTGCTACGTGCGAAGACGGAAACAAAAAGGTTTCCTTCCCTCCGCACTACTCATAGGTACTGTGTTAGAGCCAATTTGAACAAAATCTTATGAAAACTAAACTTGTGACAATAACAATATTTCTTCTAATCACAATCGCAATGACAGGATGTAAATCTGACAAGTCGGAATATGATAAAATAGTCGAATTCGGACAAAAATATACGGATGCTTGGAACAGTAAAGTGCCAGAGAAAATGGCTACCTTTTACGCAGAAGATGGAACACTAACTGTAAATAAGGGAACACCAGCAGTTGGAAGAAAACAACTGGCTGAAACTGCTCAATCTTATATGGAAGCATTTCCCGATTTAGAATTGACAATGGACAGTTTGACGAAGGAAAATGGTATTTACAGATATTATTGGACTTTTAAAGGAACTAATTCTGGACCAAACGGAACTGGTAATAAAGTTGATTTCAGTGGATTTGAGGAATGGACAATGAATGACCAAGGGCTCGTTCAAAAATCAATCGGAACTTATGATGCAGAAGAATATGAAAGACAACTGAATGGAAATTAAAAAAACTGGCTCTAGCAATGGCTATAATTCATTGTTTAGCTTATTTACTACAACTCAAAACTTTACGTACATTAGACCGGCATGATCCCAGCTCGATTTGATTAATATCAAATCTCAACAACGGAATCATAGCCTTACCATTAGCACTAATTACTTACTGATGGAAGAATAGTGGTAGAGAATTTATACAATATATCATTTCGTAAAAAGAGAGTGGAATAATTAATGCTAGTTTTCCTAACCAAGAATTAATTTAAGTGATTAAAACTTGGATAACCAGATAGCAACCGAACTTCTTGAACGTATTAATATTATTTTGAAATTTAAAAAAGAAAACTGCTAATGCGAAACCTTGAAGTAGTACATGAAAACAACGATTATATAGTCGTTAACAAAATGGCTGGGCTTATAAGTGAAAAAAGTCCTTACGAGAATTGCACTGTAGAGGATCAAGTTCTTAATCACCTTTTAAAAAAAAAACGAAAGCCTTATATTGGAATAATACATAGATTAGATCGCGTGACAAGTGGAGTATTGATTTTTGCAAAGAAAAAAAGCATTCTTGTCGAATTTAATGATCTATTTAGTAGCCGGAAAATTCAAAAAACATATTTGGCAATTGTTAAAAACAAGCCTCCCAAGAACAAAGAAAACTTAATTAATTTTCTCGTAAAAAACAACTTAGAAAAAAGAGCAGATATAGTCCAGTCAAGATCAAAAGACTCCCTAGAATGCATTCTTTCTTATCAAGTTATAGCTAAAAACGATTTTGGTTATCTTTTAGAAATAGAACCAAAAACTGGTCGATTCCATCAAATAAGAGCCCAATTGGCAAATATAGGGCTCCCTATTATCGGAGATGAAAAATATGGTTCAGATAAAGAATACTTCCCTCTATCTGTTTGCCTTCATGCCTGGAAATTAACCTATCAAGTCTCTGGTTCTAAAGAATTCAAAACCTTCGAAGCACCTTTGCCAAAAAACGATTTTTGGACATTCAAATCAATCTAAATTTTGCAGGTAAAACTGGGGTAATTAATAATTTATAATGATGCTCCACAAGGAAGCTGCCAATTACGTTAAAGTACAGGCAACCAAAGTTCTATCAAATATTTTTAGGTTAAAATAAAACATTATATAAGTGGTGGTTCTAGTGATTTTAATCATAAGCATAAGTAAAAATGCTGTTCAGGAGCATCTAGCTCTTGGAGATAATAGGATGCCTACGGATCCAGTAACTTGTCCAACAGAATATCCTAATTGTTTATAGAAAAGATAAAATAAATTAGTTATTAAATTATAACTTTTATATGGTAATAGATAAAGAATCCAATACCTAATTTCGAGTATGTGTAATCCAACAAGTAATTTCATATATTTAAAATCGGTTATAAACCGAAAAGACGGTGCGTAAATCCCGCCACTTCGCTTATAATGGACGTTGAACTTCATCCCAATAGCTATCGGAACCAACCAATAATCAATGATAAAATTCTTTAGAAAAATTCGACAAAACCTAGTTTCAAAAGGAAACACGGGAAAGTATTTAAAATATGCGATTGGAGAAATTATACTTGTAGTCATTGGAATTTTAATTGCTCTTTCAATAAATAACTGGAATTAAAAGCAGAAAGGTTTAGGAAAGGAGCAGATGATATTAAAACAACTTCACAGCGAGTATAAAAGTTATTTAGCTCAATTAGATGAGAAAGTTCTGATGCGGAATGAGGGGCTTGAAGCCTGTAATAGTTTACTCAATCAAATTGATAATCCAGAAAATATTAATGAAGAGGTACTTTATAATTCACTTTGGCAAATTGTTAGAGACCCGACATTTGACCCGACAAAGAATGACATCGTTGGTTCAGAAAATCTACGTCTAATACAAAACGAGGAATTAGTTAGAATTTTATCGAATTGGTCTTCTGAAGTATACCAAGTACAAGAGTTGGAATTAGAGTATAAAAAATTCAGAACTGAACTTATTATTCCTTGTTTTAATAGACTTGGAGTTTCTAGAAATTTAAACAATGCTTTATGGCAAAATGGATACACACCAACGGAAGCACTGGACAAGAAATACAATAATAAATTCACCATAAAACCAACAAAAAAAGATTTAAACCTACGAGAAGTCCTTGCAGATGTTGAATTGGAGGGAATAATTAGTCAAGTAATAACATTTAATCAAGTAACAAATATTCAATCTAGAACTTTGCGAGATAGAATAATAAATATACTCAAAATAGTAGAACAAGAAATTAAAGAAAAATAACGAATGTACAAAAATTGTAATACCTATTGCTTGTTCTCGCCTACTTCCAAATCCCGATAGCTATCGGGATTCTATTCAGTTTATATTTGTTAATTTAGGTGCTTAAAATACGTAACAAACCATATACAAACCTGTAGCAGCAATTAAAACAGAATGAATTCAAAAACATGGTATTTGGATGGAACAATAGAATCAATTAACAATCTTAGGGTGTTTTTCAAACGTTCGGGTAAAGGAGAATCGCTGTTTTGTATACATGGGTTTCCCTCTTCATCATGGGACTTTGAACCAATATGGCCTTCGCTAATACAGCGATTTGATGTAATCGCGCATGACCTAATTGGACTAGGTAAATCCTCTAAACCAAATCAGCCTCTCCCAATCAGTTTACAAGCTGATATCATTGAAGCATTGGCGATTCAAGAAGGAATCAAAGAGGCCCATATTTTGGCTCATGATTTAGGCGACACGATTGCTCAAGAACTATTAGCGCGGCAATTTAATAAAACCTCAAAGGTCAATTGGTTGTCTTGCGTTTTTATGAATGGAGGAATTTTTCCAGAAACCCATCACGCACTTTTGGTTCAAAAATTATTACATTCCTCTTTTGGTCCTCTCGTAGCCAAACTAATGACTGAAAAGGGATTGAAAAAGAACCTCACCAAAATTTTCAGCAAAGCACATCCTCCAACAGACGAGTTCATTCGTGAAACATGGAAACTAACCACGGAGAATGGCGGGCTATCTATGATACCCAATTTAATTAGATATATAACAGAAAGAAGAATTTACAGAGAACGGTGGGTGGAACCTTTAGTAAATGCAGTTGTACCCATAAGACTGATAAATGGTATTGACGACCCTATTTCAGGTAAACATGCAGCCGACAGGTTTGCAGTTGTTGTTCCCAACGCAGATATCGTATTATTAGAAGATTCAGGGCACTATCCCCACGTGGAAACACCTGATGAAGTACTGAAAGCATTCTTTGAATTTCATGATAAACTATAAATCAAAAAAAAGCTACTCACAACCTTTATAAGCAATAACTCAATTTGTCAATAAAATGAAAAAACAAGTAATTATTAAACTGAACAAATAAAATCAACTATCGTGCAAGAGCTACTGTTAATATGCCAAACGCTAGCCTTCATCCCAACAGCTACAAGGACAAACCAATAAACAAATGATAAAATTCTTTAGAAAGATTCGCCAAAAAATGCTTACTGAAAATAAGTTCGGTAAATATCTGATGTATGCCATCGGTGAAATCGTACTTGTGGTCATCGGTATTTTGATTGCCCTTCAACTTAATCAATGGAATGAAAATAAAAAGGCAGATATTGATTTACAAATACTAACAAAAAACCTACACTTTGAATTTACCAATAATTATCAAGAACTTGAAGTTGATTTAACACGACTCAAAAGAAAGGTTTTAGCGGGCAAAACATTATTATCCTATACTGGAATTAAAAATATTCCGATAACTGAATTTAAGATTGACAGTTTAATTTTTGAAGCGATTGAAATTCCTACTTGGAATCCAAGTTCATTTGTATTGAATGACATTAAAAATTCAGGTAAACTATCTGCTTTAAAAAGCACAAAACTAAAACAACTTTTATACAATTGGGAAAGACTATATGAGGACCTTATAGAATGGCAATCAAGTTTGGAAGAATCTGGCAAAGGTCTTATAGATGTAATTAATAATAAAGGTTCTGTAATAAATGTAGATTTTTATAATCAAGACAGTGCTAAAAAATCTAAATTTAAGATGAACAACACAAATTTATTACAAGAAATTCATTTTGAAAATATATTGGAAACCAATCAATTTGCTGCTCGGGGGTTAGCAAAAAAATACATTGAAGCGAAAATTCTACTAAATGAAATTATTGAAGTATCAAAAAATAATTCTGTTGAAAAAAAATAACGAAAGCCCAACAAAATCTAAAAGCAATACGGAGTTTGATGTTTAATTCCAAGTTTTGTCTTAGTTTATATGGTTAGCTAAATCTTTATTCCCGAAGCGTCAAAATTACTCTGACCATAAAAGTAAATAAAACATAAGGATTTTGCTACGCGTAGATGGAAACGAAAAGTTTCCTTGCCTGCCCTACTTGCCATAGCCGTAACCATTACCCTACATTTCAAGTATATAGAAAAATGAGTTGCTGAAAACTGTACAAAACAACCATAACGATAAGACTTTAACCTTAGATGTCATTTGCTATGGATTTACTTTAAAAACAAATGCCTACTAAAAATATCAAAAGATATATGTTAATCAAAAAAAACAGTAACAAAGACTGTTATCCAGCCTTCAGTTAAAGCTGGCCTATTGCACTAAAGAGATTTCGAATATCTGTTAACCAAAACAAAAATAATTGCCTGCTTTGTGAGTTATTTCTTATTTATCACTTTTAAAACTGTAAGATGGCATAATAATTGAATATTTTTTGGATTTAATACTTGTTTTATGTCAATACTAAAGCAACCTCATTTAAATTTCCAAATTGGATTACTAAAATATTGTGCTGTTCTCTTATTTTTGTCATTTACCATATCGATTTTTTCGCAAGAAAAGGATTTTATAAATGGCAAACTCATAGATTCGGAAACTAAAGAACCTGTCGTCTTTGCCACCATACGGATTAAAGATTTGGCCCGTGGTGTAATATCGAATGCTGATGGGGGATTTAAGGTTCCCTATAGCTAAAACCTTAGGCAACATTTTGGTGATCTCTAGTATGGGATATCAAAGCCGTTATATTCTGATTTCTGAATTGTCTTCTATAGATTTAAATACTATACAAATGGAAGCAGAAATTTTTGAATTGTCCGAAGCCGTTGTAAAGGCAAAACAAAAGAAATCGTTATCTGCAAAAAAAATAGTCAGGAGGGCTATTGAAGCAATTCCCAAAAACTTTCCAACAAATCCATTTTCTACCATCGGTTACTATCGCGACTATCAGTTAGATAAAAATCGCTATATAAATTTGAACGAAGCAATTTTGGAGGTTTACGATCAAGGTTTTCTTGAACTTGATCAGGTAACTACCAGAGTTAGGATTTACGACTATAAGTTAAACTATGATTTTAAGCGGGACTTACCAGCCCAACAACCTTACGACTATACAGGTAAGAGCAAAACTATTGATAAGTCCTTTCTTTTTAATTATGGAGGAAATGAATTTACCATTTTAAGAATTCACGATGCTATTAGAAATTATAAGATAGATTCCTATGCATTTATACATCGGTTAGATACAGATTTATTAAAAAACCATTATTTTTCCAAAGAACCAGATACGTTTATGGAAGATGATGCATTGTATGCAATAACGTTTAAAAAAAACTATCCGGGTTTTCGCGCACATGGAAGGATGTTTATATCAAAGAAAAGTTTTGCCATACATAAGATGGAATATGCTGTATATGATCTATCGATCAGAACGGTGGATAAAAAACAAAATAAGCCAGACGACAATAATAATTTATTATTTAAAATTACTACGGAATATCAAAAAGTGGATGAATTAATGTACTTAAACTATATTTCTTTTCAGAACAAATTCCGGCTTTTGTTGTCTCCCTTTATGGTAACGGATATTCAATTAGATTTAACGAATAAGTGTTTTAATGTGACGTTCAATAATGAACCTAATGTACGTTTCGCTGTTAGTAAAGATAACTATAGAATCATCTATAAAGGGAAAAAGATTGTATTGAATAAAATCGAATTTAGAAATAAGAAGGTGATTCTCTACCCCGACTTAAATTTCGGTGAGGCACGTAATATATTTAATGAACTTGATAAAATTTCTACCGATGAAATTTTTAGTCCAGAATTACTCAATTTTGAATTCGCAAAAATGAGAGACTTAAGAGGAAACTATTTAAATGATGGCTACTATAAACAATATACCCAATTCCGGGAATTTTTTGTACAACAAGTAAATACTCAAACAAATGAACCCGCAGATACACTTTACATGAAAAAAGACCGGCCTATTTCTAAAGACCAAATTATCATTAAGCCTTTGAACTTTAATAATTATTGGATGAACACTCCTCTAAAACAATAAGAAGTCGCTGGCAACTATGCCTTTAATTGATTGTGACAGTATGTAAAAAAAAATAGAAACCACCAAACGTTCTGATTTCATCAATGGATAATTCTACGATGCCAGTGCGTTAACCCACCCTGTGCAGTACGCAAATGTCTTTACAACGAAATCATAGCCTCGGCGTTTTGCCCAAGCCAAAAAATGAAGCTGTTATTAATTAACATACTGCTTCTATTGACAGCCCAAGCTTGATCACAAACAGACCTTAGAATCGGACTTGTCTCTATAAATTTTTACGACAAACAGTTTTAGAACTTCACTCTGATACCTTAAAAAGTAAACCTGTAAAAGTTGTAGAATTGATTACCGACTTTACTAATAATAGTTATAATCTTATAAATCTAAAACAACAATGGCTAAAATCTGAAGTTCTTTGGTTGGATTATTATGTATTTACTTTTCGCTGTATTGCAAAGACCGTTGAGTGGTTTGAAGTCATGGTAAATAATGAAACGGGGAAACTTAGTGGTTAAAAAATAATAACCTGACAGTATTTAAGGGTTGGGAAAAACATCTAATTGGTATGTTTGGAGTCGCTCAACTTTTAAAATTTCGCCAAAAATCAAAACTAAACCGACGGAAACTTCACCAGATATAGAATATCAACGCACAGACTGTTTTGTAATTAAATCGATGAAAGAAGATTGGATTGAAATATCTACTCCTGGCTATTGCGATGAAAATTTCACAGATAACAGGACACCTATAAAATCAGGATGGATTAAATGCGCCAAGAACATGAATTGATGATAGACTATTTTACGAAAAGTTAAAAAAGAAAAGCCGGAGCATAAAAATAGATAAAAACCATTATTTAACATTTTTACTACAATTAAAAAATTTTTGTACTTTTAATCCGGCATGATTCGAAGCACAATTTGATTAACATCAAATCTCAAGAACGGATTATTAGACTAACCGTTGCATAACATTTTGAAAAAATCAGAAATGAAAATAGTATTTCTAATAATAGTTATGAGCATCAGTGCTTTTACTTATTCCCAAAATCTGGAAACCACATTTTATAAAAAGAACCCTGAAAAGCCTATTTTAATAATAAACAATACTATTATTGGTAGTTCAGATCTATTATTAAAAATCTCTCCAAAAGAAATTAAAAATCTTGAAATTTCGAAAAATGAAGAATTGAGTCCAATTAATCTCTTTCCTGTAGATAAGATTACCAAGGGAATGATAAAAGTAGAGACTGACCTAAAATTTGACACTAAAACCCAAGAGGAATTGAATCTTTTCTTTAGTTTGAAAACGAGTAACGAAATTTACATAAATGGCTATTTAATTGAAAATAAAGCATATTCTATATCCACTAAGAGCATTAAGAAGATTGAGTTAATGGAGCCTAATGGTATAGGATTAAAAATATCCGCGTTGAACATTACGCTTTAAACGTTTACTAAATAAATAACAGCCTTGATGAATCAATAGAGCCCTATTTGGATTTTAAGATAAAAGGCGATCCTATTATCACTTTTGGTCAACTTGCAAATCATACATCTGGGCTACCAAGTAATTTAGAATGAAGCATTTTTAATACTGATGCCAGCAACCTATACAAAAATTGCGAGAAAGAAAAGTTTGTTGATTACTTAACTAAGGATATAAAGTTGGAATCAATACCTGGAGAAAAATATCAATATTCCAATTTAGGTATGGCTTTACTCGCTTACATCGTCTTTAAAATAGAATCACGGGATTATGAATCATTGTTACAAGAAGATATATTCAAGCCTTTAAAAATGGAACATTCCACTACTCAAAGGGATTTGGTGAAGTACTTTTTGGTTCAAGGTTACAACTGGAAAGGGAAACTTACTGTGAATTGGGATATGGCAGAAATAAAAGGTGCTGGGGCTATACTTTCTAGTGTCAGTGACCTAGCCAAGTATTTGATGTGGAATTTTAAGGCCTTAAACAATCAGTTAACATTGATGAAACAATCGACAAAAACCATTAATGAGAATCTAGAAATTGCTATAAGATGGCGCATTTTAAAAAACAAGACCCCAAAACCCTTTTTACGGCATAATGGAGGAACAGGTGGTTATAAATCTTCTATGGCCATCAATCTTGACAATAAAACAGCTATTATAATTTTGACTAACATAGGAGCTACAAACAATCCAAAAAAGGAACTAATTGACAATCTTTGTTTCGATTTAATGAAATTCCTTGTAAAATAACGAATCACCTATAACACATCCCTCCCCTGAGCTTGCGCTTATTTCCTATCTTCGTTAAAACAAATCTAGTCCGATAGAGCCCGAGCGCTTAAGCGCCATGTCATACCCAGGACCCTTGTTCCTATTGGCTTAGAGACTTTATAGACCTGAAGTTGAGGTGCAATTCATAAATATAAAAGGAAATAACTTAACGATATTATGAGCAACTTAGACAGTATCCTCAAAAATAAGTATGGATTTGAAAAGCCTTTTAAGCCTGACCCCCTTGCGGAGAAAGCATTGCCTTATTTGACTAACGGAAGGGACTTACTTGATATTGGTTGTGGAGAAGGAGCAGATACTGTATTCTTCGCAAAGAAAGGGTTCCAAGTTACAGCATTGGATAATAACGAAAAACGTTTAGACCGTTTACGAGAATTTTTAGATGATAACTCACTTACAAATGCTTCAATATTGAATACTAATGTATTAGATTTTGGATATCCTCAAAATTATTATGACGCGATTAACTGCCTACTTGTTGGTTGTTGCATGAGTCGAAGTGATTTTGAAAAGTTGATTGTAACACTAAAACCGACAGTCAAAAAAGGAGGAATTATCATTATGTCTTTGCGGAATTATCTAGATCCGGAATTTAAAGATTATGTTTCCACAGAAAGAATGATTGAGCCTAATACTTTTACAAAAAGGGATGACTGTTGTGAAATAAGATACTACATCGAGAAAAACAGACTTCGTGAATGTTTTCTTGATTTTGAAATTCTCTATTATTATGAAGGTCTTGCCAAGGATAAGTACAAAGAAATTAAAAAGCACGGAGATTCATACATTATTTGTAGGAAAAAGCATTAAGGCCAACTGCATACAAAGAGAACCACAACGCACAACAATAGCTATAAGTAATCGCATGTTCTAGTCTACTTCTGAATCCCAAAGCTTCCGGACCCGCGGATTTCCAGTTTGGTGTGTACTTGCTAAATTAGGGGCTTAAAACCATGCATTAACCCGTAACCATATTTTAGGACGTGACATTATGACCAAACTGTAACGAAAAGGAGAAAACTAACACGAATAGAAAAACAATAACTAATGAAAAAAATAATTTTAGTACTAATCGGAATTTTAATATTAAGCTGTTCAAAGGAATCCGAAACAAAATATTCAACTGATTCTGAAAAAGTGTTCTTAATTATTACGGAAAATACAACCAAAACTGAATTAACTAATATTGCATCTGCATTTAAAGCTGAAAAGAATATAACTGTTGATTTTTCTAAAACTAAATTTAAAGAAAATGGGGAAATTGAACATCTGAATTTGGAAGTAGATTGTAACGATGGATTTAAAGGAACCGCAACAAGTACGGGAGTGATTTTAAAAACTAAAAATTCTGGTTTTTCAAGAGATTATTCAGAAAACTCTAAAGTTCCATTCGTAATTGGAGCAATGTGATTTGAATAAAAAGCTACTTATAACATCGTATAAAAATAATACATACTTTAATGCGTAATCAAAGGTTCGTAATCTTTTGTTATACATGCATGCTGGAATTCATTATGAGATCTTGATAAAAAGAATATTTGAATTAAAATTAAATATTATGAAGCATATACTTATTTTAACAATTCTTGTGTTATTTAATTCGGTTACATCACCGCTATTTGCTCTGGAGGATAATTTTATTGAAGACTATTTAGAGCGTTTAGAAAATTCCCGCAAGTATTTAATTCTTGTTGCAGAAACAATGCCAGAGGATAAGTATAACTTCAATACTACACCTGAGGCAATGAGCTTTGCAGAAAATTTAATGCATATCGGATATGTGATAGATTGGCATAGTCAGTCATTATTAGGTGGACGAGAATCCAGGGATTGGAATACTGACACTATATTTAAAGTTGCCAATAAATCTAAAGAAGAAATGATTGCAACAATTAATAAGACATTTGATGAAACCATAAAGTTAATTCAGCAATTTGATACGACTCAATTTGATGACGAACTAGACTATTTTGGATTGAATCGGAGTAAGCGACAAATTTTCTTCTTACTGACCGACCACGTAACTCATCATAGAGCACAAATGCTTGTTTATCTGAGACTAAACGGGCTTTATCCACCTCGGTACGTTTTGTTTCAATAACTTTGGAAAACGGGATTTTGAAATATATTGAGCTCCTAAAAAACAACGAAATTCCTAAAAAAACCTATAAATAACACTGCCTGCTGGGCATTCACAGGGTTTGTGTAATTTTATTAAGTTCGAAAAATATTTAGTTCCGAAGCGTTGAAATAGCTTTGGCTAAAAAAGAAAAAATAGAACTAAAAAGTTTTGCTATGTACATGCTGGAAAGTAATAGCTAAATTACTCCCGTACTGTTCATTGTATAACCGTTGTAACCCTTCAGAGAAAAAACTTAAGTCCATGACTGAAAACAGAGAAACACCAATTGAAATAAGTAAAGACGAATTTAAAAAAATTGGTTATCGCTTAATTGATACCATCTCTGAATTTATCGACACAATTGATGAAAAGCCTGTTACTACAGGCGAATCATCTAAACAATTGATGAAAATATTAGGTAATTCTTCTCTACCAGATAATGGAAGTCCGGCCGAGGAAATAATTTCTAAAGCGTCTGCATTATTAATGAACCACTCTTTACTCAATGGTCATCCAAAATTTATGGGGTATATTACCTCATCACCTGCACCAATTGGAATGTTTGCAGATCTATTAGCAGCTTCGGTGAATCCAAA
The DNA here is from genome assembly GCF_040566695.1 of Sediminicola arcticus. Classification (NCBI taxonomy): domain Bacteria; kingdom Pseudomonadati; phylum Bacteroidota; class Flavobacteriia; order Flavobacteriales; family Flavobacteriaceae; genus Sediminicola; species Sediminicola arcticus. Next base: position 12,616 of record NZ_JBEXAE010000007.1, on the reverse strand, counting down.
TGTATGTGCACAGATATTAAGCCCTATTGCAACCGAAATTGAAATGCAAACTGTGAAATGGTTAGCCGAATTTATTGGTGTCTCTCCTAACTGTGGCGGAATCTTAGTTAGTGGGGGTAATATGGCAAATTTCACTGCGTTTTTAGCGGCAAGGACAGCCAAAGCACCAAAAAATATTAAAAAAGATGGTCTCGCAAGTTCTTCAAAAAAATTAATTACATATTGTTCAAAAACGACTCATACTTGGGTGGAAAAAGCTGCTATTCTTTTCGGCCATGGTTCTAAATCGACTAGATGGATACCGACGAATTCCTCAAATATAATGGACAATGACCTCTTAGAACGAGCCATAAAAAAGGATATAAAAAAAGGTCACCAACCTCTAATGGTCGTTGGAACGGCAGGAGATGTTAGTACTGGAGTTGTAGACAATCTTAAAGGAATTGCAGCACTTTGCAAAACATATAATTTATGGTTTCATGTAGATGGGGCATATGGTATTCCCGCTGCAGTTATTCCAGAATTAAAACCGTTATTTGATGGTATACGAGAGGCAGATTCAATAGCGCTTGACCCTCATAAATGGCTTTATTCGCCATTAGAAGCAGGTTGTACTTTGGTAAAAAATCCCCAACATCTAATTGATGCCTATAGTTCAAATCCCGAGTATTACAATTTTAGCAAAAATGAAAAGGGATCATCTCAAAATTATTACGAATTTGGACTTCAAAATTCTCGTGGATTTAGAGCTTTAAAAGTATGGCTGGCATTACAGCAGGTAGGAAGAAGCGGATATGTAAAAATGATTGGTGAAGATATAGAATTATCAAAATTACTTTTTGAGTTAGCAGAAGACCATATAGAATTGGAAGCTATCACTCAAAACTTAAGTATTGCCACCCTGAGATATGTTCCTATAGGTTATACGCAAAACATTAAGAATAATGAAGTTTATTTAAACACTTTAAATGAAGCTTTACTTGATGCATTACAAAAAGGTGGTGAAATATTTTTATCCAATGCAATTGTAAATGAAAAGTACTGTTTAAGAGGCTGTATTGTAAATTTCAGGACTTCCAAAAAAGATATTGAGGAGATTATTGAAATAATAGTTAGAGAAGGAAAAAAAATGCATCAAAAGCTAAATAAGAAATAGGAAAATAAGAACATATCACAGCACTATATTTAAAAAATAGTGAATTATTTGCCAAAACAAAAGTATAAACATAAAACAAAGGTTTGTGATAAACTGAAAAGTAACCGCCTTTTAATCCTGCACTACTCATAGCCGATACGATAGCGGCAATTTAAGAAAACCGACACCAGTAACAGAAAATGAATAATGAATCAGAGTATTTTAATTAAGAATTCTACTATTGTAAATGAAGGGAGATCCTTTGTTGCAGATATTTTATTGTCTAATGGACGTATCTATCAAATTGGAAAAATTGACATTGAACCAAATTACAAAGTAATTGACGGAACGGGCAAACACCTATTCCCAGGAATTATTGACGGACAAGTTCATTTTAGAGACCCAGGACTTACACACAAAGGCGATTTATATACCGAAAGCAAAGCTGCCATAGCAGGTGGCGTAACTTCCTTTATTGATATGCCCAATACAGTTCCAAATATTTTAACCGTTAAAAGCCTAAATGAAAAATATGAGATTGCATCTAAAAAATCTTTAGCAAACTATTCGTTCTTCCTTGGAGTAAATGGAGATAATCTTGATGATGTTTTAAAAACAGATACAAGCCAATTCATTGGAGTTTCTGATGATGGACTTTATTTTACAAAAAAAGGAAATCTACTTGCAGATAATCCAGATACCATGGAAAAACTATTTGCCAACTGCAAATCCATTATAGCCATTCATTCCGAAAAAGAAGAAATCGTAGAAGCTAACGAACAGGCTTTTAGAGAAAAATATGGAGAGGATATTCCCGCAAAGTTTCATCCAATTATTAGGAGTACTGAAGGCTGCTATGAAGCAACAAAACGTGCGATTAATTTGGCTCGAAAACATAACGCAAGACTTCATATTCTACACTTAACGACTGAGGCAGAAACACACCTATTTCAGAATAACATTCCTTTACAAAAGAAAAAAATAACAACTGAAGTTTCGGTACATCATTTATGGTTTTCAGACAAAGACTATGAACGACTGGGAATGCTCATTAAGTGGAATCCAGCTATAAAAACGGAACAAGACAAACAAGGCCTATTAAAGGCGCTGCTTGATGACAGAATAGATATTATCACAACCGACCACGCACCACATACTCTTGAGGAAAAGCAAAAACCTTATTTTCAGTCTATGTCAGGAGCACCAATGGTGCAGCACACTCTCAACTGTATGCTAGAGTTCTACAAACAAGACCTTATTTCATTAGAAAAAATAGTTCAGAAAATGTGTCATAATCCTGCCATTCTGTATCGTATGACAGACAGAGGGTTTATCAGAGAAGGTTATTACGCAGATCTAGCCTTGGTGGATTTGAACAGCCAATGGACAGTTGCTAAAGACAACCTTTTGTACAAATGTGGATGGTCTCCATTAGAAGGAACTAAATTTCAGACAGCAATCAAACAGACCTTTGTAAATGGAAATTTAGTCTATGACAATGGTCTATTTCACGAAGATAGCTTTGGAATGCCTATTGAATTCACCAATAACTAGCCTCAACTATGACTATAATTTCGAATGACATTGGCAGGGCAGTTGAAATCTTAAACAATGAAGATGTAGTAGCAATACCTACCGAGACTGTTTATGGATTGGCAGGAAATATTTATAGTGACAAAGCCATTCGTAAAATATTTGAAGTAAAACAAAGGCCGTTGTTCAATCCCTTAATAGTGCATCTTCACTCCATTGAACAATTAGACGAAATAGCAAGCGAGTTTCCTATTAAAGCACAATTACTTGCAGATGCTTTTTGGCCTGGTTCGTTAACCTTAATTTTAAAGAAGAAATCTAACATTCCAGATGTTATAACAGCAGGTAAAGACACCGTTGCTGTGAGAATCCCGAATCATCCTATAACTTTAAAGTTGTTAAAAGAATTATCGTTTCCACTAGCTGCACCTAGTGCTAATCCGTTTAATCGAATTAGTCCAACTAATTCATTGCACGTTGAAAGCTATTTTAAGAATTCCATAAAAATGGTACTTGAAGGTGGAGAATGTAAGAACGGATTAGAATCTACCATCATTGGATTTGAAAATAATGAACCAGTGCTCTACAGGCTAGGAGCTATCGCTATAGAAGAAATTGAAAATGTTATAGGAAAAATTAAGGTTAAAAACAAGAAAGAAAAAGCACCCGATGCACCGGGCATGCTAGCCAAACACTACGCTCCCAAAACAAAAACATACCTTGTAAACGATATTAAAAAATTTATAAAGAGCAATGGTGATAAAACAATTGGTGTCGTAAGCTTTACAGAAAATATGAACGCTTCAAATATTAAACACGTAGAAATTTTATCAAAGTCTGGAGATTTAAAAGAAGCTGCATCTAAGTTATACAGTGCACTTCACACTCTGGACGATTTAAATTTGGATATGATAGTTGCACAAAGATTTCCAGATGTTGGCTTAGGCAAATCCATTAACGATAGACTAGAAAGAGCTACAAAATAATTACTATAAATTATATGGGCACTTCATTATTTGAAAATAGAAAGCTAATAATTGCTACTAAACATAAAAAAGAAAAAGTAATTGCTCCCCTACTAGAAAAAAATCTTGGAGTAACTTGCTTTACAAATGAAAATTTTGATACTGATATTTTAGGGACATTTTCAGGAGAAATTGAAAGAGAGCTTGACCCAATTGCAACCGCTAGAAAAAAATGTCTTTTAGCTATGGAAGCAAGCAACTGTGATTTGGGAGTAGCAAGTGAGGGCTCCTTTGGTGCCCATCCTTCAATATTTTTTGCAAGTGCAGATGATGAGTTTTTAATATTCATCGACAAAAAAAACAACCTAGAAATAATCACAAGAGAATTAAGTATAGAAACCAATTTTGGTGGTAAAGTAATTGAAACTGAAAAAGACCTTTTAGACTTTGCTGAATCTGTTAAATTTCCATCTCATGGACTTATACTTCGTAAATCAGAGAAAGACAATACTGACATAATTAAGGGGATTACAGATACAACCCTATTAAAAAAAGCCTTTAAAAAACTGCTTGACGAGTCTAATTCTATTTATGTAGAAACTGATATGAGGGCAATGTATAACCCTACCCGAATGACTGTAATTGAAAATGCTGCCAAAAAATTAGTTGACAAGGTAAATTCTTGCTGCCCCCATTGCAATATTCCGGGTTTTGGAGTTACAGATGTAAAAAAGGGATTAGAATGTAGTTTATGTGGTTCACCTACCAACTCTACGTTGAGTTTCATTTACTTCTGTCAAAAATGCGATTTCAAAAAAGAAGAAATGTATCCTCATAAAAAAACAACCGAAGACCCTACGTTTTGCGACTATTGCAACCCATAACTACTTAAAAAGGATTGAAATGATAATGCCCAAAATAAAACAAAGCCGCTCACAATGACTAAAATTAATACGGGTTTTAGTTCTTAATCCAAAGTTAAAAACTATTAACAAAGTGCGCCAAATCTTTAGTCCCGAAGTGTCGGGAATGCTCTTGCAACAAAAAAACTAAAAAACAAATAAAAAGCTATGGCTAAGCGCCAATACGGAAACAAAAACATTCCCTCGCTTCTGCATTACTCATAGTTGAACCGTAAGCCACAAGCTTAAAAAAATTCCTAGCCACCATTAAAAACCCACGCTGAAAAACGCCACCACGCAAACAGCACATTTATTCCTGAAATATTTTTACTCTTATCCAAGAATAATTCTTTATTTTAGCGTTTTACGTGTCACAGAAAACAATGGATTATAAAAAACAGATTGGCAAAAATATAGCCGCATTATTGCTCTTTGTAGCTTTAATGTTGCCTTCTGCCATTCAGTTTATTCATATGTCTGAAGGGCACGAATACATTGCTTGCACAGAACAGACTACACACCTACATAAATCCGTTGTGAAGTGTGAGATTTGTAGTTTTCATTTGGCATCTTTTATTTACGATATAGCCGAACTCCCTAATTTAGTACAACCAAAAATTCCTGTAAATATTGAAGCAAACTTTGCTTACTTACAATATCATTCCTTTAAAATAACCAATACACAGCTACGCGCCCCCCCTATTTTTTCTTAATAAACAAAAAGATATTTATTATTATGTTAATTAAGAATTTATATGCGCAGGTATATGTTATTGGTGCTGCTATTAAGCAGTGTTCCCTCTATATCACAAAATTGTAACAACACACTATTCGGCACGGTAATGGACCTTCACGATGGGTCTTTACTTGCAGGTGCAACACTTATTGTTGCAGGTTCTGAACAAGCTGTGCAGACAGACCTCGATGGAAAGTTTACCATTTCAAACCTTTGTAATGACACTTATTCCTTACAGGTGTCACACCCATTCTGCTTAACCAAAGGTTTCACGATTAAAATATCAGGTAACACCACCAAGACTTTTAAGCTGGAACACCATTTGGAAGAACTTAACGAAATTACTATCACCGCAAAAGCCTACAGCAACAAGTCCAAAACAATTCTTGAAAACACTATCTCAAAGGAAGAATTGGAACGTTTTAGTAGCGGTACGATCGGTGATGCCCTTAAAAGTTTGAGCGGAGTTTCTTCCCTCAATACGGGAAATACCGTTGTAAAACCTTTGATTAATGGCCTTCATAGTAGTCGTGTGGTTATTATAAATAATGGCGTTCGGATGGAAGACCAAGAATGGGGAGCAGAACACGCCCCAAATATTGATATCAATTCCGCAGGCAACCTTACCTTGATAAAAGGCGCAGGCGCATTGCAATACAGTGGTGATGCTATGGGCGGGGTCATTGTAGCCGAAGCTTTAAAAGTTCCCGTTAAAGATAGCCTTTACGGAAAAACCTTATTCACAGGAACAAGCAATGGTCGAGGTACTTCCCTGACTTCCCAATTTACCAAAAGCTATCAAAGTGGCTGGTATGCAAACGTACAAGGAACAGTAAAACGTTTTGGCGATTTTGAAGCACCAGATTATATATTAAGCAATACAGGGATTTTTGAACGCAACGCTTCTTTGCACGTTGGACTTAATCGGGTCAATTATGGCATCGAGGCCTATTATTCACTCTTTAAAAATGAAATCGGCATTTTAAGAGCATCTCATTTGGGCGGTGCACAAGACCAAATTAGGGCAATAAATAGCGACAGACCACTAATCATTAATGATTTTACATATCAAATCAACTCCCCAAAACAAGATGTAACGCACCATTTAAGCCGAATAAAAGGCTTCAAAAGATTTGATGACTTTGGGAAATTGAGCCTGCAATATGACTTTCAGCGTAACAACCGCTTGGAATTCGATATCAGGCGCGGTGCAGATAAGGATAATGCCTCGTTGGATTTGAAACTGGACACGCATACGCTGATGTTGGATTTGGATTCCTATTTGAGTGATGCAATAAGCCTAAAGACTGGTTTAATGGTACGATATCAAAATAACTTTGCAAACCCAAATACTGGTGTGCGTAGGCTGATACCTGATTATGACAAATACGATTTGGGAATTTATGTCATAGCGGATTACCGATTGAATGACAAACTGCTTGTGGAAGCAGGTGGGAGATTTGATTATACCTATATGAACGTTTTTAAATTCTATCGCACCTCGTTTTGGGAATCCCGCAATTATGATGGGCTCTTCCCTGAAATTGTAGTGGAAGCATTGGACAATCAGATTTTGACCAATCCACAACTGAATTTTTATAACGCTTCCGCAACTTTAGGAGCCACATATTCTTTTGGCGAGGAGTATACCTTATTTTTCAATTATTCATTGGCATCCCGTGCGCCCAATCCTTCCGAACTTTTTAGCGAAGGCTTGCACCATTCTGCTTCCCGTATAGAACTGGGCGATCTACGTTTCAATTCAGAGGTTGGACATAAAATATCACTAACTTTTCAGCGAGAAAATAAAAATTTCAGCTTTTCAATAAGTCCTTTCATAAACACTATTAAGGACTTTATAATTATTGAACCTACAGAAATCCAACAAACGGTTCGGGGCAGTTTTCAAGTTTGGGAATACAGACAGTCCGATGCACAATTGTTAGGAGTAGATTTTGATGCTTCGTACACCTTTGCGAAAAATCTCCGTTTTAATCATCAGTTTTCACTCGTAAAAGGTTACGATCGTTCACGGGAAAAACCTTTGATAAGTATGCCACCCGTAAATACAAAGAATGAAATTGTATATCAAAATCCGGAATTCAAAAACCTAAGGTTGGCATTGCAGAGCGAATATGTATTTCGCCAAAATGAATTTCCCAACAATAATTTTGAAGTGTTTATCCCAGAGACCGAAACAACAGAAATTGTTGACGTGAGTACACCGCCTGATGCATACCATTTACTCAGCTTTAATTCGAGCATTGATTTCAAAGCCTCACAAAAATCAACAGTCACTGTAGGTTTTGGAATCACCAATTTATTAAACACTTCCTACCGAAATTACCTAAACCGTCTGCGCTATTATGCAGACGACTTAGGTAGAAACTTTTCATTAAATCTCAAACTCAATTATTAATTTTAAAAAAAAACAAATGAAAAAAGTAAAATTTTTAGCAACTGCAATTTTTGGAACATTACTATTTGTATCGTGTTCAAATGACAATGATACCCCAGAGCCGGTAAACGAAGAAGAAGTGATTACCACTTTAACGTTAACCCTTGTGCCCAATGGAGGCACAACACCCATTACCTTACAGACTCGTGATTTAGATGGAGATGGTCCGAACTCACCTGTTGTAACAGTTTCGGGCGCATTGACAGCAGGTGTTACCTATAACGGTACTATTGTACTGCTTAACGAAACTGTGAATCCATCAGAAAATATTACCGAAGAAGTAGAAGAAGAAAGTTTGGACCACCAATTTTTCTATACGATTGGTGGCGGACTAGACGTTATAACGGCCTATAGCAACTTTGATACCGATGGGAATAACTTGGGGACAGAATTAACGCTTACTGCGGGTACGGTGAGCTCAGGCACATTAACGATTACACTTCGCCACGAACCTTCTAAACCAAATACTGGTTTGGGAGATGCAGGTGGAGAAACAGATATTGCAGCAACCTTTAACGTAACAGTACAATAGATTTTAATTAGTCATACTCTTCTTTGTTCCAAACTGAATGCCCTTTATGATTTTTCCGTAAAGGGCATTCAGTTTTAGACTTTTTTAGAAAAAAGCAAATGCACATCTTGGCGAAATTTTGTTTTATGAGTTTCTTATACCTTTTAAAATTAAGACCTCCCAACTTTCAATAGATTTGAAAAGCTCTCAAACACAGATTTCAGACAAGATAATTGGGTTTTTCGCGCATTAGTCAGACATGATTCTCTAGCACGATTTGAATGCAGCCAACGCATCAAAACATTTTATAACAAGTAGTTACAATAACCCCTTTGCAATCAATCAAACGAACAGTCAATAATTTTTTTTCTTCTTTTACTTTAAAATTAAATGGTGGGGCTAATACGTTTAAACCACTTAGCTTTTTTAGTCTAATTCCTTGTCCTGAAATAATATCTTTATTGGGGATAAAATCTCCTTCAGGTATATGTTCTGTTAAAATAACATATTTATAATCAGTTACCTTACTCAATATACGCTGCACTTCGGCATTCGATAAATGTTGTAATACTTGTCTTAGTAAAGCGCAATCTCCGGATGGCAAATCATCTACTGCGATGTCCAAACAAAGGAATTCCAAATTATCTTCTTTAAATTTTTTTTTATTATTCTCTATAAGGCCTTTTACTATATCTCCCGCAACATACTTCTTGGTATACTCTACCAATTCTTTTCCTACATTAAAATCACCACAACCTAAATCACATACCGTAAGAGGTATTTTAAAGGATGTTAAAAATGATGTTAATACACTTATATATGGATTTACAATCTCAGGATTATGCGATCCTGAACCTGAATAAAAGTCTGTTTTGCCCCTACCCCAAAGCTTCATTTCATATACCTGTTCCATAGTATCTTTAGTTGGCCAAGGATTCTTTATTCTTTCAGTTCTATTTTCTTTATTCTTCATAAACACGCTATTGGTATAAACCAAACTATAAAACTAACAAACCACTAAATAAAAAACGTCTTTTAAAAAAGACTAAAATTCATTTTTTAGCATATTTAGTGCAATTCACAAGTTTTCGTACATTTAATCCGGCACCAACCCCAGCCCTATTTAATTAACGCCGAGTCTTAACCACGGATTCTAAATCTAACTGTTATGCTTCATCCCGATAGCTATCGGGACCAAACAATAACCAAATGATAAAATTTTTTAGAAAAATTAGACAAAATTTACTGACTGAAAATAAATTCAGTAAATATTTGATTTATGCAATTGGCGAAATAATTCTTGTGGTAATTGGAATTTTGATAGCGTTGCAAATAAATAATAATAGTGAAAATCACAAAAAGCAACAATTTGAGATAACCATTCTTGAAAATATTAAAGAGGACATTTTAGCTGACAAAGTGGATTGTGCGCTGAATTTGCAATATATTAAAGTCGTAATTACTAACGAACAACATTTACTTGATTTTTTACTTGATGAAAGTATTAAACCTACAGATAGTATTAGCTTTAATGATGCATTAGGCATTGACCTACTTACATTATTTCATAATGCATCATTCAACAACCTACAGAACAATGATATCGGATTAATAACAAACAATAATCTTTTAAAGAAATCACACGTTTCTATGACTTTTATGTTTCAGCACTTAAAGAGTTAGAAAATAATCACGCTTTTTCTAACACCTATGATGATAAATTCACCTTTTTTAGAAAGCACTTCGCAGTTATCCCTAAAAAAACAAAAATCCAATTAGGTTCTGGAATTGATACTTGGCAGCAAGAATTTGATAGATATAATTTCAAAATTAAAAATGTGGAAACATTAAAGAAAGATGAAGAATTCAAGATTTTATTGGCGGAAAGTCTCTTTATCAATTCAGTTAAGGTTAGCTTTTACAAGCAATTGTTTGAGAAAATTGAGGGTTTAAATAAATCTATAGATAGTGAATTAAGAACCTTGAAAAAATAACGAAAGCACAAAAAGGGCTAATATTTCTTGTGGCAGTATGTGAAAAACTAAAATAAAAACCACTAAACGGCAAGAATTCATAGGTGATAAAGTCTATTCTAACAGCGCACGAGCTTGTCCCAGTGCCGTGCAAATGTCGGCACAACAAAATTATAGTCAAGGCTGCTGTAACGTTGACGGATTCTGAATAAAGGCTTTAAATACTTAAAAAAAGAAGTTACGCTTTAGAGGTATTTATGAAAACAGCATTAATGTCATACGTGTCTCATTTGCCATCTCTACTAGTTTTGAAGAATTGAATCTACTAGTAAAAGCCTTAAACGAGTATGCTAATGGTTAAGTTAATCTCTGAGTTTTAAGATAGTATTAATAACCTTTCAATATTAAACCTGTATTCTCTATATGAACAATTAAAAAAATAACATATGAGTACAACATATTTGAATACCAAGTCAAGAGGAATAACCAAGACAGTAGCTGAATTCTCCAAACAGGATGGTCAGAGCAATAGTGAGTTCCGTGAATTTATCAATGAACAAGTGGTGGAGCATAGAAAAGAGGGAATAGACGTATTCAAGTCCCCTAGACCAGGAGATGACCAAAAGAACTAATACATTATTTAGATTCTCTAAATAATGTATTAGAAGCTAATGTAAAAAGGTATTTTGATAAAAAATAAAGAAGGCTTTGAGGAAAGCCAGAAATTTCTGTTTTATTAATGGCATAAGTTTAGCGCTTTTAGCCAAGCCCACCATCCCGATAATTATCGGGATGGTGGGCTTAAAGATGAAAAGATAATGTATAAGCCCTAAGCTTTGGGATAGCTCTGTCATAAACCAAAAATGTAGTATCTTTTTACACGCTGCGTTTCATTCACAAACCGTTAGTCATTATTATTGTTGTGTTGTCTATAATTAATAAAATACCAAAGGGATGAAAAAAATGATTGTATGTATCGTTTGTACTTTGTTATCATTTACAAGCAAAGCCCAAAGTGTTATTGGTGCTTGGGAAACGTTTGCAACCTCTGAAAATGGAGACAATTTAAAAAGCGTTGTTATTTTTGCTTATGGCTATCAAGTGTTAACCGTATATAATGCAACTACTGGAGAATTTATACACTCCAATGGTGGAACATGGAAATTAGATGAAGATATTATGACGGAAAAAGTAGAATTTCATACGGATAATTCTGAACGGGTCGGTACTGAAGTTAGTTTTAAAGTAAAAGTCAATACTAGTACGTTGGAAATTGTAGGGAGTGGACAGAAATTTACAAAAATTGATAATGGTACTCCAGGCGAATTACAAGGAGCCTGGTTAATGTCTGGCAGAATAAGTGAAGGTAAAACTCAATTACGAGAGACAAGTAGACCAAGAAAAACGATGAAAATTTTATCTGGAACTCGATTTCAATGGATAGCTTACGACACAGAAACAAAACAATTTATGGCTACAGGTGGGGGGACGTATACAACAATGAATGATGAATACACCGAGAACATCGAATTCTTTTCAAGAGACTTTTCCAAAGTTGGGCTTAGCTTAAAATTTAATTATAAACTGATTGATGGTAAGTGGCACCACTCAGGTTTCTCTAGCAAGGGAGACCCAATCAATGAAATATGGAGTTTGAGGAAATAGTATGGTTTTATACCAGATACACTTAAAGGTGAAACTAAAAATAACGAAAGCACAACAAAGAACTGAGGTAAAAAACAAGTAAATTCTTCCTTACTATTCTAGGCTCAAAGATGCTAAAATCTGATTCTTTGAGCTTTTTTTATTCGATCTATCTTCATATTTATCTAGGCAATATTGAAACATAAGTGTCATCATATGGTCTACCAGGTTTTGCAACAGCAAAAGACTGGTTAAGTAGTTTGTTGGCTACTGCTATCAATGCCAATTTCTTGCTTTTCCCTTTGTTCACGATTCGCTCATATACCCCTTTACAAGCATTGTTATGTTTACAGGCATTGAACGAACACTGGAACAATAGATTCCTCAGCTTTTTGTTTCCTACCTTATTGATCCTGCTACGCACCCTGACACTACTGCCCGATTCACGTATTGTTGGTGTTATACCAACATAGCTGCATAGTTGGGATGCACTCTCGAATTTCTTGAAACCATCTGTACAGACAATCAAAAAAAGAGCCGTCCTGATTCCAATACCGGGGATGCTGGTAAGTAAGGTCAACTGATGTTGTTGCTCTTGTTTTACCAAAGAAAGTAGCTTCTCTTCAATACTATTTACCTCTTTGTCCAGATGCTTACGGTTACGTCTTAAAGAACGGTACACAAACTTTGAAGGTAACCCTAGAACCTCTTCGCCGTGCATCTTGTTCTTGGTGGCCGTTCGTTTCTTTAAATAACTGT